>NZ_JADCKW010000062.1:0-26040 GCF_014982155.1 Enterobacter cloacae complex sp. P16RS2 | reverse complement strand
ATGGAGGCGCATTATAGGGATCCCATTTTTTAGCACAAGTATTTTTTAGATCTTTTTTTCCGACTGCTGATTTTCCGCGCTTTTCGCTGAAATCCCGCCCGATCTGCTTAAATATTGACGTATTTTGCCTTGCCTCGATCCATTACTATGATCAAAGTCTTCTGTATAGCGCTCATTGTTAGAGGTAGATATGCCCGCAGTATTACGTCCTTATAAAGATCTCTTCCCCCAAAAAGGCGATCGCGTGATGATCGATGCCAGCAGCGTGGTGATCGGCGATGTCCGAATGGCCGATGACGTCAGCATCTGGCCGCTCGTCGCCATCAGGGGAGATGTTAACTATGTGTCGATTGGCGCCCGTACCAATATTCAGGACGGCAGCGTTCTGCATGTCACGCACAAATCCGCCTATAACCCGGACGGTAATCCCCTCATCATTGGAGAAGAGGTTACCGTCGGCCATAAAGTGATGCTTCACGGCTGCACTATCGGAAATCGCGTACTTGTTGGCATGGGGTCGATTTTGCTGGATGGCGTCATAGTAGAAGATGACGTAATGATTGGTGCTGGTAGCCTGGTCCCGCCGAACAAACGGCTGGAGAGTGGCTATCTCTACCTGGGAAGCCCGGTAAAACAGATCCGCCCCCTGAAGGAGGCAGAGATCGAAGGGTTAAAATACTCGGCGAGCAACTACGTTAAATGGAAGAATGACTATTTGGATCAGGACAACCAAACCCAGCCCTGATCGTCTTCCTGCTGTTCGCGGATTAAATCGCTGGCTTCCTCTTCCAGATCCCAGCGATTTTCGCAAAATACTGCTATCGGGTCTGAACCGCCAAAACGACGTAACAGCGTTTCCCCATGAATGGCACAGGTAAGTTGCATACCCTGCACCAGCACCGGAAAACAGACCGCTTGTTTACTCTCATCCCAGTTTTCTCTGTCCGGGAAATGAATAGCCTGGTTCACGCCGAAAGCTCCTGCTTTAACTTTTCAATGACAGGTTCGACCGCAGGCAACACGCCATGCCAGAGCAGCACCGCATGCGCAGCCTGACCCACCAGCATTCCTAACCCATCGGCTAACTGCTTCGCGCCGTGTTGTTCGCACCAGTTAAGGAAAGGCGTCTTCCCTTTCTGATAAAACATGTCATAGAAGTACATATGCGCGCTGACCAGAGAAGCGGGAATTGCCGGGATCTCGCCATTGATGCCGCTGGACGTGGCGTTGATGACAAGGTCGAACTCACGATCGGCAAGATCGTCAAGCGCTACCGCGCTCACGCTGCCGGTATGCGCAAATAACTCCGCCAGCGCTTCCGCTCGGGAAAAGGTTCTGTTGGTAATGGTCACCGCGCAGTCCAGTGAAAGCAGAGGCAACAGTACTCCCCGCGATGCGCCACCCGCACCAATCAGCAGGACCCGAAACCCGGGCTTAATAAACGACAGTCGTTCCAGGTCGCTAAGTAAACCAATCCCGTCGGTGTTGTCACCCAAAAGGCGCCCATCCTCAAGCCGTTTTAGGGTATTGACAGCACCAGCCAGTGAAGCGCGCTCGGTGAGCTCATCCGCTCGTTCGAAGGCTTCCTCTTTAAAAGGAACCGTCACATTCGCGCCTTTACCGCCCGCGGCGAAAAAAGCCTCCAGCGTTGGAATAAATCCATCCACCGGTGCCAGTACGCGACCATAGGGATGATTTATCTGCAGCTGCTTCGCAAATTGCTGATGGATCAACGGTGACTTGCTGTGTGCAATCGGATTACCAAAAACAGCATAGGTTTCCATGAGATTACCCCTGGCGAAAACGTTCGCCGGTCAAAGCATCGCGAATTTCAGACGGATTCAGGCGCCCTCCCGTTTCACCGACAGCGACTGGGAAGTCATTCCCGAACTGCGCCAGTACTTCTTCGGTTGTCCGGCAAGGTGGCAATCCGGTCAAGTTGGCGCTGGTTGAGACCAGCGGTTTACCAAATGCCAGACACAGCTCAACCACCAGCGGATGGTCAGTTACGCGAACGGCGAGGGAATCAAAACGTCCGGTTAACCAGCGAGGCGTTGTCGGCTGCGCCGGGAAAACGAAGGTCACCGGGCCAGGCCACGCGGAGAAGATAGTCTCGCGCTGCGCCGGCGTCAGCATGGAGTCATCGATATAGGGTTTAAGCTGCTCGTAATTCGCAGCGATCAAAATCAGCCCTTTCTCAACGGGTCTTTGTTTTAAGGCAAGCAGTCGGCTCACGGCCGTCTCGCTGTCAGGATCGCAACCGACTCCAAAAACAGCTTCAGTTGGATAGGCGATGACTTCTTCTTTTTTCAGCACGTCCACAGCATGCGCAATGGAGCCTGATGGCAGGTTATTATTCACTATTTTGATCCGCCGTAACCGGCTTTCCACATTGTTTACTGGCGCAGAAGCGTTTCATGCCTTGCGCGGTTTTCTTCTCTATAAGTAGCGGATAATTGCAATGAGGGCAGGTTCCCGCTACCGGTTTAAAATTGATAACGAACTGGCATTCAGGGTAGCGATCGCACGAATGGAAAGTCTTACCATAACGGGAGCGGCGCTGTACCAACTGACCGCGCTGACACTGTGGACACGCAATTGCCGTTTCATCAGGCTTATCAATTTGTTCCGTATGCTCACATTCCGGGTAGCGGCTACATCCAATAAACATGCCGAATCGCCCCTGCCGCAGGGCTAATTCACCACCGCAGAGGGGGCAATACTGACCCTCCAGAATTTTAACGATATGTCCATCCGCCTGGCTTTTCAGGGGACGGACATAATCACATTCCGGATAGTGTGAACAACCGAGAAACGGGCCGTGTTTCCCGGACCGAATAACAAGTTCAGCCCCGCACTGCGGGCAGGGCTCGTTTTTATGCACCGTGAATAGTGCTGATTTGGCCATAACAACTCTTGGTGCTGCACATTGAATTAGTGCAGCATACCTTCATTCACTTCAAAGAGTAATTCTTCCATTTGCTGATAGGCGTTTTCACAGCCCGGGATATTAAACAGAACCATCAGGATCACCCACTTGAGATCTTCCAGTTCAAATTCTGCTGTATCCAGCGCCATGACGCGCTCTATCACCATTTCTCTCGTTTCGAGGTTCAGCACCTGAATCTGCTCAAGGAATAAGATGAATCCCCGGCAGCTGGCGTCCAGCCTTTCACACTCTTCCGCTGTATAAATGCGTACTGACAATGGGTCAGAAGCAAGCTGCATCGGTTCGGCCAGGCCTTCCTGATAATCAGCCAGTTTTTCCAGCCACATCAACGCATTATAGATATCTTCCCGTTCAAACCCCGCATCGGTAAGATCCTGTGTCAATTTGTCCTGATCCACTCGCATTTCTGCTTCGTTATGGATGTAAGTCTCAAACAAATACATCAGTACGTCGAACATGGCATGCCCTCCTTAATCGGACATAGCCGCCGGGTACAGCTGCGATCCACCCTGCTAACTCCAGTTCGAGTAGCTGTGCTACCGTTACTGGCACAGGTTGGCCGGCACGTTCAGCGACAACGTCAACAGGTGTTACCTCATCTCCTACGTTAGCCAGGAGCTTGGGAAATGGCAATGCCACCTTTCCCTGATCTGATGAATATTGTCGCTTTTCGGGATCTTCCTGCAGCCATTGCAACCCATATTGCAAATTTTCAAGAATATCTCCTACTTCCGTTACCGGCGTTGCCCCTTGCTTAATCAGCCAGTGGGGTCCCTCGCATCCGGGATTACCTATCGGACCAGGCAAGGCGAAGACTTCTCTCCCCTGTTCGAGCGCGCATCGCGCCGTGACCAGCGAACCGCTTCGGCGCGCCGCTTCAACTACCAGAACGCCTTTGCTAAGCCCGCTGATAATCCGATTGCGACGCGGAAAGTTTGCCGGCCTGGGCTGTGCGGAAAGCGGAAACTCAGACACTATAGCGCCGTCAGATTCGATAAGCCGCATCGCCAACGCCTGATGCCGGCGTGGATAAATGCTAAAAAGACCGTTCCCCAGCACCGCTACGCTTCGTCCCTTAACTGACAGCGCCGCGCTGTGGGCTACGCCGTCAATACCGCAGGCCAGCCCGCTGGTGATAGTGAAACCGCTTTGTGACAGTTGTTCGCACAGGATTTTCCCCCATCGCTCGCCGTACCATGACGGCGCACGACTCCCTACTACCGCCAGCTGAACGGTATTAAGCGCCTCAGGTTTACCTTTTATGAATAACGCCCCGGGATAATCAGGAATCGTGCGGAGCAAAGGAGGATAAAGGGGATGGTTGGCCGTTAATAAATGATGTCCCGGCTGCTCAAGCCACATAAGGCTACGTTCCAGTTCGCTCTCATCGAGTGCAAAGAAGCGTTCAGCCTGCTTTGCTGTCAGTCCGGCCTCTCTGACCACGAGCGCGTTGAGGTGTTCCTGCTTCTGCAGTCGCGCAGCCGCTTCCAGCATTACATCACCACACAGAGACCCAGTGTGTATTAGCCGTAGCCATATCTCGGTAGACGTCATCCTTTCCCCTGCCATAAGCGGCCTCCGCAATCATTGCGATTGGTCACTGATGCTGTCAATCGATGGGGGATTTGTCTAGAATAGAGAGAGTATTCTTATCAACTCCTGAACACGACTCTGGAAATTTATGGCAGTTTTGCAAGTGTTACATATTCCGGACGAGCGCCTTCGCATCGTCGCTGAACCGGTCAAAGAAGTGAATGCAGAAATCCAGCGTATCGTTGATGATATGTTCGATACCATGTACGCCGAAGAAGGCATTGGCCTGGCGGCGACCCAGGTGGACATTCATAAGCGTATTATCGTGATTGATGTTTCCGAAAATCGCGATGAGCGTCTGGTGCTGATCAACCCTGAGCTACTCGAAAAGAGTGGCGAAACCGGTATTGAGGAAGGCTGTCTGTCCATTCCTGAACAGCGCGCTTTAGTACCGCGTGCCGAAAAGGTGAAAATTCGCGCTCTGGATCGTGACGGTAACCCGTTCGAACTGGAAGCAGACGACCTGCTGGCAATTTGTATTCAGCATGAGATGGATCACCTGGTCGGTAAACTGTTTATCGATTATCTCTCGCCGCTGAAACAGCAGCGTATTCGTCAAAAAGTAGAGAAACTGGATCGTTTGCGTTCTCGCGCATAACGTCCCCCCGGATACAAGGATCATCGTGTCTAAAACACTACGTATTATCTTCGCGGGAACCCCTGATTTTGCAGCGCGTCATCTTGACGCGCTGTTATCGTCTGGTCACCAGGTTGTTGGCGTCTTTACCCAGCCGGACCGTCCTGCTGGTCGCGGCAAAAAACTGATGCCGAGCCCTGTAAAGGTGCTGGCAGAAGAGCATGGGCTACCCGTTTTCCAGCCAGCATCGTTGCGCCCACAGGAAAATCAGCAGCTGGTTGCTGATCTGAATGCCGACGTAATGGTGGTGGTGGCTTACGGTTTAATTTTGCCAAAAGCTGTGCTTGATATGCCACGCCTGGGTTGCATCAACGTGCATGGGTCTCTGCTTCCGCGCTGGCGTGGTGCTGCACCTATCCAGCGCTCGCTCTGGGCGGGTGATGCCGAAACGGGCGTTACCATCATGAAGATGGACGTAGGTTTAGACACCGGCGATATGCTGTATAAACTGGCGTGCCCCATAACGTCAGACGATACCAGCGCTACGCTGTATGACAAACTGGCAGACCTTGGTCCACAAGGGCTTATCGAGACGCTCCAGCAGCTTGCTGACAATACGGCGAAACCGGAAGTTCAGGATGACGCGCTGGTGACTTATGCCGAAAAACTGAGCAAAGAAGAAGCGCGGATCGACTGGTCCCTTTCGGCCGCTCAACTTGAACGCTGCATTCGCGCTTTTAATCCGTGGCCAATGAGCTGGATGGAGATTGATGAGCAGCCGGTGAAAGTCTGGAAAGCCTCCGTCATTAGCGGTACTACCACGGCAGAACCCGGTACGATTGTTGACGCTAACAAAAACGGCATCCAGGTGGCGACTGCGCAAGGGATTTTGAACCTTGAATCGCTCCAACCGGCCGGTAAGAAAGCCATGAGCGCTCAGGATCTGTTAAATTCCCGCCGCGAATGGTTTATCCCGGGCAATCGCCTTGCCTGAGCAAATTTATCCTTAAGGCCCGGTGTTTCCGGGCATTTTTATTTTTACGGTTATGAAAAAACAAAATTTACGCAGTATGGCGGCTCAGGCCATTGAGCAGGTTATCGAGCAGGGGCAGTCATTAAGTAACGTCCTGCCCCCTCTGCAACAAAAAGTCTCTGATAAAGATAAAGCCCTACTTCAGGAGCTCTGCTTTGGCGTCCTGCGCACGCTCTCTCAGCTTGAGTGGCTCATTAATAAGCTGATGTCACGCCCAATGACAGGCAAGCAGCGCACCGTACACTATTTGATTATGGTGGGTTTTTATCAGCTTCTTCATACCCGCATCCCACCTCACGCCGCGCTGGCAGAGACGGTGGAAGGTGCCGTTGCGATTAAACGTCCTCAGCTGAAAGGGCTGATCAACGGCGTATTGCGTCAGTTCCAGAGACAGCAGGAAGAGCTTCTGGCTGAATTTGCCCAAAGCGAAGCACGTTTCCTGCACCCGGACTGGCTGTTGAAGCGCCTGAAAAAAGCCTATCCACAGCAGTGGCAGGAGATTGTCGATGCCAACAATCAGCGTCCGCCAATGTGGTTACGCGTGAATCGGAATCACCACACCCGAGACGCATGGCTGGCATTGCTTGAAGAAGCTGGAATGAGTGGATTCCCGCATCAAGCCTATCCGGATGCTGTACGTCTGGCCTCACCGGCACCGGTACATGCATTACCCGGTTTTGATGAGGGCTGGGTTACCGTACAGGATGCCTCGGCGCAGGGTTGCATGACCTGGCTTGAACCCAAAAATGGTGAGCAGATCCTCGATCTTTGCGCCGCACCTGGGGGCAAAACGACGCATATTCTGGAAGTGGCTCCGCAGGCCAGCGTGATGGCAGTGGACGTCGATGAACAGCGTCTCTCACGCGTCTACGACAACCTTAAGCGTCTGGGCATGAAGGCTCAGGTTAAGCAGGGCGATGGACGCAAACCCGCAGAATGGTGTGGTGAAACGCAATTCGATCGCATTTTGCTGGATGCCCCCTGCTCTGCAACCGGTGTTATTCGTCGTCATCCGGACATCAAGTGGCTACGCCGCGATCGTGATATTCAGGAACTTGCCCAACTGCAATCCGACATTCTCGACGCCATTTGGCCGCATCTTAAATCTGGCGGAACGCTGGTCTATGCGACCTGCTCCGTACTGCCGGAAGAAAACAGCCAGCAAATCGCGGCCTTCCTTAAACGTACGCCGGACGCCGCGCTGCGCGATACGGGAACGCCTGAATCCCCGGGTCTGCAGAACCTGCCGGGTGCTGAAGAGGGCGATGGCTTCTTTTACGCTAAGCTAATCAAAGAGTGATGTTGAGAACAGGTCACGAGATATGAAGATTATCATTCTGGGTGCAGGACAGGTGGGCGGAACGCTGGCGGAAAACCTGGTTGGCGAAAACAACGACATCACCATTGTTGATACCAACGGCGATCGTCTGCGTGTATTACAGGACAAGTTTGACCTGCGCGTGGTGCAGGGTCATGGTTCGCACCCACGTGTTCTTCGTGAGGCGGGCGCCGACGATGCCGACATGCTGGTTGCGGTAACCAGTTCTGACGAAACCAATATGGTGGCCTGTCAGGTAGCATACTCGCTTTTCAACACGCCAAACCGAATTGCGCGTATTCGCTCTCCGGACTATGTTCGCGATGCTGAAAAACTGTTTAATTCGGAAGCGGTCCCCATTGACCACCTCATCGCGCCAGAACAGCTGGTTATCGACAATATCTATCGCCTGATCGAATATCCGGGTGCCCTGCAGGTGGTGAACTTTGCCGAGGGCAAAGTGAGCCTGGCAGTGGTTAAGGCCTATTATGGCGGACCATTGATCGGCAATGCGCTTTCCACCATGCGCGAGCACATGCCGCATATCGATACGCGCGTTGCAGCGATTTTCCGTCATGACAGGCCAATTCGCCCGCAAGGCTCCACGATTGTCGAAGCTGGTGATGAGGTCTTCTTTATTGCGGCCTCACAGCATATTCGTGCGGTGATGAGTGAACTTCAGCGTCTCGAAAAACCCTATAAACGCATTATGTTGGTCGGCGGCGGCAATATTGGTGCCGGTCTGGCACATCGGCTGGAAAAAGATTACAGCGTGAAGTTGATCGAGCGCGATCAACAGCGTGCTGCTGAACTGGCGGAAAAACTGCAAAATACGATTGTATTTTATGGTGATGCGTCTGATCAGGAGTTGCTGGCTGAAGAGCATATTGATCAAGTTGATCTCTTTATTGCCGTCACCAACGACGACGAGGCGAATATAATGTCCGCCATGCTCGCGAAGCGCATGGGGGCTAAAAAAGTAATGGTGCTTATCCAGCGTAAGGCGTATGTCGATCTGGTTCAGGGCAGCGTTATTGATATTGCCATTTCCCCTCAGCAGGCGACAATTTCCGCTCTCCTGAGCCATGTTCGTAAAGCGGATATTGTCGGTGTGTCATCGCTCCGCCGTGGCGTAGCGGAAGCCATTGAAGCCGTTGCTCATGGAGATGAAACGACGTCACGCGTCGTCGGCCGTTCGATCGACGAAATTAAACTGCCGCCAGGCACGATTATCGGCGCCGTTGTGCGCGGAAATGATGTCATGATTGCCAATGATAATTTACGAATTGAGCAAGGCGATCACGTTATTATGTTCCTTACCGATAAAAAGTTTATTACCGACGTCGAACGTTTATTCCAGCCAAGTCCATTCTTCCTTTAATGTGTCGGGTGCTCTCAATGGGGTACCCACTCTTTATCCTTCTCATTTCTGTGCCTTTTATTTTGCATAACGTTTAATTATCACGAATGGCAATTAGCTAATCATTTGTTAAACTTATAGTCGTCAGCTGGCACAAGGAGAACAAAATGAGTTTTATTAAAGAATTTCGCGAATTTGCGATGCGCGGAAACGTGGTGGATTTGGCAGTGGGTGTCATTATTGGTGCAGCATTCGGCAAGATTGTTTCATCATTAGTGGCCGACATTATCATGCCACCTTTAGGGTTGCTAATCGGGGGCATTGATTTCAAACAGTTCGCTTTCACGCTGCGTGAAGCGCAGGGTGATGTTCCGGCAGTAGTAATGCACTACGGTGTATTTATTCAGAACGTATTTGATTTTGTGATTGTCGCATTTGCCATATTTATGGCTATCAAGCTGATCAACAGGCTCAACCGTAAAAAAGAAGAGCCGGCTGCAGCACCTGCGCCAACGAAAGAAGAAGTGCTGTTAAGTGAGATCCGTGATCTGTTAAAAGAGCAGAATAACCGCGTCTAATCAATAGATAAAAGCAGGAAGGCCAGTGGTAAATAAGCGATTCGCTTGCTTGCCACTGGCCTCCCAGTTACCCCGTTTTGCATGCTTGTCTTTACGCAGATAACTTCCTTTCCCTTTTTTATTCTTCTCAACGCGCTGTCTGAATAGCGGGTCGTGAAGTAGTGCCTCAATGGCATTGTCTTTAATCTGTCCTTTCGTGTGCTGATAGCGGCTCATAAATTCTCCTGAGCATGATTTAGTCGACGGAAGTCTAAACCCGGTTGCACTAAAAATCAACAGCGCTGCGTTTCTCCACTCGCTCCCTGTTCAAGGGCTTCGAGGATTGAACAATAAATGCTGCTGTGTGCCGTACCGCAGCAGGCATCATTCAACCTTTGCAGAGAGCGCTGCATGGTTTGCAGTTCCTGTATACGTGCTTCGACTTCATCCAGCCGGGCCTGCACGATGCTTTTAGATTCCTGGCAGGTGTGATGTTCCGGATCGATGCGGATCGATAATAACTCGCGGATCGAATCCAGCGTGAAACCGAGCTGACGTGCATAACGAATAAACCGCAGGCGCTGCAGATCGTTATCGTTATAAAGGCGAAAGCCTCCTTCAGTACGTACTTCATGATCGATCATCTGCTGCTTTTCGTAATATCGGATGGTATCCGGCGTAACGTTCGCAAGCTTCGCAAGTTCACCGATGCGGTACATAACTACTCCTCGCTTATTTTCTGCATCAATCTTTCACCGTATTCACCGTGAAGAAAATTAGTGTTCATCCCAGCCTGGCGTAGCTTGAGTTCAAGCAGGGCGAGACGGCGGCTAAGTTCAGAATGTCGTGGATCGTCATGGCGGATCTCTTTGAGAAGATCGGCCAGTTCAACAGCTTCTCTGCGCTGTCCGAGCTCCGGGGGGAGACAGCCCGCATTTTTCAGCAAACGGTATCCAGCCCGTAGTTCAGGCGCGATGTGCGAATCATCGTCAAGCGTAAGGGGTTCGCCGCTTCCCGGGAGATCGTCGAATTCACCTTTTTTTTGGGCATCGCGAATATGGCGTTCTGCCCACTGGTCGAGCAACCACATTACCAGCTCCTGGGATTGAACAGAATTGATACAGACATTTTAGAGAAGTGGTGGTATCGCGGATATAAAAAAACCCGCCGGAGCGGGTTTTTTTACGTTACTGCAGATTACTCTGCAGCAGCTTCTGCTTTCTCTGAACGATCAACCAGCTCGATGTAAGCCATCGGCGCGTTGTCGCCTGCACGGAAACCACACTTCAGAATGCGAGTGTAACCACCGGCACGGCTCGCGAAACGCGGGCCCAGTTCGTTAAACAGTTTTGCCACGATCTCGTTATCACGAGTACGGGCGAATGCCAGACGACGATTAGCAACGCTGTCAGTCTTGGCAAGAGTAATCAGCGGCTCAACTACGCGACGCAGCTCTTTCGCTTTAGGCAGGGTCGTCTTGATGATCTCATGACGAACCAGTGAACCTGCCATGTTGCGGAACATAGCCTGGCGATGGCTGCTGTTGCGGTTCAGTTGACGACCACTCTTACGATGGCGCATGACCTTATCCTTCTCAGTAAAACCTTAACCTGTGATCCGGTTACTCGTCAGCAATGCTTGCCGGTGGCCAGTTTTCCAGGCGCATGCCCAGAGACAGACCACGCGAAGCCAGCACGTCTTTAATCTCAGTAAGAGATTTTTTACCCAGGTTCGGCGTTTTCAGCAACTCAACCTCGGTACGCTGTACCAGATCACCGATATAGTGGATAGCTTCTGCCTTGAGGCAGTTAGCAGAGCGGACAGTCAATTCGAGATCGTCAACAGGGCGCAGCAGGATCGGATCGAATTCTGGTTTCTCTTCTTTCACTTCCGGCTGACGAACATCACGTAAGTCAACGAAAGCTTCCAGTTGTTCTGCCAGGATGGTTGCCGCACGACGAATCGCCTCTTCAGGATCGATTGTGCCGTTGGTTTCCATTTCGATGACCAGCTTGTCCAGGTCGGTACGCTGTTCTACACGCGCTGCTTCAACATTGTAGGCAATACGCTCTACAGGGCTATAGCATGCGTCGACCAGCAGACGGCCGATTGGGCGCTCATCTTCTTCCGAATGAATTCGGGCAGAAGCCGGCACATAACCACGACCGCGCTGAACTTTGATACGCATGCTAATAGCTGCGTTCTCATCGGTCAGGTGGCAGATCACGTGCTGCGGCTTGACGATTTCAACATCACCGTCATGGGTGATGTCGGCTGCAGTCACAGGGCCAATGCCAGATTTATTCAGAGTAAGAATAACTTCATCTTTACCCTGAACTCTCACCGCCAGCCCTTTCAGGTTGAGCAGGATTTCAAGGATATCTTCCTGAACGCCTTCTTTGGTGCTGTACTCATGAAGTACACCATCAATCTCAACCTCGGTCACCGCGCAACCCGGCATCGATGAGAGCAGAATACGGCGCAGTGCGTTACCCAGAGTATGGCCAAAGCCACGCTCTAAAGGCTCAAGGGTCACCTTGGCGTGCGTCGAACTCACTTGCTCGATATCTACCAGGCGCGGTTTTAGAAACTCTGTCACAGAACCCTGCATTGTGTCCTCTCTTTGGTACTAAGCTTTACTTGGAGTAAAGCTCGACGATCAGGTGTTCGTTAATGTCCGCAGACAGATCAGAACGTTCTGGCTGACGCTTGAACGTACCTTCCATCTTGCCAGCATCAACTTCCAGCCAGGTTGGCTTTTCACGCTGCTCAGCCAGCTCCAGAGCGGCCTTCACGCGAGATTGCTTTTTCGCTTTCTCACGAATGCTAACAACGTCATTCGCTTTAACCTGATAAGAAGCGATGTTAACAACACGACCGTTTACCATGATTGCTTTGTGGCTAACCAGCTGACGTGATTCAGCACGAGTAGCGCCGAAGCCCATACGGTATACAACGTTGTCCAGACGACCTTCCAGCAGAGCCAGCAGGTTTTCACCTGTGTTGCCTTTCAGACGTGCTGCTTCTTTATAGTAGTTACGGAACTGACGCTCCAGCACACCGTACATACGGCGAACTTTTTGCTTTTCACGCAACTGCACACCATAGTCAGACAGACGCGGTTTACGCGCACCGTGCTGGCCAGGAGCTTGTTCAATTTTACACTTGGTATCGATCGCGCGAACGCCAGACTTAAGGAATAAGTCGGTGCCCTCACGACGGCTCAGCTTGAGCTTAGGACCCAAATATCTTGCCATTTTCTATCTCCAACTAACCTAAAAAACGAGCGTTATACGCGACGTTTTTTCGGCGGACGACAACCGTTATGAGGGATCGGAGTCACATCAGTAATATTAGTGATGCGGAAACCAGCGGCGTTCAGAGCGCGAACAGTAGATTCACGACCCGGACCCGGACCTTTAACCATAACTTCCAGATTCTTGATGCCGTATTCTTTTACGGCTTCTGCGCAACGCTCTGCTGCAACCTGAGCTGCGAACGGAGTGGATTTGCGAGAACCACGGAAACCGGAACCACCGGCTGTTGCCCAACCCAATGCGTTACCCTGACGATCAGTAATAGTAACGATGGTGTTGTTGAAAGAAGCATGGATATGAGCCACGCCGTCAGAGACTTGTTTTCTTACACGTTTACGTGCACGAACTGGTGCCTTTGCCATTATTCAATCACCCCGATTATTTCTTGATCGGTTTGCGCGGACCCTTACGGGTACGTGCGTTGGTCTTAGTACGCTGACCGCGCACTGGCAGACCACGACGATGACGCAAACCGCGATAGCAACCAAGATCCATCAGGCGCTTGATGCTCATGCTGATTTCACGGCGCAGATCACCTTCAACGACAAATTTGGCAACTTCGTCACGCAGCGTGTCGATTTGTTCTTCAGACAGCTCACTGATCTTAACATCTTCAGCGATACCCGCTGCAGCCAGAATGGCTTTAGAACGGGTCTTGCCGATGCCGTAGATCGAAGTTAATGCGATCACAGCATGTTTCTGATCAGGAATGTTAATGCCTGCTATACGGGCCACTATGCACTCCTACTATTTAATATGTACGCACCATGCTGAAAAGCCCGTTTTCAGGATACTCAAATGGAAACGTACAGACATACAAAAGATTGGCTGGCTAATCTAGCCAGCTCAACCCAACTTTGCAAGAAAAATATGCGAAATAATCAGCCTTGGCGCTGTTTATGCTTCGGCTCGGCACTGCAAATCACACGGATGACACCATCACGCTTAACGATTTTGCAGTTACGGCATAATTTCTTGACGGAAGCACGAACTTTCATTTTTACTCTCCGTAACTTCTCAGGCGACCAATTAGCGGCCGTAGCCTTTCAGGTTCGCCTTCTTCAATGCAGACTCATACTGACTGGACATCATCAGAGTTTGCACTTGAGCCATAAAGTCCATAATCACGACAACAACGATAAGCAGTGAGGTCCCACCGAAGTAGAACGGTACTTTCATTGCATCACGCATGAACTCCGGGATCAGGCAGATAAAAGTAATATAGAGCGCACCAACCAAAGTCAGGCGGGTCATTACTTTATCGATATACTTCGCCGTTTGCTCTCCCGGACGAATTCCTGGTACAAATGCACCGGACTTCTTCAGGTTATCTGCTGTTTCACGCGGGTTGAAGACCAACGCCGTGTAGAAGAAACAGAAGAAGATGATCGCAGACGCATAGAGTAACACATAAAGTGGTTGCCCAGGCTGCAAATACAGCGAAATTGTTGTCAGCCAGTTCCAACCAGTACCGCCCCCGAACCATGACGCGATGGTTGCCGGGAACAGAATAATACTGGAAGCGAAGATAGCCGGGATAACCCCCGCCATGTTCACTTTCAGCGGTAAATGTGTGCTCTGTGCAGCATAGACACGACGACCTTGCTGACGCTTAGCGTAGTTCACCACAATGCGGCGTTGACCACGTTCAACGAAGACAACAAAGAACGTCACTGCAAATACTAATACTGCAACCAACAGCAACAGGAGGAAGTGCAGGTCGCCTTGACGCGCTTGCTCGATAGTATGGGCGATGGCTGGCGGGAGGCCCGCAACAATACCGGCGAAGATAATGATAGAGATACCGTTACCGATACCACGCTCAGTAATCTGTTCGCCGAGCCACATCAGGAACATTGTCCCTGTGACCAGACTTACAACAGCGGTGAAATAGAATGCAAAGCCCGGGTTTAACACCAGGCCCTGCATACCAGGCATATTCGGCAGACCGGTAGCAATACCGATCGACTGGAATATTGCCAGCACCAGAGTACCGTAACGGGTGTACTGACTAATCTTACGACGTCCAGACTCCCCTTCTTTCTTCAACTCTGCCAGAGCCGGATGAACGACCGTCAGCAGCTGGATAATAATTGATGCCGAAATGTACGGCATAATACCCAATGCAAAGATAGAAGCACGGCTGAGAGCACCACCAGAGAACATGTTGAACATTTCAATGATGGTGCCTCGCTGTTGCTCAAGCAGTTTGGCAAGTACAGCGGCATCGATACCAGGGATCGGAATAAAAGAGCCAATACGGAACACAATCAGCGCGCCGATAACAAACAGCAGTCTGCGTTTCAGCTCGCCAAATCCACCTTTGGCACTTTGAAAATCTAATCCCGGTTGCTTAGCCATCTGCTACTTATTCCTCAATTTTACCGCCAGCAGCTTCGATAGCAGCACGAGCACCTTTAGTAACACGCAGGCCACGAACAGTTACCGGAGTAGAAACTTCACCAGCCAGGATCACTTTCGCGAACTCGATCTGGATACCGATAATGTTTGCTGCTTTCAGCGTGTTCAGGTCTACAACGCCGCCTTCAACTTTCGCCAGGTCAGACAGACGGATTTCCGCTGTGATCGCTGCTTTGCGAGAGGTGAAGCCGAACTTCGGCAGACGACGGTACAGTGGCATCTGGCCACCCTCGAAACCGCGACGCACGCCACCGCCAGAACGAGAGTTCTGACCTTTGTGACCACGACCACCGGTTTTGCCGAGGCCAGAACCGATACCACGACCCAGGCGTTTACCCGCCTTTTTAGAGCCTTCGGCCGGAGACAGAGTATTTAAACGCATCTCTTACTCCTCAACTTTAACCATGAAGTAAACCGCGTTGACCATACCACGAACAGCAGGAGTATCCTCGCGCTCAACGGTATGACCAATACGACGCAGACCCAGGCCAAGCAGCGTTGCCTTGTGTTTCGGCAGACGACCGATTGCACTGCGGGTTTGAGTGATTTTAATAGTCTTTGCCATGGTCAATTACCCCAGAATTTCTTCAACGGATTTACCACGCTTGGCAGCGACCATTTCTGGAGAATTCATATTTTCCAGGCCATCAATAGTTGCACGAACCACGTTGATCGGGTTGGTGGAACCATATGCTTTGGCCAGAACGTTATGAACCCCAGCAACTTCCAGAACGGCGCGCATTGCACCACCGGCGATGATACCGGTACCTTCTGAAGCTGGCTGCATGAATACACGAGAACCCGTGTGAACACCTTTAACTGGGTGCTGCAGGGTGCCGTTGTTCAGCGCGACGTTAATCATATTGCGACGGGCTTTTTCCATCGCTTTCTGGATCGCTGCTGGAACTTCACGCGCTTTACCGTAACCAAAACCAACGCGACCGTTACCATCGCCTACTACAGTCAGAGCTGTGAAGGAGAAAATACGACCACCTTTAACGGTTTTAGATACGCGGTTTACCGCGATCAGCTTTTCCTGCAGTTCGCCAGCCTGTTTTTCGATGTGAGCCATCTTACACCTCTACCTTAGAACTGAAGGCCAGCTTCACGGGCAGCATCTGCCAGTGCCTGGACACGACCATGATATTGGAACCCGGAACGGTCAAAGGAAACATTGCTGATGCCTTTTTCCAGAGCGCGTTCAGCAACAGCTTTACCTACAGCTGCAGCGGCGTCTTTGTTACCGGTGTACTTCAATTGTTCTGAGATAGCTTTTTCTACAGTAGAAGCAGCTACCAGAACTTCAGAACCGTTCGGTGCAATTACCTGTGCGTAAATATGACGCGGGGTACGATGTACCACCAGGCGAGTTGCACCCAGCTCTTTGAGCTTGCGGCGTGCGCGGGTCGCACGACGGATACGAGCAGATTTCTTATCCATAGTGTTACCTTACTTCTTCTTAGCCTCTTTGGTACGCACGACTTCGTCGGCGTAACGAACACCCTTGCCTTTGTAAGGCTCAGGACGACGGTAGGCGCGCAGATCTGCTGCAACCTGACCGATCAGCTGCTTATCAGCGCCTTTCAGCACGATTTCAGTTTGAGTCGGACATTCTGCAGTGATACCGGCCGGCAGCGGATGCTCAACAGGGTGTGAGAAGCCCAGAGACAGGCCTACTGCATTCCCTTTGATAGCTGCACGATAACCTACACCAACCAGCTGAAGCTTTTTAGTGAAGCCTTCGGTAACACCAACAACCATTGAGTTCAGCAGGGCACGCGCGGTACCAGCCTGAGCCCATCCATCCACGAAACCATCACGTGGACCGAAGGTCAGAGCGTTATCTGCATGTTTAACTTCAACAGCTTTGTTGAGGGTACGAGTCAGCTCGCCGTTTTTACCTTTGATCGTAATAACCTGACCGTCGATTTTTACATCAACGCCGGCAGGAATAACGACCGGTGCTTTAGCAACACGAGACATTCTTTCCTCCGATTAGGCTACGTAGCAGATAATTTCGCCACCAAGACCAGCCTGGCGCGCTGCACGATCAGTCATAACACCTTTAGAGGTAGAAACAACTGCGATACCAAGACCAGCCATAACTTTTGGCAGCTCATCTTTTTTCTTATAGATGCGCAGGCCTGGGCGGCTGACACGCTGAATGCTTTCTACAACAGCTTTACCCTGGAAATACTTAAGAGTAAGTTCCAGTTCCGGCTTGGTGTCGCCTTCAACTTTAAAATCTTCGATAAAACCTTCTTCCTTCAGCACGTTGGCAATTGCCACTTTCAGCTTGGCGGAAGGCATGGTGACCGCAACTTTGTTCGCGGCCTGACCGTTACGGATACGGGTCAGCATATCCGCGATCGGATCTTGCATGCTCATCTGTCTTTACTCCCGTGATTCAATTGGTAATTACCAGCTAGCCTTTTTCAAGCCTGGCACTTCACCGCGCATGGCGGCTTCACGCAGTTTGATACGGCTCAACCCAAACTTGCCCACATAACCATGTGGACGACCTGTTTGACGACAGCGGTTACGCTGACGAGACGGGCTGGAATCACGCGGCAGAGACTGCAGCTTGAGAACCGCATTCCAACGATCTTCGTCGGAAGCGTTCACATCAGAAATGATCGCTTTCAGTTCAGCGCGTTTAGCGAAGAATTTATCAGCTAAAGCTACGCGCTTTACTTCGCGTGCTTTCATTGATTGCTTAGCCATTCAGTAACCCTACCTTACTTGCGGAACGGGAAGTCAAAGGCAGCCAGCAGAGCACGGCCTTCTTCGTCAGATTTCGCAGTAGTGGTAATGGTAATATCCAAACCACGCACGCGGTCGACTTTATCGTAGTCGATTTCTGGGAAGATGATCTGCTCACGGACACCCATGCTGTAGTTACCACGACCGTCGAAAGACTTAGCGGACAAGCCACGGAAGTCACGGATACGTGGAACAGCAATAGTGATCAGGCGCTCAAAGAACTCCCACATGCGTTCGCCACGCAGAGTTACTTTACAGCCGATCGGATAGCCCTGACGGATTTTGAAGCCTGCAACAGATTTGCGTGCTTTGGTGATCAGCGGTTTTTGACCGGAGATTGCTGTCAGGTCAGCTGCTGCGTTATCCAGCAGTTTCTTGTCAGCGATCGCTTCACCAACACCCATGTTCAGGGTGATCTTCTCGACCCGAGGGACTTGCATGACAGAATTGTAGTTAAACTCAGTCATGAGTTTGTTAACTACTTCGTCTTTGTAGTAATCATGCAGTTTCGCCATCGTACTACTCCAAATTACTTGATAGTTTCGCTGTTAGACTTGAAGAAACGGACTTTTTTGCCGTCTTCGAATCTAAAGCCTACACGGTCAGCCTTGCCGGTAGCCGCATTGAAGATTGCAACGTTAGAAACCTGAATAGCAGCTTCTTTTTCAACGATGCCACCTGGTTGGTTCAGGGCCGGAACCGGCTTCTGATGTTTCTTAACCAGGTTGATACCTTCAACGACAAGTTTGCCGGAAGACAGAACATTTTTTACTTTACCGCGTTTACCTTTATCTTTACCGGTTAACACGATAACTTCGTCATCACGACGGATTTTCGCTGCCATGATTCGCTCCTTAGAGTACTTCTGGTGCCAGAGAGATAATTTTCATGAACTTCTCAGTACGAAGTTCACGAGTTACCGGCCCAAAGATACGCGTGCCGATAGGCTGCTCGCTGTTATTGTTCAAAATAACGCATGCATTACCATCGAAGCGAATGACAGAACCGTCAGGGCGACGAACACCCTTCTTGGTGCGCACCACTACCGCCTTCAGCACATCACCTTTTTTGACCTTACCACGTGGAATTGCTTCCTTGATGGTGATCTTGATGATGTCGCCTACGCCTGCGTAGCGACGGTGCGAGCCACCCAGAACCTTGATACACATTACGCGACGTGCACCGGAGTTGTCGGCGACGTTCAGCATAGTCTGTTCTTGGATCATTTTAGTGCTCCGCTAATGTCAACTACTACCTGAGACTCTAAAATCAGAGCCGTTAAAAAGCCCCATATCGAGGGCGCGGCATTATAACACCGCTTCTGCAATATGGGTAGAAAAAATAAACGGCTCATCGCTGAGCCGTTTATTCGTATTGAGAAGGCGTACTGTATTACAGAACCGCTTTCTCTACAACGCGAACCAACGTCCAGGACTTAGTCTTGGACAGTGGACGGCATTCACGGATTTCAACCTTGTCGCCGATACCACATTCGTTGTTCTCGTCATGTACGTGCAGTTTGGTCGTACGCTTGATGAATTTACCGTAGATCGGGTGTTTCACAATACGTTCGATAGCTACAACAATGGATTTCTCCATTTTGTCGCTAACAACACGACCTTGCAGAGTACGGATTTTATCGGTCATTACGCACCCGCCTTCTGAGTCAGTAAAGTCTTAACGCGTGCAACATTGCGACGCACTTGCTTCAGCAGGTGAGTCTGTTGCAGCTGGCCACTTGCAGCCTGCATACGCAGGTTGAACTGCTCACGCAGCAGGTTCAGCAGCTCAGCGTTCAGCTCTTCAACGCTTTTTTCACGCAGCTCTTTTGCTTTCATTACATCACCGTCTTAGTTACAAAGGTGGTTTTGATAGGCAGTTTCGCTGCTGCCAGGCCGAAGGCTTCACGGGCCAGCTCTTCCGGAACACCGTCCATTTCATAAAGGACTTTGCCCGGTTGGATCAAGGCAACCCAGTACTCCACGTTACCTTTACCTTTACCCATACGAACTTCCAGTGGCTTCTCGGTGATCGGTTTGTCCGGGAATACACGGATCCAGATCTTACCTTGACGCTTAACTGCACGGGTCATTGCACGACGTGCTGCTTCGATCTGACGTGCAGTCAGACGACCACGGCCAACAGCTTTCAGACCGAAAGTGCCGAAGCTAACATCCGTACCCTGCGCCAGACCACGGTTGCGGCCTTTATGCACTTTACGGAATTTTGTACGCTTTGGTTGTAACATCAGCGACGCTCCTTATTTACGGCCTTTACGCTGCTGCTTTTTAGGTTGAGCAGCCGGTTTTTCCGGTTGTTCAACAGCAGCCATACCACCCAGGATCTCACCTTTGAAGATCCATACCTTAACGCCGATTACACCGTAAGTGGTGTGCGCTTCAGAGGTGTTGTAGTCGATGTCAGCACGCAGAGTGTGCAGCGGTACGCGACCTTCGCGGTACCATTCGGTACGTGCGATTTCCGCGCCGCCCAGACGGCCGCTAACTTCAACTTTGATACCTTTAGCGCCCAGACGCATTGCGTTCTGTACAGCACGCTTCATAGCACGACGGAACATAACACGACGTTCCAGCTGTGAAGTGATGCTGTCAGCAACCAATTTAGCGTCCAGTTCAGGCTTACGAACTTCAGCGATATTGATCTGTGCAGGAACGCCAGCGATATCCGCTACGACCTTGCGCAGTTTTTCTACGTCTTCGCCTTTCTTACCGATAACGATGCCAGGACGAGCAGTGTGGATAGTCACACGGATGCTCTTCGCTGGACGCTCGATAACGATACGAGATACAGACGCTTTAGCCAGTTCCTTAGTCAGGTACTGACGTACTTTAAAATCGCTGTCCAGGTTGTCAGCGAATTCTTTGGTGTTCGCAAACCAGGTAGAGTTCCATGGTTTTACAATACCCAGGCGAATACCATTAGGATGTACTTTCTGACCCATTGCTAGTCTCCAGAGTCTCAGCGATCGGACACAACCACAGTAATGTGGCTGGTGCGCTTCAGGATGCGATCTGCACGACCTTTCGCACGCGGCATAATGCGCTTCATGCTTGGGCCTTCATCTACGAAAATTTTCGCGACTTTCAGATCGTCGATGTCAGCGCCATCGTTGTGTTCAGCGTTAGCAATGGCAGATTCCAGTACTTTCTTGACCAATACCGCAGCTTTCTTGTTGGTATAGGTCAGGATGTCCAGGGCCTGCGACACTTTCTTACCGCGAATCAGGTCAGCAACAAGGCGAACCTTCTGAGCAGAAGAACGAGCATGGCGATGTTGAGCTAAAGTTTCCATCTCTTCCTCCTACCTTATTTCTTCTTCGCTTTTTTATCAGCAGCGTGGCCGCGATAAGTACGAGTCGGTGCGAATTCACCCAGTTTGTGACCAACCATTTCGTCGGTAACAAAGACTGGAACGTGCTGACGACCATTATGGACAGCGATGGTCAAACCGATCATGTTAGGAAAGATCGTTGAACGACGGGACCAAGTGCGCAGGGGCTTCTTGTCTCCGCTTTCCACCGCTTTCTCTACCTTCTTCAGCAAGTGCAGGTCAATAAAAGGACCTTTCTTGAGAGAACGTGGCATGGCTTATCCTCTAAAATTATTTGCTACGGCGACGTACGATAAATTTATCAGTACGCTTGTTGCTGCGGGTCTTCTTACCTTTGGTCTGAACGCCCCACGGAGTTACCGGGTGCTTACCAAAGTTACGACCTTCACCACCACCATGTGGGTGGTCGACTGGGTTCATCGCAGTACCGCGAACGGTAGGACGAACACCACGCCAGCGTGCAGCACCTGCTTTACCCAGAACGCGCAGCATATGCTCAGCATTGCCAACTTCGCCCAGAGTAGCGCGGCAGTCTGCTTCGACTTTACGCATTTCACCAGAACGCAGACGCAGGGTGACATAAGCACCATCACGAGCAACGATCTGAACGTAAGTACCAGCGGAACGTGCCAGCTGACCGCCTTTACCTGGTTTCATTTCTACGTTATGAACGGTAGAACCAACCGGGATATTGCGCATCGGCAGGGTGTTGCCTGCTTTGATTGCAGCATCAACGCCAGACTGAATCTGGTCGCCAGCTTTCAGGCCTTTAGGGGCCAGGATGTAACGGCGTTCGCCGTCTTTGTACAGAACCAGCGCGATGTTCGCGGAACGGTTCGGATCGTACTCAAGACGTTCAACAACTGCTGGGATACCGTCTTTGTTGCGTTTGAAGTCAACAATACGATAAGCCTGCTTGTGGCCACCACCGATGTGACGAGTGGTGATACGGCCATTGTTGTTACGACCACCGGATTTGCTGTTTTTTTCCAGCAACGGAGCAAAAGGTTTGCCCTTGTGCAGCTCAGGGTTAACCACTTTAACTACGTGGCGACGACCCGGAGATGTCGGTTTACATTTAACAACTGCCATTGTATTACTCCTCCGACTTACTCAGCGCCGCCAACGAAGTCCAGGTTCTGGCCTTCTTTAAGGGTGACGTAAGCTTTTTTCCAGTCGCTACGACGACCGATACGCTGTCCGTGACGTTTAACTTTCCCTTTAACTACCAGGGTGTTAACGACTTCGACTTCGACTTCAAACAGTTTCTGCACAGCAGCTTTGATCTCTGCTTTGGTCGCGTCTTTAGCAACTTTGAGAACGATGGTGTTTGTTTTTTCCATCGCAGTAGACGCTTTTTCAGAAACGTGCGGTGCGCGAAGCACCTTCAGCAGACGTTCTTCACGAATCATGCCAGCATCTCCTCAACTTGCTTAACAGCATCAGCAGTCATTACGACTTTGTCGAAGGCGATCAGGCTAACCGGGTCGATACCAGTCGCATCGCGTACGTCAACCTTGTGCAGGTTACGTGCGGCCAGGAACAGGTTCTCGTCCAGCTCACCGGTGATGATCAGCACATCTTCCAGAGCCATGTCTTTCAGTTTCTGTGCCAGCAGCTTAGTTTTAGGCGCTTCAACAGAGAACTTCTCGACAACGATCAGACGATCCTGACGTACCAGTTCGGACAGGATGCTTTTCAGCGCGCCGCGGTACATCTTTTTGTTAACTTTTTGACTGTGGTCCTGTGGACGCGCAGCGAAGGTCACGCCACCTGAACGCCAAATCGGGCTCTTGATAGAACCTGAACGCGCACGGCCGGTACCTTTCTGGCGCCATGGCTTTTTGCCAGAACCAGTTACTTCAGCACGAGTCTTCTGAGCACGAGTACCCTGACGAGCACCAGCTGCATAAGCAACAACAACCTGGTGAACCAGCGCTTCGTTGAAATCACGACCGAAGGTAGTTTCGGAAACAGTCAGCGCGCTCTGCGCGTCTTTCAATACTAATTCCATTGCTATCCCCTTACGCCTTCACAGCTGGTTTAACGATCAGGTCGCTACCGGTTGCACCCGGAACTGCACCTTTAACCAGCAGCAGGTTGCGCTCAGCGTCAACACGTACTACGTCCAGGCTCTGAACGGTTACACGTTCGTTACCCAGCTGACCTGCCATTTTCTTGCCTTTGAACACTTTGCCCGGAGTCTGGTTCTGACCGATAGAACCCGGAACGCGGTGAGACAAGGAGTTACCGTGGGTAGCGTCCTGGGTACGGAAGTTCCAGCGCTTAACGGTACCAGCAAAACCTTTACCTTTAGAGGTACCGGTTACGTCAACTTTTTTAACGTCAGCAAACAGCTCAACGCTAATGTCCTGACCTACGGTGAACTCTTCGCCTTCAGCAAGACGGAATTCCCACAGACCACGGCCAGCTTCTACGCCAGCTTTAGCGAAGTGACCCGCTTCTGGTTTGGTTACACGGTTAGCTTTTTTAGCACCAGTGGTAACCTGAATAGCGCGGTAGCCATCGTTAGCCAGATCTTTAACCTGAGTAACGCGGTTTGCTTCAACTTCGATTACGGTTACTGGGATAGAAACGCCATCTTCAGTGAAGATGCGGGTCATACCCACTTTTTTACCGACTAAACCAATCATTGTTTCAACCTCTCAATCGCTCGATGACCTGATTAACCCAGGCTGATCTGCACGTCTACACCGGCAGCCAGATCCAGACGCATCAGAGCATCAACGGTTTTCTCAGTTGGCTCAACGATGTCAACCAGACGCTTGTGAGTGCGGATTTCGTACTGATCGCGCGCGTCTTTGTTAACGTGCGGAGAGATCAGAACGGTGAAACGCTCTTTGCGGGTCGGCAGCGGGATCGGACCACGGACTTGCGCACCAGTGCGCTTAGCAGTCTCGACGATTTCCGCGGTTGATTGATCGATCAGACGATGATCAAACGCTTTAAGGCGGATACGGATTCTTTGGTTCTGCATGAGACCAGAGCTCCAATTATTTTATAAACGAAAATGATTACTCCTCAAACCCATTACGATTGATGGGAGAGTGTAACCGTTCTTACGTAGCTCCCCAATTGGGAGCATTGTTGAGTAACAAAATGAGCTACTCTGGTTCTGATTGAACCCGCCGTCAATTACGACAAGCCCGCGCATTATACGTAAATCTGGACAAGACGCAAGTGCCGTTTAGAAATTAAGCGCCAGAGGCACAGTATGCGTAAGGGCGCGCAACTTTTTACGCAATGTATCCCTTCTCAAGGCTTTGTCTCGAGCCCCTACGCAAGTGTCGTTTTTATAGATTGCCGACCAGGCCGATTATAGCGAGGATGCGCTCAAACCCCTTTGAGGCCTTTGCCATGTTAACCACCCTCCCCTTTTTGCTGGTCTATTTTTCGCTGACTGCCTTTCTCGTCCGTGCAGATATTCGCTACGGACTGCTTCCCGATAAATTTCTCTGCCAACTGCTATGGGCGGGCCTGCTCTTTCAGCTCTGTGTCCAACCTGATTTTCTGCCGAGTGCAGTGGTGGGAGCGATGGCTGGATATATCGGCTTTGCCGTTATTTACTGGGGATATCGGTTTATCTGCCGGCGTGAAGGGATGGGATATGGTGATGTAAAATACCTGGCGGCGCTTGGTGCGTGGCATGGCTGGTGCATGTTGCCTGCGCTGGCGTTACTCGCTGCGCTTATGGCGCTACTTTGCATTCTTGTGTTTTCGTTACTCCCCGGCGATAAGGGAGCATTAAAAAACCCACTGCCTTTTGGGCCATTTCTGGCAGCAGCGGGTTTATGCGTAGGCTGGAAGACGGTGGTTACTCTTCCACTTTAATCTGCGACTGAAGGTAGTTCTGCAGACCGATTTTAGCAATCAGATCCAGCTCTGTTTCCAGCCAGTCAATATGCCCTTCTTCATCGGCCAGGATCTGGATCATCATATCGCGGCTGACGTAGTCATGTACGCTGTCGGCATAGGCAATGGCTTCACGGAGATCTTTAGCGCCTTCAAGTTCCAGCCTGAGGTCGGAACGCAGCATCTCTTCGACATCTTCTCCGATACCCAGCTTGCCGAGATCCTGCAGGTTTGGAATGCCTTCAAGGAATAAAATACGCTCGATATATTTATCAGCGTGTTTCATCTCATCTATAGATTCATGGTACTCAACGTCGTTTAAACGTTTGAGTCCCCAGTTTTTGAACATTCTCGCGTGAAGAAAATACTGGTTGATTGCGACAAGCTCATTTCCCAATAATTTATTGAGATAACTTATGATTTTAACATCACCTTTCATTATATAGTCCCTCCGCTTCCACTCATTGAAGCGTAGATCGGGCTACAGGGATGTCAAAAAAAAGATGGGCGCTTACGCGATCTCTTTGTATTCCGGGATCTGCATCAATTCGTCCTGCATGATCTCTCGCGCAGCACGTACACATTTACCGCATTGATTTCCCACCGGAACAAATTTGCGTAGCTGCTGAAACGACTGAGGCTGAAACTGACGAACGGCCTGACGTATTTTCTTGTCGCTTACACCATTACATAAACAAACGTACATAGAGACTCCCGTTCAAATTATGCGCAAAGTGTAAGTGAGAATGGTTATGATTACAATAGCACAAACGCCACAATACGGAGCGGGAGCAGGCAAAAAATGCGTAATTTTGTGACAGTACCTGAGCGGCAGAAAACAAAAAAGGACGCCGAAGCGTCCTTTTTTTATTCAGGGATAATTAATTAGCCCAGAACTTTAGCAACAACGCCCGCGCCAACGGTACG
>NZ_JADCKW010000061.1:0-12648 GCF_014982155.1 Enterobacter cloacae complex sp. P16RS2 | reverse complement strand
GGGAGTGACCATCTCATTAATTATCCCACGCTAAGACTGTTTTTTGTACAAAGCGGTATCGACTGTACGTAATGAGCGGTATTTTCCGGATCCCAGCTTAAGATTATTACGCCAGACGTAATCTCCACTCAGATTGATATGTTCCCAGCCCAGGGGAGAAAGATGAGAGACCAGTTGCTCATTTATCGGGATACCCTTTCGTTTTAGTGACTCAATAGCTCTTTCTATATATACCGTGTTCCACAACGTGATCGCTGCTGTCAGTAATGTCAGCCCGCTGGCGCGATAACTCTGATTCTCCAGCCCACGATCCCTTATTTCACCCAGACGGTGCAAAAAGACCGCTCGCGCAAGGGCATTACGGGCCTCACCCTTATTCAGCCCCGCCTGCACGCGTCGGCGCAGACCGGGATCACGGAACCAGTCCAGCATAAATAGTGTCCGTTCGATGCGGCCAATCTCTCTCAGCGCTTTGGCAAGTCCATTCTGTTTTGGGTAACTGGCTAACTTTTTCATCATCAGTGATGCGGTGACTGTCCCCTGCTTAATCGAGGTTGCCAGGCGCAATACCTCATCCCAGTGCGACTCAATGTCTTTGATATTTAGGCAGGTTGTTGATATGACAGACTGAAGCCCCGGATAGCGCTCGGCCTTTCCATGAATAAACAGCCGCTTGTCATGAAGATCACGGATCCTTGGCGCAAAAGCGAATCCCAGCAGGTGCATCAGGGCGAAAACATGTTCAGTGAAGCCTGCGGTATCGGTGTAATGCTCGGTAATTTCCAGATCGCTTTCATGGTACAGCAGGCCATCAAGCACGTGGGTTGAGTCGCGCACCCGGCTGATCACTTTGGCGTAGAACGGGCTGTATTGGTCTGAGATATGCGTATAAATCTGCACGCCCGGCTCCTGACCATATTTAAGATTGACCTGACCGGCATAACGTCCGTGACTGCCTACCCGAAAGTTCTGCCCGTCTGACGACGATGTTGTCCCGTCGCCCCAGAATGCGGCCAGAGGCCGCTCTTTCTGTGCGTTGACCAGCTCGGCCAGTGCCGCTGAATAAGTTTCATCCCTGATGTACCATGCCTGAATACCTTCGAGTGACGATCTTGTGGCCCCAGGGCAGGATTCCGCCATTTTTGTCAGCCCAAGGTTGATGCCGTCAGCCAGAATGGTGGTCAGCAACAGTCTTCCGTCTTTTGGTCTGACGTTATTATTTTTGAGGTGCGCGAAGTGACGCGTAAATCCCGTCCAGCTATCAACTTCTTCCAGTATCTCCGTAATTTTCGGATGGGGAAGCATGCCATAGACCAAATCTGCAAAGGGCGAAACACCTGAAGGAACGCTGTTCTCCAGTGGAGTGATTTTTACGCCTTTATCTGAGATATCTACATCGGGCAAATCACCGGCAAGCGCCATCGCGTTAACTTCTTCCAGCCGAGATGCAAGAAGAGTCATACGGGCCTGAAGGTATGCCTGGCTATCGGTCTGAACGGCCAACTGTAACTGGTCATTATGTCGGGATTTCTCAAACTCAGCAGTCGGGATGAGATAATCATCAAAATTTTTGTAGCGGCGCGATCCTTTTACCCAGATATCACCGGAACGTAATGCACCCTTGAGTTCATTCAGTACGCAAAACTCGTAGTACTTGCGGTCGATGCCTGAAGGCGTGAGCACCAGTTTTCGCCAGCTTTCAGGGATAAACCCTGTTGGCGCTGATGGCGGCACTTTACGAAGTTGTTTACGGTACATTTCCGTTATGGTGTCCAGCGCATCGCTGAGCGCCTGCGCCGCAGGTGTCGCCATGAACTGCAATGCTGACAGCATACGCGGGGCATATTTACGCAACGTACTGTATTTTTCGGTGATCAGATGAAGCGCGTCGAAATTGCCCTTACGGGAAAGAAACCGCGTTTCTTCCACGCTGTTGATGAATTCCTGCCAGGGAAGGACATCTTCTATTGCAGTCCAGGGATCTTCCCCGGATTCTCTGGCGTTAAGTAACGCCTGCCCGACGGTAACGTACTGCTTCAGCTTGCTCTGAATAAGCTTTCCCGTTTGCTGGAGCCGTTCGGCCTGCGTGCGTTTTGCCCTGCTGAACAGACTACCCAGGATACGCTCGTGCAGATCAATCACTTCGTCAGTCAGGGTGGCCCTGGCCTCTGTTATTATACAAACCAGCGTAGCGTAACGTCTGACATCGGTGAATTTTGCCAGGTCCCTGCTGCTCATTTTCCGGCCCTCACGCGCCAGTTTAAGCAACCTGTTCTGGTGAACGGAAAGTGCAATACCATCAGGCAACCCCAGCGCAGCGATGGAATTAAGCCGGTCGATATGTTGCAGCACATTTTTACCGTTTATTTTACCCGGAGGCTGTAGCAGCCATGCCAGACGGGAAGGTTGTTCACCCTCTGATATGAGCAGGCTGTCGAGTGCTGATTTATGCTGCTTTTCCAGTTGCGCGGTAAGTGTCGAAAATACCGATCTGTTAGCGAGCGTGACGACTTCGGCAAGCGTCCGTTCGATCACTTCAACAGAAGGGAAAATAACATTATTGTTATGTAGCCAGCTGAGCATTTCTTCCGCCAGCATAAATCCTTTGTCAGTTCGCATGGCATAGGGGTGCAGATGACGGATACAGTCTTTTTGCATTGACCGGCTGAACGGGGATAGTTCCAGGTAGCGATAAAGTTCGGTCAGATGTTCCCAGCGGGTTTGCTCTCTGGATGCATATTCCGGCCATAAATCAGGCTGAAGTTTCAGTCGGGAAGCAACCCTGGATACAACGCCATTGTGAGGAGCACTGCTTTTGTCCGGAATAAATCCAGGTCCACGCAGATAACAGAGTAATACAGCAAAGCCCAGGCGATTCGCTGGCCTTCGGTGCTTATTAATGAGCGCAATATCCGGTTCGTTCAGAAAACACATTCGGGTCAGAATAATTTCATCATCTGGTATAACCAGTAAGCGTTCCTGCTCTTCGCTGCTCAGTATCTGTCGCCGTGGCATAAATGCCTCCCTCGCGTATAGTTTTCATCTGTTATTTGTTCGCTGTGACCGAAACCGGTCGGTTTCGTACACCACTTACAGCACATGTCCGAAACTTAGTGAAATTAATTTCGGACACACGTTATAATTCGGACATCCATTTCGTACGGAAAGTTTCCCATGTCACGTGTTTTTGCCTACTGCAGGGTCTCAACTCTGGAACAGACCACAGAAAACCAGCGTCGTGAAATTGAAGCGGCGGGTTTTGCCATCAGATCCCAACGACTTATTGAGGAGCATATCAGTGGCTCGGTTGCTGCCAGCGAACGCCCCGGATTTATCCGGTTGCTAGATCGCATGGAAAATGGGGATGTACTGATTGTCACCAAACTTGACCGTCTGGGTCGTAATGCGATGGATATCCGAAAAACAGTAGAGCAACTGGCGGCTTTAGATATTCGCGTTCATTGTCTCGCACTCGGAGGCGTTGACTTGACCAGTCCGGCCGGAAAAATGACTATGCAGGTAATTTCTGCTGTAGCGGAGTTTGAGCGGGATTTGCTGCTTGAGCGAACGTATTCAGGTATTGCGAGGGCAAAAGCGGCTGGAAAACGCTTCGGTCGCCCCCCCATCCTGAGCGAGGAACAAAAGCAAACAGTGACAGAGCGCCTAAATGCTGGCATCAGTATCAGTGCTATTGCCCGGGAATTTAATACCACCCGCCAGACTATCCTTCGGGTAAAGGCTGGATTGCTGCAAGAGTGAGCGGCTGGGAAGATTATAAAAAAATCAAATGGTTATTATGAAATAAAACAGCCTGCTGGGTTCTTTTCCCCCTATTTTTTATAAAAGAGTAGACAAAAGAGGTTCGCGACACTAATCTACCAACTAGATGATTGGTGCTGGTTACACCAGCTATACCTTTTATCAAGAAATTACAGGAGCCATTATGTCTACTACCGTTAAACCTTCTGCAGACGCAGCTGCGATCCACAATACCCGTGAAGCAGTTCGCAGCCAGCCTGGCCTGGGTAACCTGACTTTCCAGATGAAAGCCCGTTCCAGCGGCGGATTAACCGTTCGCACAGAGACCGGCGCCACAATCCAGAACGGCGTTATCGATACCAGCCGTGTGGGGAAATTTTCTAATATCGGTGATGAACCCGCAGGTTTACTCGGCACCGATACCGGCATGAGCCCGACTGAATACATCATGCAGGCGCTGGCTGGCTGTTATACCGCCACCCTTACCATGATGGCTGCTGAAAAAGGGATCGACCTGGACGGTATCGAGCTGGATCTTAATTTCGATATCAACCTCAACGGCTTCCTTGGGCTGGACAGCAACGTGCGTAAAGGTGCGAAATCTATTCGCGTCGATGTTCACCTTACGAGCAAGACCGCCAGTCGCGAGGAGTTAGAAGCGCTGGTCAGCGAAATGCAAAAGAATTCGCCAATCCACGATACTCTGGCTAATCCGGTTGAAATGATTACACGCCTGGCGTGATGTCAGAGATGTAATGCTGCCATTCAGAATGCAGGATGGCAGTGACGTTCAGCTCTGCACGATACTGAGTCAGTGATACAACTTGCTACGGAAAAATAGCAACAATATAATCTATCAACTAGTAGATTATATGGAGTAATTATGACAACCATGACACGGGAACGGCTGCTCAGCGAAGCAGAACACCTGATGCGCGAAAAAGGGTATTCAGTATTCAGCTATGCTGATTTATCAAAAATAGTGGGTATCACCAAGGCCAGTATTCATCACCATTTCCCGACCAAAGATATTCTGGGTGAGCAGGTGGTAATACAGGCGTTCTCTGATACACAACGCGTATTTGAGCAGATAGAGGCGACTGAGAAAAGCGCGGAGAGAAGAATTGCGGCTTACATCGATATCTTCGCGCAAAGCCATAAAGCTTCGCTACTGCCACTGTGTTGTGCGTTGTCAGCAGAGACCGCCAATCTGCCTCAGGCAATTACTGTACAGACATCACTTTATTTCGATATGCAAATCGAGTGGCTCACAAAAGTCGTCAGGGCGGGCATGGAGTCAGGTGAGTTTTCATCCCATGCCGAACCATCAGATATTGCTTTGATGATCATTAATGTCTGTGAAGGCTCAAGCGTAGTGGCGCATGCAACGGCCAGACCCGAAGTCTTCGCCAACAGCCTTAAGTATATAAAACTGCTTCTTAATACCCCTCATTCAGGAGAATGACACTATGCTGGACTGGAACAACTATCGCTCAGAGTTAATGCAACGTTTAGGCGAGTTGGGCAAACTGACCCCCGAGACCATGAAAGGCGTGGTTGCCCTGGGCAACGCAGGTAACAAAACTGACCTTTTGGGCGCAAAAGTGCGTGAACTCATTGCCCTGGCGTGCGCAGTCACAACCCGCTGCGACGGCTGTATTGCTTTTCACGCCGACGCCGCTGTGAAAGCCGGTGCAACCGACGCTGAAATTGCTGAAGCGCTGGGCGTGGCGATTAACCTCAACGCTGGCGCGGCGGTCATTTATTCAGCCCGCACTCTGGATGCCGTCGGTCAGGCACGCGGTTAAGCATTAATAAATTCCACGTTAAAAGGGCATTACTGCCCTTTTTTTATGTCCGCAATAGCCTGAGCATATACCGATGCAGGTTTCACACCCGGTATGCGTTTAACTAATTGCCCTTCATGAAATATCAGCACAGACGGCAGCCCCCAGATCTCGTATTTGGTTGTCAGCACCGGCGCCTGATCTACATTGACTTTCCCCACCTGAATATCTCTATCGAGCCGGTCTGCAAACTGACTGAACATTTCTTCGCTGGCCTGACAGGGCGGACACCAGGGTGCAGAGAAACGTACCACCGATATTCCTTTGTACTGCTCTATCTGGCGGAAATTATCTTCGTTATAAGCTGTTAATGTACGCATGGTGATGACCTCGCAAAATGAGTGACAATTCAGGAATGGCTGCGTTATGACAAAAAAATACGACACACCCATTGACCTACCTACTAGATGGTTGGTATATTGCCACCCATCAGATGTTTATGCAACTCCAGTGCGCGACGTCCAGTCGATGATACTGCCGGGCTGTGCAAATCCCTGCCGGGATACTCCTTTTTGTTTTTTGTGAGGTATACGATGAGTAAGCTTTTCACCCCCTACAATCTGTCTGGCCTGGCGTTAAAAAACCGTGTAGTCATGGCACCGATGACCCGCACCCGCACCATGAATGACGTGCCGGATGAGGTCGTGGCTTTGTACTATGCACAGCGTGCTTCTGCTGGCCTGCTCATCACCGAAGGGATGCCGGTTTCAGAAGAAGGCCGGGGTTACCTTTATACCCCTGGTATCTACAACGACGAACACGTCCAGGGCTGGCGTAAAGTGACACAAGCGGTTCACGCCAAAGGTGGCCGTATTTTCGCGCAGCTCTGGCACGTCGGCCGTATGTCTCACGTCTCTCTTCAGCCAGGCCACATAGCGCCGGTTTCAGCGGGCACCGTTCAGGCGGTCAATACCACCGTTTTTGCGCTGACCGAATCCGGAGAACCGGGCCCGGTTGTACCAAGCCAGCCACGCGCGCTGGAAACGCATGAAGTTAAACGCATCACTGCAGACTTCGTGCACTCCGCACGCCTGGCGATGGAAGCCGGCTTTGACGGCGTGGAAATCATGGCGGCAAACGGATTCATCTTTGACCAGTTCCTCAGTAGCGAACTGAACACCCGCACCGACGAATACGGCGGCTCGGTGGAAAATCGTCAGCGTTTCCTGCTGGAGACCATTGACGCCGTGGCGGAAGCCGTGGGTAACAGCCACGTTGCCGTGCGCCTGTCACCGTTCGGCCGCATTTATGACCTCGCGCCGTATGAAGGTGAAGAGCAAACCTGGTCAGCCATCACCGACGCGCTCGGTCAGCGGGAACTGGCCTACGTACACCTTTACTATCAGCCGGTGTACACCAAAGCGCCACTTCCGGAAGGCTTCCGCCGCCGTTTTCGCAACACGTTTAAAGGCACCATCATCGCTGCCGGCGGTTTTACCCGTGATATCGCAGAGCAGGCTCTGGAAGATGATGAGCTGGATCTGGTGGCATTTGGTGTGCCCTACATCGCTAACCCGGATCTGGTTGAAAGAATGCAAAACGGCTGGCCACTGGCAGAAAGTGACCGCGCCACCTACTACGGCGTCAGTGGTTCCCCGGAAAAAGGCTATACCGATTACCCGGTCTGGCAGGCGCAATAAATCCCATACGGTCGCGGTTCTCTGATAAGTGAGAACCGACCGCCCAACGTCTTTGAGGAATCATTATGCAAACGCTGAAACCCACCCTTACCATCGATATCTGGTCAGATTTGGTCTGCCCGTGGTGCTGGATTGCTAAAAAAAGATTTGAACAGGGTCTGAATCGCTTTGAATTTCGCGACCAGGTGGTGATCCGCCATCACAGCTACCGTCTGGCCGGTGGTACTCCCGCGATGCCTTTTAAGGATGCCATCGTTAAAAAGCTGGGCAGTCAGCATTCAGCGGAGCTGATGATGAATCAGGTGGGCACCGCCGGTAAATCTGAAGGTCTGATCTACAACTTCGACGGCATGATGTTTGGTGATACAGAAGATGCACACACCCTGCTGGTTGCCGCGCGTAAGGCCGGAATTGCGGACACGGTGGAAGAACGTTTTTATCATGGCAGTATCACCGAAGGTCGCTCTCTCTTTGACCGTCAGCAGCTCGTTGCCATGGCCGTAGAAGCCGGTATGCCGAAAGCTGACGCTGAAGCCGCCCTGGAAAATGACGATTTTCGCGCCACCGTTTCCGACGATGAAGCCCACGCACAGTCTATTGGCCTCAGCGGCGTTCCGGTTTTTGTGATGAACGAAAAATATGCCATCAGCGGGGCTCAGGCAGCAGATAACTTTTTGAATGCCCTGCGTCAGGTCTGGGATGAACAGCAAACCGAATTTTCAGCCACTGCGGGTCAGACCTGCGGAACGGATGGCTGCAGTATTTAATCCGTCAACCGCCGGCAGTTTCACGCTGCCGGCAACGTCTTACCCACCAGTAATGGAGTCAGAAAATGAACACTTTTTTCAAAGGTAAAAAACTGCTCGTCGTCGGCGGTACCAGCGGCATGGGCCTGGCCGTGGCACGCATGGTACTGGAAGCGGGCGGCAGTGTCGTGCTGACCGGGAATAAAAAAGACAAAGCCGAAGCGGTGCAAAAAGAACTGAGCCCTCTGGGACCGGTTGCGGTCATCGCGGCGAACCTGATGACCGAAGAAGGTATGGAAACTATCCGTCAGGAAATTAATGCTCACCATCGCGATATCAGCCTGATGGTGAATGCCGCCGGTATCTTCATGCCCAAAGGATTTACCGAGCACAGCTTTGCCGATTATGACATGTATCTTTCGCTGAACCGAGCCACGTTCTTTATTACACAGGATGTCGTGAAGAACATGCTCGCCGCGAAGCTCGAAGGGTCTATCGTCAACGTCGGTTCGATTGGTGCTCAGGCTGCACTGGGTGACTCGCCGGCCTCGGCCTATTCAATGGCAAAAGCGGGTCTGCATGCCCTGACGCGTAATCTGGCGATTGAGCTGGCCAGCGCGGGTATTCGTGTCAACGCGGTGTCTCCCGGGATTGTTCATACGCCGATATACGAAGGCTTCATGGACAAAGCGGATATCGCAGATGCTATGAAGTCGCTGAACGATTTCCACCCGCTGGGACGCGTCGGAACTGCCGAAGATGTGGCAAACACTATTCTCTTCCTGTTGTCTGACAAAACCTCATGGGTGACGGGCGCTATCTGGGATGTCGATGCGGGCATCATGGCGGTCAGACGATAACCCCGTGACGCTGGCATAAGCCGCCCCTTAAGGGCGGCATTTTTTTGTCGCCAGACATGTCATCAGCAGGCTTCACTAAGAATATTCACGACCTGTTCATCCGTGCCTTTTGTGTTCCCGGCACAGGGTGTTATGCCGGGTTCTGACGACATCCTGACAGGACAAAACGGCCAGAGAGAAAGGGGTTATACACGATGAGGAGCCGGTATCCGCAGTACCTGTGAAATTCTTTTCATCCCTGCTGTCAGCATACTCCGTGGGCAGGCCAGATTTAACCGGATATATCCGTCCCCATTGTCGACAAACAGCAAGCCCCCTTCAAGAAGGACCCCTGACTCCCGGGCAAAATACAGCGATAAATCCTCACCTGCGGTGTCGGGCAGGTAGCGGCTAATATCTATCCAGGCCAGATATGTCCCTTCGGGGATCGAGAACCTGGTTTCGGGTAAATAGCTTTTGAGATAGTCGTGCAGGTACTGGAAATTGCCGTCAATATATTCCCTCAGATGGACAAGCCAGTCATCACATTCACTCCACGCCGCTTTGTTTGCTGCCAGGCTCAGTGGAGAGATGAACTCGTCGTGTCTGAGACGCCACTCGCTTCTGACACCGGGATCCGGAATAATGATATTTGCCAACAAATTCCCGGCCAGATTGAATGTTTTACTCGAGGACATGCAGGTAATAATGCGTGTAGAATCAGGGAAAAGAGAGGCGGCCGGTGTATGACCGATACCGCTTCGGGACAGGTCGCAGTGAATTTCGTCAGATATCACCCAGATGTCATTGGCCAGGCAAATTTCAATAATCCGCTTAAGTTCATCAGGCCGCCAGACTCGTCCGGTCGGGTTATGCGGATTACACAGGAAAAGAATTTTCACACGTAAATCGGCCTGACTGGCTTTGCGTGCAAAGTCTTCCCAGTCAGGTTCCCAGCCGCCTGCTGATTTTTTTAACGCCGAGTACACCACGCGACGCTGACTGTATTCACCCGCCTTTTTAAACGGGCCATATGAAGGCGTCATAATAAGAATACTGTCATCCATGTCGGTCAGAAGCGGGACGAGACGGTTCAGCGCGGGAATAATGCCCGGAGACAGCACAATGTCTTCCGTTTTGAAACGGTGACCATATTGTCGCTCACATCAGCTGCCAAAGATCTCATAGTATTCTTCGTCGTAGATTTTAGTGTAGCCGAGTATTTTTCTATCCAGACGGTCTCTGATGGCCTGAAGAATCGGCTCTGGTGTGGCAAAAGCCATGTCAGCAACCCAGAGGTTGATTAGCCCTTCTGCCGGATACCGCATTGCAAATTCGGACTGTCCCGAAAACAGGTATTCCCGCCAGCCGTCCACGGTGAGACTGTCTGTTTTCTCTCTGCTTACGTACTCATCAAAATCATATTTCATTTCATAAACCTGCCTTAGGTGTAGTCAGAAACGTCGACCTCAGTATTACTGTCAGTCTGATGCCGGAGCGGGAAAACTGGCTCGTGTGATTAACATAAGAGAATCATCACAACTGCATGAATTAATTGCGTTATTAAGGTTCTCTCGCCTTTGTCATCGACTGACGGGGGGATTTCTCGCGTGTCACCATCACAATGCCAGTCAGCACCGCCAGGGCAGAAAATATCGTTCTGACCGTCAGTGATTCATCCAGGAATACCACACCCCCTAGCATTGCCAGACAGGGAACGCTGAGCTGAAGGGTACTGGCGGTGATAGAGCCGAGAGAGGGTAAAAGGGTATACCACAATACATATGCACCGGCTGAGGCGGCGGCACCGGACAGCAATGACAAAGCAATGCCCGCAGCATCATAGTGACCCTGCTTCATAAACAGCAACGAAAGAGCGAGAGCCATCGGCGTGGCGAGTACAAAATTTGCCGCCGTTGAAGCCCCGGCCGCCTGGCCCGCCCTCCCCCTGACGGAATAGGCGGCCCAGGCTAATCCGGCAACGATCATCATAAGTGCACTGTAAAGCGGCGGTGCCTTCGCCCCGGGTAACAGCAGGGCAGCAATTCCTGCCAGAGCAATAACTAAACCGCAAGCCCGCATAACGGAGAGTGATTCCCCTTTAAATAATCCGTGGATCACCATCGCAAACTGTACGGCACCAAAAAGTAACAGCGCACCTGCCCCGGTATCGAGATGGATATAGGCGACAGAGAAGAGCACTGCGTACACCATGAGGTAAAATCCGCTCAGCGGACGCCACAGCGATAATGTAGTTTTTGCGTGATAAAACAAGAAAGGTGACAGGACGAGTGCACCACTGGCCAGCCTGAGGCTGCTGAATGAAAGGGGATCAATGTGGCCTCCCTGCAGGGCCAGACGGCACAGAATAGAGTTTGCAGCAAACGCCAGCATTGCCAGGGATATTTTAAGAATGAGCGCGCAATTGGCCATTCAGTGAGACCTCATAAAATTCTTGTAAACTACCATCTAGTTGGTAGCATAGCGTAAGTGATCACCGAACAGGAAGCAATAATCAGCTTTCAAACTGGAAGGTGAGGACAGGCATTCGGAATGAATTCTGTTTCACATCCCCAGTAGAGGAAGGAAAACGCGTAATGCCAGATGCAGAGCAGAAGATTATTTTTCCCTGCGATCAAACATATGAAATCAGTTTAAGACCTGGAATATCCTATGAAAAAACTAAAATTTACGTTCAAAAATGCGGCTGGTGAAGAACTGGCCGGATTGCTTGAACTTCCTGAAAATCCTAAAGCGTTTGCGCTGTTAGCTCATTGTTTTACGTGTGGCAAAGACCTCAAAGGCGCGGCGCGTATTGCGCGGAAACTGACAGAGAATGCTATCGCCGTTCTCCGGTTTGATTTTACTGGTCTGGGAAACAGCGAAGGGGATTTTTCCAACACCAACTTCTCATCCAATATTTCGGACCTGCTTTGCGCGGTAGATTATCTCCGCCGACAGTACGAAGCGCCTTCTTTGCTCATCGGCCATAGCCTGGGGGGATCGGCCATTCTGTCTATTGCCGGCGAAGTTCCTGAGGCAAAGGCCGTTGTCACCATAGGATCACCCGGAGAACTGACACACGTAAAACGTCTTTTTAAGGATGATGTTGAAAACATTAACCAGCATGGAGCCTATCCCGTTGAGCTGGCCGGGCGGGTATTTACCTTAAAGAAACAGATGCTGGACAATATTCAGGAACACAAAATCGCTCATAAGGTGTTCGCCATGAACAAGCCTCTGCTTATTTTTCATGCGACTGAAGATGATACTGTGTTAATTGAGCAGGCCGAAAAAATATTCAAAGCAGCAAAGCATCCCAAGAGTTTCATTTCGTTGGGTAAGGCGGATCACCTTCTGACTCATGCTCAGGATGCTGAATACGTTGCCGATATCATTATATCGTGGAGCGAATGTTACCTATAAACAGAGTAAATGCGTTCAAACTCGTAGCGCAGAGGGCGATTTTCTGCAGAGATCGGACGCTGTTTATGCTGGACTGATTTTGCGATAAAGGCTTAGGCCGATGCATACAGGCGGGGCTGAATAAGGGTGAGGCCCTTGGGCGAGCATCCTTCATGCACCGGCTGAATGAAATCAGGGATCTGGGGGTGGGAGGATCAGCGTTACCACGCCACCGGCGCTGACACTACATACGGCGGCGATAACACTCTGGAATACGGTTTATATAGAAAGAACCATTGAGCCGCTTAAGCAAAAAGGAGTCCCTGTTAATGAACTGCTGGTCTCTCATCCTTCTCCACTGCTGTACAAAATATAGTCTTAGCGTGGGATAATTAATGAGATGGTCACTCCC
>NZ_JADCKW010000060.1:0-5915 GCF_014982155.1 Enterobacter cloacae complex sp. P16RS2 | reverse complement strand
TGCCGTCGCGACGGCACTCTTCGCATTAAGCCTGCCGATGCAGGGCCTGTGGTGGTTAGGTAAACGCTCCATCACGCCACTTCCCCCATCTATTTTACACTGGTTTTATGAAGTGCGCGGAAAACTGGAGGAGGCCGGGCAGGCGCTAGCCCCGGTTGAAGGCAAGCCGGACTACCAGGCGCTGGCGGACACGTTAAAGCGCGCTTTTAAGCAACTGGATAAAACATTCCTCGATGACTTGTGATTGATCATCGAAACGACGACGAAAAGAAGGCACAGTAACATTCAGTTACCGTGTCTTTTTTTTAAAGTGCAATGCGCTACAGGAGTCGAAAGATGGAAATGACCCATGCTCAACGTCTGATTTTGTCTAACCAGTACAAGATGATGACTATGCTTGATCCCGATAACGCTGCGCGCTACAGCCGCCTGCAAACCATCGTCGAACGCGGTTTTGGTTTGCAAATGCGCGAACTGGACCGCGAGTTTGGCGAGCTGAAAGAAGAAACCTGTCGCATCGTGATCGACATTATGGAGATGTATCACGCTCTGCACGTGTCCTGGACGAATCTCAAAGATCAGCAGTCCATTGACGAGCGCCGCGTGACTTTCTTAGGCTTTGATGCCGCAACGGAAGCGCGTTATCTGAGCTATGTTCGCTTTATGGTGAATACAGAAGGGCGTTATACCCACTTTGACGCGGGCACCCACGGCTTCAACGCGCAGACCCCAATGTGGGAAAAATATCAGCGTATGCTAAGCGCGTGGCACGCCTGCCCGCGTCAGTACCATTTAAGCAGCAACGAAATTCAACAAATCATTAATGCCTGACGGAGGTGCGTGTGCAGTGTAGAGGTTTTCTGTTTGATCTGGACGGTACGCTGGTGGATTCGCTGCCGGTTGTGGAGCGTTCGTGGTGCCATTGGGCTGACCGACATGGCATCGACCATCAGGACGTGCTGAATTTTATCCATGGCAAACAGGCCATCACCTCGCTACGGCACTTCCTGGCCGGACGCTCTGAGGACGAAATTCAGGCGGAGTTCAAATACCTGGAACACATTGAAGCCACGGATACGGACGGCATCACAGCCTTACCGGGCGCGCGCGAATTGCTTGAGCATCTGAACGAGGCGCAGATCCCGTGGGCTATCGTCACCTCAGGCTCCATTCCCGTCGCCCACGCCCGTCATAAGGCGGCAGGTTTACCGAAGCCGGAAGTGTTTATCACTGCGGAGCGCGTAAAGCGCGGTAAACCGGAGCCCGACGCGTTTTTACTGGGCGCTGAACTGCTGGGCCTCGCGCCCGCAGAGTGCGTGGTGGTGGAAGATGCGGCCGCTGGCGTACTGGCCGGGCTGAACGCCGGAAGCCACGTTATCGCCGTTAACGTTCCTGCGGGATCTCCCCGCCTGGAGGAGGCAGACTTTGTGCTGGATTCACTGACGGCGCTGGCTGTTTCGAAAGCCTCTGACGGGGTTGTAACCGTCTCGCTAAAAGTGTAATCACATGATATAGCCCCACATTGCTGGGGCTTTTTTGTGGCAAAATTCCTCATCTCCCACTGACAAGGACATGTTGTGAACGGTGAACTGATTTGGGTTCTGAGCCTGCTTTTAATCGCCATCCTTCTTTTTGCAACGGGCAAGGTACGCATGGACGCCGTCGCCCTGTTTGTCATCGTCGCGTTTGTGCTGAGCGGTACGCTCACGCTGCCGGAAGCCTTCTCCGGGTTTAGCGATCCCAACGTTATCCTGATTGCCGCCCTGTTTATTATCGGTGATGGGCTGGTGCGTACCGGCGTGGCAACCATCATGGGGTCGTGGCTGGTCAAGGTGGCGGGCAGCAGCGAAACCAAAATGCTGATCTACCTTATGGTGACCGTCGCCGGGCTGGGGGCGTTTATGAGCTCAACGGGCGTGGTCGCAATCTTTATCCCGGTGGTGCTGAGCGTCTCCATGCGGATGCAGATCTCGCGGTCGCGTCTGATGATGCCCCTGAGTTTTGCCGGTTTGATCAGCGGCATGATGACGCTGGTGGCAACGCCGCCGAACCTGGTCGTCAACAGCGAGCTGATCCGGGAAGGATTCCAGGGCTTCAGTTTTTTCAGCGTCACCCCGCTTGGGCTGGTCATTCTGGTGTTGGGCGTGGTCTACATGCTACTGACCCGGTTTGCCCTGAAAGGTGAAAAACAGGACAAAAATAAAGAAGGGTGGAAGCGACGCACCTTCCGCGATCTGATTAAAGAGTACCGTCTCACCGGGCGCGCGCGCCGTCTGGCTATTCGTCCCGGTTCGCCGATGGTGGGACAGCGCCTGGACGACCTGAAGCTGCGTGAGCGCTATGGCGCAAACGTGATCGGCGTAGAGCGCTGGCGTCGTTTTCGCCGGGTAATTGTCAACGTTAACGGGGTGTCGGAATTCCGCGCGCGGGACGTCCTGCTGATTGATATGTCCACCGCGGACGTGGATCTGCGCGAGTTTTGCAGCGAGCAGCTGTTGGAACCGATGGTGCTGCGCGGGGAGTATTTCTCCGATCAGGCGCTGGATGTCGGCATGGCCGAAGTATCGCTGATCCCGGAATCGGAACTGCTGGGCAAAACCGTGCGGGAAATGGGATTCCGAACCCGCTATGGCCTGAATGTCGTGGGGCTGAAGCGCGATGGCGTGGCGATGGAAGGGGCTGTGGTGGATGAGCCGATCCTGCTGGGCGATATCTTCCTGGTTGTCGGTAACTGGAAGCTGATAAGCCAGCTCGGGCAGAAAGGTCGCGATTTTGTGGTACTCAACATGCCTGTCGAGGAGAGCGACGCCTCCCCGGCGCACAGCCAGGCGCCCCACGCGATTTTTTGTCTGGTGCTGATGGTGGCGCTGATGCTGACCGATGAAATCCCCAATCCGGTCGCGGCAATCATCGCCTGCCTGTTGATGGGGAAATTCCGCTGCATTGACGCCGAAAGCGCTTATAAAGCCATTCACTGGCCGAGCATTATCCTCATTGTCGGGATGATGCCCTTCGCCCTGGCGCTGCAAAAAACCGGCGGGGTGGATCTGATCGTTAAAGGCTTAATGGACGTTGGCGGCGGATATGGGCCGTACATGATGCTGGTCTGTCTGTTTATCATGTGCGCCACCATCGGTCTGTTTATCTCCAACACCGCGACGGCGGTACTGATGGCGCCGATTGCGCTGGCGATGGCCAAATCCATGGGCGTGTCGCCGTATCCCTTTGCGATGATGGTCGCAATGGCGGCCTCCGCGGCGTTTATGACGCCAGTTTCTTCACCGGTGAATACGCTGGTGCTGGGGCCCGGGAATTATAGGTTCAGTGATTTCGTGAAGCTTGGCGTGCCTTTCACCGTGCTGGTGATGGTGGTGTGCGTGGTATTGATACCGGTTCTGTTCCCGTTCTGATAATTTTGCCGGGTGGTGGCTGCGCCTTACCCGGCCAACAACCCGTAGGCCCTGCAAGCGCAGCGCTGCGGGGCAAACAGATTACAACGGTGAATCCTGGCTGATCTCATCCAGAGACAGATGGAAGCTCGGCACAAACACCTGCATAAAATAGTCCATCTCTTCGCTGCGGCGGGATTCCAGCGTTTTTTCCAGACGCGTTTTCGCCAGTAAAAATTCGTTATTCCCTGCAGACAGCTCTTCCAGGCACTTCAGGTAGGCGCAGAGCGCGTCGGCCTGTTTGACCAGCGACTTTTCATCTTCCGTGTACTGATGCTCATCGATGAGCGGCTCAAAGATGTCGCGCAACTCGTCCGGCACCATGTCAATCAGCTTCTGCTGGGCAATCTTTTCGATGGCCTTGTATTCCTGCGCAATTTGCGAGTTGAAATATTTCACCGGCGTGGGCAGGTCGCCGGTCAGCACTTCTGATGCATCGTGATACATCGCCAGCAGGGCAATGCGCTCTGGATTGACCTGACCGTTGAATTTACGGTTTTTAATGGCGGCCAGCGCGTGAGCGACCATCGCAACCTGCAGACTGTGCTCTGAGACATTTTCCGTGCGTACATTGCGCATCAGCGGCCAGCGGTTGATGAGTTTCAGGCGGGAGAGGTGGGCAAAGAAATGACTCTGACTCATAGGTTACCTTTTGTCTTTACTGCGACAGGCGTTCATTGTGCGGGGAGGGGAGGGAAGATGCAAATCAGGCTACCGAAGTAGCCTGATTTTAAGATTACTGATGGTATCCGGAGAGGAAGCGTCCGAAGCGGCTGATGGCCATTTCGAGGTCATCTTCGCGCGGCAGTGTCACGATGCGCACGTGATCCGGCCACGGCCAGTTAAACGCCGTACCCTGAACCAGCAGCACTTTTTCCTGCAGCAGGAAATCGAGCACCATTTTCTGGTCGTCGTGAATATTAAAGCGTTTCGCGTCAATTTTCGGGAACATATACAGCGCGCCATTCGGCTTCACGCAGGAGACGCCCGGGATATCGTTGATCAGCTCCCACGCTCGGTTGCGCTGTTCGTACAGGCGACCACCGGGAACGATGAACTCGCTAATGCTCTGATAGCCACCCAGCGCCGTCTGGATCGCGTGCTGCGCCGGAACGTTGGCACATAAACGCATGGAGGCCAGCATCTCCAGCCCTTCAATATATCCTTTGGCGTGCTTTTTCGGACCGTTTAGTACCATCCAGCCCTGGCGGAAACCGGCCACGCGGTAGGTTTTAGACAGGCCGTTAAAGGTGACGGTCAGCAGATCCGGGGCCAGTGCAGCGATTGAGTGGTGCTGCGCCGCGTCGTACAGGATCTTGTCGTAAATTTCGTCGGCAAAGATGATCAGGTTGTGCTGGCGGGCGAGTTCGACGATCTCCATCAGCAGCTCTTTTGAGTACACTGCGCCCGTCGGGTTGTTCGGGTTAATGATCACGATGCCGCGCGTGCGGGGCGTGATTTTTGCGCGAATATCATCGAGGTCCGGGAACCAGTCGGAGGACTCGTCGCAAAGATAGTGCACGGCTTTACCGCTCGACAGTGATACGGCAGCGGTCCACAGCGGATAGTCCGGCGCGGGAACCAGCATTTCGTCCCCGCTGTTCAGCAGCGCCTGCATCGCCTGCACGATCAGTTCGGAAACGCCGTTGCCGATATAGATATCTTCAACGGTAACATCACGCATACCGCGTGCCTGGTAGTGCTGCATGATGGCTTTACGTGCGGAGTAAAGTCCTTTTGAATCGCAATAGCCTTGTGCAGTAGGAAGGTTGCGGATCACATCAACCAGAATTTCATCCGGCGCTTCAAAACCAAATGGCGCAGGGTTACCAATGTTGAGTTTCAGAACCTTATTGCCTTCCTCTTCAAGGCGTTTTGCCTCTTTCAGAACCGGGCCGCGGATGTCATAACAGACGTTATCTAGCTTGCTGGATTTTTCGATAGGGGACATGAACCTTTAACCTTTTCGCTATTATTGCCGCTCCCTGCCGTGGAAGTCAGCACGGAATAATGTACTCCCCCCTCGCTTCGTTTTGAAGGGTGTGCAGTAGAAGATTTTGTGCCGGGTGCAAAATTTTGATAAATCTTTTTCGCTGTGCGTTAGCTTTTTTACTGTCTTAAAGTTGTGCGCATAGCACGATGACAGGTTAAACGTGCTATTCATTTGTCAAAATTCTGTATATTGTGCTGGGAAAAATAAGTGGTGAACCTGACAAGGGTAGCAATCACCCTGGGTGACTTTTCGTAAAACCTGAATGCTTGATACATGTTCCTGTAAAAGCATAATGTGGCTAAAAGTTACTCATGTGAAATTAATGTTAAGTGCCATTAATGAATGGTCTTAATCTAAATTAAAATTTATTTATTATTAACCTATAAAATGCAACTTTAGTTAATTTTAATAAAATTAGTTTAGAAGCTTAACATTCTCCTTTAATCCTCAATATTGCAATAAGACTTATAAAT
>NZ_JADCKW010000006.1:156145-195565 GCF_014982155.1 Enterobacter cloacae complex sp. P16RS2 | reverse complement strand
AGTTTTTGTTGACCACTTCATAATGAAGAAGTTTGTTAATGATATTCATATTCTGAACCTTACCGTTCCTGCAACAGAAGATCATCGCCATATTCTTATTGCTCTCTACTTACTGGTGGTCAGATACGGGGAGCGAGATATTAAAGTATTACTTCGCGATCCCAAAGCTAGTCAGACCGAACCCGGTATTGCTCCGGATGATTTTGACGAGATGCTCTCGCTAACTTATCAACAAATATCCCGAATTTTTAATAACGATACAGAAAGATGGAGCGAATTTCTGATGAGCATCCACTATCAGTCCACGGTGGAGCTTGCCAGGAGCGAGTTGCTTGATACGCCTCTTAAAGACGCGATTGGTGCTATAAATATCCCACGGCTTGAAGAACTGACGGCCTTGTGGGGTTTCGCTGAAGCATGGCAGCGAGTGGCACCACATATTCAGATGCGAGACTGGCTGGTTTCTTATAGCCGGATGGATGAGAAGTGTCAGGCTCTCGCCGAACCGCAACTCAAAGTCGCAGTGCAAATGCTGAATCAGAGTTATGCTGTTTCACTCAGAGAAAAGAATGATGAAGGTTTCGTATTGAGTCTGCAGAAACTGATGGCTGACGGGCGGATAAGCCTAGAGCCTTTCGTCGAAAGGCAAATATCGTTTATTGTGAGTAAACTTGATGAAATTCAGGATTCAGAAAAATTGGAGGCTGAATCCACGCAGACGTTGCTGCAGGAAGCTGATTCATACTCTGTTCTGGCCGGTGAATCACTACTGAATAAAATGGAGAATTTTGTAGATGGCGTATTTTATGTGGAATACCTTGTCAATAATGAAGAGACCTTGTCAAACCTGAAAATTGGCACACTAGATATCGGAAATCACGGTCGGGAGGAGATGTTACGCTATGGAGCTGAGCAACCTCAGATAGACCTTTTTAATCCGGGAATTATCCGGCATATCAATATTGCATCGAAGGCGGTACAGAACGTAATTGGAAAGAATGATGGTACAGGTGGGGCTCAGGTTAGCTCTGCAATAATGACGCTTAAAAATCGTCAGGTTGTTGAGGACGTTATCCATTTCAGAAAAATTGTTCTGAGCCCGGACTGGAATAATAATGTTTTAAATCAATATTATCTTAATAATACGGCGACGAGGAATCTCTTCCCTGCGGAATTTGCTGCACAGGCTGTTGCTCACATGGTGCTCCATGGTAACTATGCCGGTATCGAGTCGTACAGTGAACATATTGGTGAGGAACGGTTTGACCTGGCTTTGGCTGCATATCTTCGTTATCTACGTACTGCCGAGAGTATCTTTATAGCACTTAAGGATAAAAATGTTCTGCCGTACATCAAAAATGCTGTTGGCAGGATTGTTGATTTAGGTCTTCTGGTGAATATACCTGTCCTGAGCTTTGTTAAAGGTCAGTATGACGTCATCAAAGAAGCTACAAATGCAACCTCTCTTTTAATATTTGTGCGAGAGCGTCAAAAAGCACTGTCAGAGAAAATAATTGAGTCTGATGTGAATGCTATGGGTCCAGTATTTCTCCATGACGTATATCAGTCAGGTGAGCAGTTTGATATTTTGAAGAAAAAGCTGAACGCCCTGGCATGTGGAGTATTTAGTTCTTCTGAAAGGCTTATTGAGTGTTTTACGGTTCTTCCTGTGAACATGCGCTTTATCCTTGAACAAATGCAACTTCAGGGGCAGCATATCCGGATGGAAGGTAGTGTGGGTATCTTTGCATCATGGTTCCGTGATGCAGAGCCAGACGTTGTCACAAATGCCGAGAACATTCATTTCCTGTGGTCTTGCCTCGACGATACCCAGAGAGAGACTGTACTTGATGAGTTGCACGATGTCTTACTTGAAAGACATATTCGTATTGACAGCCGTATTGCGATTATTACCCGTTTTCATAATGAGTTGTCGTTTATTGAACCTGAGAAGGCCGTTGAACGCAGGGCTATTGCGGCGCTGTTTAGCGCTTCTGTTGATAATGTATTATTGTCTCAATGGCTTGACCGTCAGACGTTTTCATTTTCATCATGGTCTCCGGAGGACGCCCGTACGGCAACGAGTTGTATAATGAATAACTCGGAGATTTTTCCTCTCATCTGCAGGAATTCACAGTATATTAAAAACAGAATGTTACCAGAGAAAGCGGACGTTACAGAAGATAGTGATACGTTTCCGGACTGAGTTCGTTCTTTAAATCCTATACCTGAAGACCACAGCGGTGGTCTTTGGGAGTTTTTTTATTGCCTGATATACATTAAGCATGTTATATCTTGCTAAGAAATAATCATTCAGGGATTAATCATAACTACTGAAGTTATGTTGTGTTCTTTTCTTTTAAAAATAAATTATTCAGATTTATTTTCTATTGATTTAATGAGGTAGGGAATGACAGAAAGTGCTTTGCTTTTGCGAGAGGCATTTAATGAATCGGTTAACTATATGACATGGTCTTTTTATTCACTGATAACTGCTTACGTTTCGATGGCTTTTTATGATAGAGTTGAGGTTAAGACCCGAATAAATAATTATCTGAATAAGTTACTTTTCGTGATTGCTATGTCCGTTTTTATCCCAAATATGTACTTTGTTTCAATGGTGTTCAGTCAGAAGTTAGGCACCGCAGCTGGCGTTGCGTCATTCATTATTGGGCTACTTTTCATGATGTTAAACTCGGCGCCTGTAATTACTGGTATCGTACAGCAGCGCAAAGATTGAGTTTTATGAGTATAGTCAGTTGGGTTTTCATCTGTTTTATCAGACTTAGAAAAATGAAATCTTTCAATTCATTGATTTTAAACGCAAAAAAATTTCTAAATGATCAGAATTATAGGGTGCTCGCTCTGCTCCATTACCGAGCACGAAGGCCGTATTATCCAGAGCCGCTCTGAAGATTCGATCATCAATGAGATCGAAGCGATTCGCGACTCGGTGCCGGGCTTTACCGGCGTGATTTCCGACCTTGGCGGCCCAACCGCGAACATGTACATGCTGCGCTGCAAGTCGCCGCGCGCGGAGCAAACCTGCCGTCGCCTCTCCTGCGTCTATCCGAGCATTTGCGAGCATATGGACACCAACCACGAGCCGACGATCAACCTCTACCGCCGCGCGCGCGACCTGAAGGGCATCAAGAAGATCCTGATCGCGTCCGGGGTACGTTACGACATCGCCGTGGAAGATCCGCGCTACATCAAAGAGCTGGCGACGCACCACGTCGGCGGCTATCTGAAGATTGCGCCGGAGCACACCGAGGAAGGCCCGCTGTCGAAAATGATGAAGCCGGGCATGGGCAGCTACGATCGCTTTAAAGAGCTGTTCGATACCTATTCAAAGCAGGCGGGTAAAGAGCAGTATCTGATCCCATACTTCATCTCCGCCCACCCGGGCACGCGCGATGAAGACATGGTGAACCTGGCGCTGTGGCTGAAGCAGCGTCGCTTCCGTCTGGATCAGGTGCAGAACTTCTATCCGTCACCGCTCGCCAACTCGACGACCATGTATTACACCGGCAAGAACCCGCTGAGTAAGATTGGCTACAAGAGTGAAGAGGTGGTGGTGCCGAAAGGGGATAAACAGCGTCGTCTGCATAAAGCGCTGCTGCGTTACCACGATCCGAAAAACTGGCCGCTGATCCGTCAGGCGCTGGAAGAGATGGGTAAAAAACACCTGATCGGCTCGCGCCGCGACTGTCTGGTACCGGCCCCGACGCTGGAGGAGATGCGCGAAGCGCGTCGCCAGAACCGCAATACGCGCCCGGCGCTGACCAAGCACACGCCGATTGTGCATCAGCGTTCGAACGGTAATTCGAGTGTGAAGAAGCCCGTGAAGCGCAAAGCGTAAATAAAAAACCCCGGCAAGCCGGGGTTTTTTATGTCGACACGTAGGCCGGGTAAGGCGAAGCCGCCACCCGGCTTTTTTACGCGACTACCCGCCAAACTGATCAGGGTCAGGGCCTAAACGTTTACCCTTATCCAGCTTCGCAATCTCACCCAGCTCTTCTTTGTCCAGACGGAAATCCCAGACGTCGAAGTTTTCGGCGATGCGCGACGGCGTGACCGATTTCGGAATGACCACCAGGCCGTTGTCCAGATGCCAGCGAATGACGATTTGCGCCGGGGTTTTACCGTATTTATCCGCCAGCTCACGGATAATCTTTTGATCGAATACCCCTTCGCCGCCCTGCGCCAGCGGGCTCCAGGACTCGGTCTGGATTTTATGCGTGGCGTTCCAGGCATGAAGCTGGCGCTGCTGCATCAGCGGGTGCAGCTCGATCTGGTTAATCACTGGCGCAACGCCAGTCTCGTCAATCAGCCGCTGCAGGTGATGAACCTGGAAATTACAGACGCCGATGCTTTTCACCAGCCCCTCTTTCTGCAGTTCAATCATCCCTTTCCAGGCGTCAACGTAGTGATCGATAGCCGGAACCGGCCAGTGCATCAGCCAGAGATCGACGAAATCGAGCTGGAGTTTCTCCAGGCTTTCCTCCAGCGCTTCGCGGGGCCGTTTTTGATCGTCGTTCCACAGTTTCGTGGTGATGAATAACTCATCGCGGGGGACGCCAGCGCTGGCCAGTGCCTTACCCACGCCGTCCTCGTTTTTATATGCGGCGGCGGTATCAATGGACCGATAGCCGACTTCCAGGGCTTTATGAATGGCGGAGACGACCTCGTCGTTACCGGCTTTCCATACACCTAGCCCCAGCTGGGGCATCACGTTGCCGTCCTGCAGCTTGATTACGGTTTGGTTTGCCATTTTTCCTCCTTCAGGTGCGCATCGCCGGAGGGTTCCTCCGGCGATGGGTTGTGCATTAAGTCTGGACGAAATGTCAAAAAACGAAAGTCGGGAGGGCAAAAACGCTTAGCGTGCCGCTTCGTAGATGCGACGGCTGACGTCCAGCGTAATGTCGCCGTGCTCGCCCAGGTGGGTCATGCCGTGTTCTTCGAGTTTCGCCAGCAGGGCAGGGATGGAGCTGCCGTCCAGACCGTAGCCAGAGAGACGCGTTGGCACGCCCAGACCTTCAAAGAAGCTGCGGGTCGCTTCGATGGCGGCATCAATACGCGCATCGTCAGAACCCTCGGTGATGTTCCACACGCGTTCTGCGTACTGCAGCAGTTTGGCACGCTTGGTGTCCCGTTTTTCGTTCCACAGCGCAGGCAGCACAACGGCCAGCGTTTGCGCGTGGTCCAGACCGTGCATCGCCGTCAGCTCGTGGCCCAGCATGTGGGTTGCCCAGTCCTGCGGTACGCCAGCGCCGATCAGGCCGTTCAGCGCCTGCGTTGCCGCCCACATGACGTTGGCACGCACGTCGTAATTTTCCGGCTCTTTCAGCGCTTTCGGACCTTCTTCGACGAGCGTCAGCAGAATGCCTTCCGCGAAGCGATCCTGAATTTTGGCATTCACCGGATACGTGACGTACTGCTCAACGGTGTGAACAAAGGCATCGACCACGCCGTTCGCCACCTGACGCGCAGGCAGGGTGTAGGTGTAAACCGGATCCAGGATCGCGAACACAGGTTGAACGTGTTCGTTCATGAAGGCCTGTTTGTCGCCGGTGGTTTTGCGGGAGATCACCGCGCCCTTGTTGGATTCAGAGCCGGTGGCCGGCAGGGTCAGCACGGAGCCCATCGGGATGGCGCTTTTAATGTCGCTGCCGCGAGTTTCCAGAATGTGCCACGGATCGATGCCGTCAGCATAGTGCGCTGCCGCCGCGATGAATTTGGTGCCGTCCAGCACGGAGCCGCCGCCGACGGCCAGCAGGAAGGTAATGTTTTCTTCGCGGGCGATTTTCACCGCGTTCATCAGCGTTTCGTAAGACGGGTTTGGCTCGATGCCGCCGAACTCACGCACGTCCAGACCGTTCAGGGCGCTGTAAACCTGATCCAGCACGCCGGTTTTTTTCACGCTGCCGCCACCGTAGGTGATCAGTACGCGGGCTTCAGCAGGGATCTGTGCGCGCAGATCGGCGATAGCGTCTTTACCAAACAGAATGCGGGTTGGGGTGTGAAGATTAAAGTTGTTCATTGCTCGTTCCCTTTAGTGGGTGAAAAACCGTGGTGGCGCAGAGGGCGACCTGATGCTGCACATTGTGGCCGTCCGGGGCTATCCTCTCAATGCACATTCCTGCCGATGTCTTGCCCATTTCTACAGAGCGCTGGAGAAAGCGCGGAAAACGACGCACACTGTCAACGTCGGAAACCGTACCCGGAGTAACGTAATATGAACCGTGAAGCGATCTGCCATCAGCTCACTGCGCAGATTAAAAGACTGATAGATAAAGAAAATGGTGTCAGCGATCTGCTTCCTGACATTCGCCTGCTTTATGGCACACAGCCCGGGACGCGCACGCCGGTCATGTACCAGCCGGGCATCGTTTTTCTCTTCTCGGGCCATAAAATTGGCTATATCAACGAGCGCGTGTTCCGCTACGACACCAATGAATATCTGCTCCTGACGGTACCTTTACCCTTCGAATGTGAAACCTTCGCGACAGAAGCCGTCCCGCTGGCCGGTATTCGCGTCAACGTCGATATTCTTCAGCTGCAGGAGCTGCTAATGGAGATTGGCGAAGATGAGTTCTTCCAGCCGTCTATGGCGTCGAGCGGGATTAACTCGGCGACGCTGTCGGAAGAGATCCTCTGCGCCATTGAACGTCTGCTGGACGTGATGGAAAGGCCGCTGGACGCGCGTATTCTGGGCAAGCAGATCGTCCGCGAAATTCTCTACCATGTGCTGCTGGGGCCGGGGGGCGGGGCGCTGCTGGCTCTGGTGAGCCGACAGACCCACTTCAGCCTGATAAGCCGCGTGCTCAAGCGCATTGAAAGCCAGTACACGGAGAACCTCAGCGTCGACCAGCTGGCGGCGGAAGCGAACATGAGCGTTTCGGCGTTTCATCATAACTTCAAGTCGGTGACCAGCACCTCGCCGCTGCAGTACCTTAAAACCTACCGGCTGCATAAGGCGCGGATGCTGATGATCCACGACGGCATGAAGGCCAGCGCGGCGGCAATGCGGGTGGGTTACGAGAGTGCGTCGCAGTTCAGTCGGGAGTTTAAGCGCTATTTCGGCGTCACGCCGGGAGAAGATGCATCACGCATCCGAACCATGCAGGGAGCTTAAGCTTTTTCCTCTCTCCCCTATGGGGAGAGGGTCAGGGTGAGGGGATCACGCGCTGCAGTACTTCTTCTTAATCACCACCGCGATGGTTCCCACCAGTCCTGCCACCAGCAGGAACATCGGCAGCACCATCAGGAAGGTCATCACCTGATCTTCATGGTGTTTCACAAAGGGGATCATATTCAGCGCATAGCCGAGCGTGGTGACTACACCCACCCACAGCAGAGCGCTCAGCCAGTTGAAGAACTGGAAGCGGCGGTTTGACAGACCGGAAATGCCCGCCATCGTAGGCAGAAGCGTGCGAACAAACGCGAGGAAACGCCCCGCCAGCAGGGCCAGCAGGCCATGCCTGTCGAACATGCAGGTCGCACGCTGATGATATTTATGCGGTAACTGCGCCAGCCAGCCTTTTACGACGCGGGTATTCCCAAGCCAGCGGCCCTGCAGATAGCTCAGCCAGCAGCCCAGGCTGGCTGCAGAGGTGAGAATAACCATCGTTGGCGTGAAGTCCATGACGCCTTTCCCGATTAATGCCCCGGCAAGTAAAAGCAGGCTGTCGCCGGGTAAAAACGAGGCTGGCAGTAATCCATTTTCCAGAAACAGTGTTGCGAACATCACGAGGTAAACGATACCGACGACGTGAGGATCCGCCAGCGCGGCAAAGTCGTGTTGCCAGAGCGCCGCGATAATATCTTGAATAACAGCCATGGACTTTCCTGTGGAACAGCAGATATAGCGCTATTGTACTCCCTTATTCGCCCGTCGGGTTTGATCCCGGGCGCAACTCATGCAGACTTTTCTCATCGCCGTGTCCACAAAAGCGTCCAGAGAGTACATTTTCAGCCAGCACTCTACACGATACGCTCGAACCCTGCTGCTAAATCGGCAATCAGATCGTCAACGTTTTCTAAACCGATATGCAGTCGAATCAGGGTACCGCTGAAGTCCACTTCACCGCCGGGACGCAGAGCCGCAACCTGTTCCGGCTGATTAGGCAGGATCAGGGATTCAAAACCGCCCCAGGAGTAGGCCATGCTGAAGAGGGTAAAATTATCCAGATAGCTCGCCAGCTCGTCGTTATTTAGCCGCTTTTTCAGTACGAACGAGAACAAACCGCTGCTGCCCGTAAAGTCACGCTGCCAAAATTCGTGGCCTTTACTGCCCGGTAGCGCGGGATGATTCACGCGCTCAACCTGCGGATGCTGCGCCAGCCATTCGGCCACCTTCAGGCTGCTTTCATGGTGCTGACGCAGGCGAACGCCCAGCGTGCGGAGTCCGCGGCTGGTCATGTAGGCCGTATCTGCATCCACCATCTGGCCCATCAGGTAGGCATTTTCACGCAGCTGATCCCAGCAGCGCGCGTTGGAAACCGCGGTGCCAATCATGCCGTCAGAGTGGCCTATCAGGTATTTCGTCGCCGCCTGAATCGATATATCAATGTCGAACTCCAGCGCTTTAAACAGCACGCCCGCCGCCCAGGTGTTGTCGATCATCACGATCGCCTCTGGGGCTTTGCTGCGCACGGCCTTCACGATAGCCGGCACGTCGTGAACTTCCATGGTGAGCGATCCCGGAGATTCCAGGAACACAATGCGCGTGTTTGGCTGAATAAGTTCGGCAATGCCTTCGCCAATCAGCGGGTCGAACCAGCCGGTCGTTACGCCGAGCTTGCTGAGGATTTTGGTGCAGAAGTCCTGGCTGGGCTCGTAGGCGGTGTTGGTCATCAGGATATGGTCGCCCTGTTCCACAAACGCCAGAATGGTGTTGGCGACCGCCGCCGCCCCGCACGGGAACAGCGCGCAGCCCGCGCCGCCTTCCAGTTCGCACATCGCTTCCTGAAGAGAGAAATGGGTTAGCGTGCCGCGACGGCCATAAAACAGCCCGCCTTTCGCGCGGTTGCGCGTGGCAATTTTTTTCTCCTCAACGGTATCAAACACCAGCGAGGAGGCTCGTTGAATCACGCTGTTGACCGATCCCTGCGTATATTTTTTGCTGCGTCCTGCCTGTACCAGCGTGGTATCAAGATGCTTCTTTGTCATGTTCGCTAACCCTGTTTTTATACGTCTGGACGTCCAGACTACCACGATTGGAAAAAACTGCACCCCGAGGCTTATCGAATAAGCAGAAAATATTAGCAAAAATTCGCATAAGAAATTTTTACTGCGTAAGCGCAAGGAAAGTGAGCGAAAATTACGGCACCATGCAAATACTAATGAGAACTACTATCAATTCGACGACGTTTTGATATTATTACGCTCAGATTTTGTGATTTGCGTCCTGGAGATACAGAGTGGGTAATAATTTGATGCAGACGGATCTCTCCGTTTGGGGCATGTATCAGCATGCTGACATCGTGGTTAAGATTGTGATGATCGGCCTGATTCTGGCGTCCGTTGTCACCTGGGCTATTTTCTTCAGCAAGAGCGCCGAGCTGCTTTCTCAGAAGCGCCGCCTTAAGCGGGAACAGCAGCAGCTGGCAGAAGCCCGCTCTCTGGATCAGGCTGCAGATATGACCTCATCCTTTCACGCGAAAAGCCTGACCACCCTGTTAGTGAATGAAGCACAGAACGAGCTGGAACTCTCCGCTGGCAGTGAAGATAACGAAGGCATCAAAGAACGTACCGGTTTCCGCCTGGAGCGTCGCGTTGCGGCTGTTGGCCGACACATGGGACGCGGCAATGGTTATCTGGCGACCATCGGCGCGATCTCACCGTTTATCGGTCTTTTCGGAACGGTCTGGGGCATCATGAACAGCTTTATCGGTATCGCGCAGACCCAAACCACCAACCTGGCGGTCGTGGCGCCGGGTATCGCAGAAGCGCTGTTGGCGACGGCAATCGGTCTGGTTGCCGCTATTCCGGCGGTGGTCATCTACAACATCTTCGCGCGTATGATTGGCAGCTACAAAGCCACGCTGGGTGACGTTGCCGCGCAGGTTCTGCTGCTGCAAAGCCGCGATCTCGACCTGAACGCCAGCTCGGTTAAGCCGGTGCACGCGGCGTCTAAACTGCGCGCAGGTTAAGAGTATGGCGATGCGTCTAAACGAAAATCTGGACGATAACGGCGAAATGCATGAAATCAACGTGACGCCGTTTATCGACGTCATGCTGGTTCTGCTGATTATCTTCATGGTGGCTGCGCCGCTGGCGACGGTGGATGTGAAGGTTAATCTGCCTGCCTCTTCCAGCCAGCCCCAGCCGCGCCCGGAGAAGCCTATCTACCTGTCGGTGAAGGCGGATAAATCCATGTTCCTCGGGAATGACCCGGTGACGGCCGACTCGGTCATCCCGGCGCTGGAGCAGCTTACGGGCGGTAAGAAAGACACCACGGTCTTCTTCCGTGCGGATAAAACCGTTGATTATGAAACCATGATGAAGGTAATGGACACGCTGCATCAGGCGGGTTACCTGAAGATTGGACTGGTCGGCGAAGAGAAAGCGGCCTCGAAGTGATAAAGAAGCTGGCGAAAGCCGGCTTTTTTTATGCCTGCCGGTTTATGCGTTTTTGCTATCCGTCGGTGCGGTAGAGGGGGTTGCCAGCGCGTCCTCATCAAGCGCAACGCAGGTGACGTTTGAGGTACGGTACTCACCGTCGGACAGCTTGCGCGTCAGACGCAGGGTGGCGATTTCTCTGGCAAGCAGATACTGATAATTGGCCTCAAGACGTCCCAGAAGCTTCTCTTTCAGCTCGGGACGCTGCTCTATGATGGCGTTCATCACGGCACCGTAAATTTCTTCTTTGACCTGTAGCGGATAAATTTCACGGCGATTCTGCCATTTCAGACGAACCAGCGTCGCCGGGATCGATACCAGGTCTTGCGTAATACGCGTCATCTCGTCATTTTTTGTGTTTCTCAGCGCGTCGAGATTTTGCTTTAAGATAAATTCATCACTTTTTTTATCTTCTAAAGTCAAATAAACGTCGTTGTTTTTAACTTCTTTCACGTTAATCTTCCTCCAGGCTATAAAAAATTGGGTTGTTTTTTTCGCGCGTAATTAAATTAAGCCAAATTTCATTGCCCGCTTCATTAATTTCTTCGGTTTTCTCGGCCATTATTTGACTTAGTTTCTGGGCATCTATTTCACCCTCGGCCTGCAGGTCATTCAGCAGGTGGACAAAGGCTTCAATTTTTATGGCGCGAAATAAGCGGTCTTTTATATGGCGATCGTGCTCTTCCAGCAACATATTTCGGGATTTGCCAGTTCGGGAAACACCAATTAATATATCGGGCTCGAAATCAGAGAGCTTTCTTTTCCCCTGAGTGAAACTGGCCTCTTTTTCTGCTTCCGTCGGTTGCTGTTCCACAGGCGTAATGTGGTACTTAGCCGGGACGAGATAGTCGGGCAGCATTTTTAATTTCCTTTATTTTCAACAGGGTGGGGTTGGTAAAGGCGTGAGATTCGTTGACAATATCATGAGGCAAATTTAAAATCAAAAAAAATGGAGCCTACCCATGAACAGCATCTTTTTTACGGTCATCACATTACTATTACTGACCGCTGGTGTGCTTTTATTGATGCAGGAGTTCAATAAAACGAAAGTGTCGAAAGACACCAGTGAACCCCCGCAACCTGAACTGATGACAAAAGAGGAAGGGGAAGACCATTTCTCTGTATTGATGAACTCCGTTACGCCTGTCTGGTACTGGCGGGTGAACCACGAATATATCGACTTTTTACACGCGACAATTAAGCGCATGAAAATGTCGGAAATTAATGACACGCCCGGACTGTTTGAGGCGCAGCGTCGCTGTAGCGATCTGAATTCAGCAGTCTATAAATATTATGACAATATTAAAAAGCGCTGCCTTAACGGCGAGAAGGTCTCTTATTCCGATCTGGACGTATTAAATTTGCGCCAGTGTTTTCGCGAGTTCAGTCTGGAAGCCTATCCTGAACTGGTGGCGCTTGTCTGGCCGGAGTACGCACGTCCCGAGGTTAACCCAGACAACGTCTGAGTGACGTACCGTTGAGTTATTGCAAACAGCCAGCGCCGTTGAGATATACTGGGCGCTGGTTTCTTTTGCAAACAGGACTTTATGGAACGCTTTTTTGAAAATGCCATGTACGCCTCTCGCTGGATACTGGCCCCCGTCTATTTTGGCCTCTCGCTGGCACTTATCGCGCTGACGATTAAGTTCTTTCAGGAAATCTGGCATGTTCTGCCGAACATTTTTTCTATTGCCGAAGCGGATTTGATTCTGGTACTGCTGTCGCTGGTGGATATGACCCTGGTGGGCGGGCTGCTGGTGATGGTGATGTTCTCCGGCTACGAGAATTTTGTCTCCCAGCTCGATATCGACGAGCGTAAAGAGAAGCTCAGCTGGCTGGGCAAAATGGATGCTTCGTCGCTGAAGAATAAAGTGGCCGCGTCGATTGTGGCAATCTCCTCTATCCACCTGCTACGCGTGTTTATGGACGCGAAGAACGTGCCGGATAACAAACTGATGTGGTACGTCATCATCCACCTGACGTTTGTGCTGTCTGCGTTTGTGATGGGGTATCTGGATAAGATCAGTAAGAAGTAAAGTACATCTAATACCCCTCACCCCGCCCTTTCCCCAAAGGGGAGAAAAGCCGTACCGAGCAGTCCCCTCTCCCCTTTGGGGAGAGGGTTAGGGTGAGGGGGGAAGGCATCAGACCGCACTATTTATCCGACGACGCCTGCCACAGATTCAACTCCCCATCCGCAACATGCTGGTCAATCCGCTTGAGTTCGTCCTCCGTAAAGCGCAGGTTTTCCAGCGCCTGAACATTTTCTTCCAGCTGTTCCGGGCGGCTTGCGCCAATCAGCACGGACGTCACGCGCGCATCTTTCAGCAGCCAGCTTAGCGCCATCTGCGCCATCGTTTGTCCGCGCGCCTGCGCCATCTCATTCAGCAGGCGAAGGCTGCTCAGGTTGGCGTCGGTCAGCATCTTCTGCGTCAGGCCGCGCGCTTTATTCCCTTCGCGCTGCATGCGTGAACCTTCAGGAATACCGTTCAGGTATTTTCCGGTCAGCAGCCCCTGCGCCAGCGGGGTAAAGGCGATACACCCCGTACCGTTTGCTTCCAGCGCATCCAGCAGGCCGGTCTTATCGACCCAGCGGTTAAGCAGGTTATAGGACGGCTGGTGGATCAGCAGCGGGATCTTCCACTCGCGCAGCAGCTCGGCCATTTTCTGCGTGCGATCGGTCGAGTAGGAGGAAATGCCGACATACAGCGCTTTCCCACTCTGCACGGCGTGGGCCAGCGCGGAGGCCGTCTCTTCCATCGGCGTGTTTTCATCCACGCGGTGGGAGTAGAAAATATCCACGTAGTCGACGCCCAGACGCTGCAGGCTCTGGTCGAGGCTGGCGAGCAGATATTTGCGTGAACCGCCCGAACCGTACGGCCCCGGCCACATGTCGTAACCCGCCTTGGTGGAGATAATCAGCTCGTCGCGGTACGCGGCAAAGTCCTCACGCAGCAGGCGGCCGAAATTCTCCTCCGCGCTGCCCGGCGGCGGGCCATAGTTATTGGCGAGATCGAAATGGGTGATGCCGAGGTCGAAGGCTTTTCGCAGCAGCGCGCGCTGGGCGTCAAGAGGCTGGACATGGCCGAAACTATGCCACAGCCCCAGCGACAGCGCGGGCAGGCGCAGGCCACTTTTACCGCAATAACGATATTGCATACTCTCATAGCGGCCAGGGTAAGGGTGCCAGGACATGATGTCTCCTTTCTTATTGATGAATTTTTCGAAACAACGTTTTCATCTGAAATTACCACATCGCAAATGACATCCCTAAGCTCGGGACTAATGATTAATGACTGCTGTGCGACCAGTGAAGCCACGCTAATTAAAAATGATCACAAAACGTTATAATTTCCCTCTTTCCTGCCGATAACGAGAGTAGTACTCGCCTCTGGGCGAACTCACCCTCACGGCAAGGAAGACTTATGAATATGCTCCGTAATTTCACGATCCGTTTCGTCATGCTGACGATTCTCGGGATCTTTTGTTTAATGTGGGCGGGCGTTGGGTTGTACAGCACCTGGTCCCTTTCTCGCGTATCAGATGGCAATGAAGTCGACCGCCAGCTGGTTAAACAGATGACGGTACTCAGCCAGGGTAACGATCAATATTTCCGCTTTGTGACCCGTCTGAGCCGCGCAATGGAAGTCAAAGCCGCAGGCGGCACGCCGGATCTGTCCTCTGCCCAACAGGCGCTGGATAACATGGGCAAGAAACTGGCCGAGATGAAAGCGATCTCCCCAGGCCCGATGGACGAGCAGGTCTCTTCCCGGGTGATCGGCTCCTGGCAGGCGCTGCTCGAACAGGGCGTCACGCCGCAAATGCAGCAGGCGAAGCAGGGGGCTCTGGAGGGGTATCGCCAGCAGGCCAACAACGTCACGCCGCCACTGAGCCGTGCGTTCGGCGCGGCCGCTGAGGAGTTCAACAATGCCGCCGCGAAGTCGCTCGACAGCACCCGCGTGGTGGTGGACGGCCTGACAAGCATGACCCGCACGGTGATTATCGTCGCCACGATTATCGGCCTGCTGATCCTGCTCTTCACCGACCGCTACCTGGTGGCGATGCTGGTCAAACCGCTGGACCGCATTCGCCTGCAGTTCCGACAGATTGCCCAGGGCGATCTCAGCCAGCCCATTGAGCCGTTCGGCCGCAACTGCGTGGGGCAGCTGGTGCCGCTGCTGAGCGCGATGCAGGACAGCCTGCGCGAAGCGGTCAGTACGATTCGCTCCGGCAGTGAAAACATCTGGCGCGGCGCGACGGAAATCTCCAGCGGTAACAACGACCTCTCTTCCCGTACCGAAGAGCAGGCGGCTGCGCTGGAAGAGACGGCAGCCAGTATGGAACAGCTGACCGCCACGGTAAAATTGAACGCGGAAAGCGCGCGTCAGGCCAGCCAGCTGGCTGATGTGGCCTCAACTACCGCCAGCCGCGGCGGCTCGCTGGTGGAAGAGGTGGTGACCACCATGAGCGGTATTTCGGAAAGCTCGAAGAAAATTGCTGAAATCACCAACGTGATCAACAGCATTGCCTTCCAGACCAATATTCTGGCACTCAATGCGGCGGTTGAAGCGGCGCGCGCGGGTGAACAGGGGCGTGGTTTCGCGGTGGTGGCAGGTGAAGTTCGTAACCTGGCAAGCCGCAGCGCCAACGCGGCTAAAGAGATTGAGGGGCTGATTACCGATTCCGTTTCCCGCGTAGAGCAGGGGGCGCAGCTGGTGAGCGACACCGGCACCACCATGGATGCGATTTTGCGCGATGTGACGGAAGTGACAACCATCATGAAGCAAATCGCTTCTGCCTCTGAGGAGCAAAGCAAGGGTATTTCGCAGGTCGGGATTGCCATTACCCAGATGGACGGCGTTACCCAGCAAAACGCCTCGCTGGTTGAAGAGGTTTCTGCGGCAGCGGCGGCGCTGGAGCGCCAGACCGAAGATCTTCAGCGCTCGGTGCAGAAGTTCCGCCTGACGGCATAACGCAGCGTACAAGGCCGCCTTGTGCGGCCTTGTATTATTAACGCCTTCCCCATTCAGCCCCTTCTGAAACTGCTATTCTTTTGCTAACCCCACTGACGTTCTGGGCTCTCTTCTTCGAGGTGTTGCTATGAACAGATCGTTATCTGTCATTCCTGTCCTTTCTTGCATTCTTCTGATGCTGTTCTCGGTTTCTGCCAGTGCGACCCAGCAGGCGCAGGAGCGGCGCGTGGCGCGTGATGTCAGGCAGGAAACCCGCGACGCGTCGCGGCAGGTGAAGCAGACCTGTGTGGCGAACAATAACCAGAGCAATCACGACTGCCGTCAGGACAAGCGTCAGATGAAACAGTCCGGAAGACAAAAAGCGCGGGACATTAAGTATTAGTGCGGTTTGCGGGAATTATTTAAGGATGAGACACGAACAATAAGCGGAAATGCGATCGGGGATGTCGTTCCTGCCGGGCAAACGCAGCGCTGCCCGGCTGTATTTATCAGTGCGTCGCTTCACCAATCAGCGCGCCCGTGCCCGCACCAACGGCTGCACCTTTCAGCACGCTCTTGCCGGTAACCGCTGCGGCGCCTGCGCCTACGGCAGCACCTACCGCGCCGCCCTTACGCGCGGCTTTACCTTTGCCGCCGTTTTTGAACATGGCACCCGTGCCTGCGCCTACGACGGCGCCGCCAACGGTCGATTTCAGATCTTTGCCCGTGGCCGCGCCAATGGCCGCGCCTGCTACCGCACCAGCGGCGGTTTTGTCGATAGCCATTCCCGAGGTGGAAAAAATGAGGGCGCTGATAACCAGCGTTGTTTTAATAAGTTTCATAACAGATCCTTTGTGACTGCTGTCGGTTGAGACGTCATTTCTCACTCTCAGACGCGAGAAAAACGTCCAGATAGTGCCAGCAATACCGGCTCAACCTTTAAGCTAATCATGCCCTGGGCAGGGATCTCCGTTGCCGGGCGGGGATCCGCCCGGCGGAACATTACGCCTGACGCTTATCTTCCGTATTGGTATCGAAGTCGCTTGCCGCATGGCGCTCGTGGAGCTGCTCGTTCAGCTCGCCGCTGGTGCGGTTAACGATGCGGCCGCGCTTCACGGCATGGCGATTCGCCACGTCTTTCGCCCAGCGCTGGACGTTAGTGTACTTCTCTGCGTCGAGGAACTCGGCGGCGTTATAGACGCTGCCCAGCGCCACGCAGCCGAACCACGGCCAGATGGCGATATCCGCGATGGTGTACTCCTCACCCGCCACGTAGCGGCCGCGCGCCAGCTGTTTATCCAGCACGTCGAACAGGCGTTTGGCTTCCATGGTGAAGCGGTCAATCGCGTACTCAATTTTAACCGGCGCGTAGTTGTAGAAGTGGCCGAAGCCACCGCCGAGGAACGGCGCCGCACCCTGCAGCCAGAACAGCCAGTTCAGGGTCTCGGTGCGTCCCGCCGGATCTTTCGGCAGGAAGTGACCGAATTTCTCTGCCAGATAAAGCAGGATATTGCCGGACTCAAATACGCGCGTTGGCGGGTTCGTGGAGTGGTCACGAAGCGCCGGAATTTTCGAGTTCGGGTTCACCTCAACAAACCCGCTGGAGAACTGATCTCCTTCGCCGATGCGGATCAACCAGGCGTCATACTCCGCGCCCGTCACGCCCAGCGCCAGCAGCTCTTCGAGCATGATTGTCACTTTCTGGCCGTTCGGTGTTCCGAGAGAGTAAAGCTGCAGCGGGTGGGAGCCCACGGGCAGATCTTTCTCATGGGTCGCGCCGGAAATCGGGCGGTTAATATTGGCGAACGCGCCGCCGCCGTTCTTTTTCCATTCCCACACTTTTGGTGGCTGATACGTGTTGTCTGACATGTTGGCCTGCCTTTTGAGTGATGTGTTGAGGCAGTGTAGCAGGAGATTTGTGAAGCGTTTAACGTTGCGAGCGCAATCAATTAACCGCTATTCCTTCTGGCGCTTATATATAACAAATCCGACATAAGCTTAATCGAAAATCGCATTTTCATAATTAATGCGTAAACCGATAAAGCTGAATATGATGCTTCAACATAAATAAAAGATGCAGTAATAAAAACTTTATAAGGCAAGGAGTTAGTGAGATGCGCAAGCTTCTGTTATCGGCAGTGGTGGTTTCGCTCGCGTTAGGCCTGGCTGGCTGTGATGATGCGAAAAATAAAGAGACAAATACGCCCTCAGCGGCAAAAAACGACGCGCCAAAAGAGGGCGGTTCGCTAATTATTGGAATTACCTCCGGCGACCCGCTAGCCGTTAATCCGCTCTATGCCAGTGACCGTACGACGTTAACGATCATGCAGGCGCTCTACGCCCCGCTGTACAGCTTTAATAACGGCAACATCGAGTGGGGCCTGGCGGAAAGCCTGACGCCTTCCGCCGACAACCTGAGCTATACCCTGACGTTAAAACCCAACCTGAAATGGCAGGACGGACAGCCGCTGACGGCGGAAGACGTGGTCTTCACCTTTAACAAGCTGCTGGATGCCAAACAGCACAGCTTCTTCCGCAGCATGTTCACCTACGGCGGCAAGCCTGTTGAGGTGCGTAAGGTTGACGACCGTACCGTTAAGTTCACCCTACCGCAGGTCAGCGCAGCCTTTACCGGCACCCTGGTACAGATCTACCCGATTCCGCAGCACGTGTTCGCCGGTGAAGGCGACCTGGAAAAGAGCAGCAAAAACGATGCGCCGGTAGGCTCCGGGCCGTTCAAATTCAAAGAGTATCGCGCCGGGCAGTATTACGCCCTGACCCGTTTTGACGATTACTGGAACGGCAAAGCGAAGCTTGATTCGGTCACCTACCGTTTCGCCAAAGACAGCAACGCCGCCAACCTTGCGCTGCAAAACGGAGAAATCAACCTCAAGATGGTTGACCCGCAGGACGTGAACCGCCTGAAAAATACCGGTAAGTTTGACTTCGTGGTCTATCCGGAAGGCCGTCTGGCCTATATGACGTTCAACCAGAACGTGCCGGTGATGAAGAGCAAAGCGCTGCGCCAGGCCATCGCGTATGCCATCAACAAAGACGAGCTCACCCAGACCGCGTTTACCTCGCTGGACTACGCTAAACCGGCGACCTCGTTCCTGACGCCAGATACGCTTTACAAGACGGATGACGTCGAGCAGTACAAGTTCGATCTGCAAAAAGCCAAAGACCTGCTGAAGACGTCCGGCGCGCCGGACAACCTCAAGCTGCGCCTGGCGTATGTGAACACCAACAAAACCCAGGAGAGCATGGCGCTCTACATTCAGCAGGCGCTGAAGGGCATTGGGGTGAACGTGGAGCTGATGCCGCTGGACTCCAACGCCATGTCTCAGCGCAGCCTCGATATGAACAACACCGCGTGGGAGCTGAACCTGGGCGGCTACATCATGGGCTCCGAGCCAGACGGTTACAAATCGCTGTTCATGAGCAACGAAGCCTATAACTACGCGCATTACAAAAATCCGCAGTTTGATGCCCTGTGGGATAAAGGTGCAGTGGAAACCGACGCCGCGAAACGTGCCGATATCTATAAGCAAATTCAGCAGACCGTGGCGAACGATATGACGTACTACCCGATCGCCTACACCAATGCGACCGTCGCGGTGGACAAGCGTTTTGGCGGCACCGAGGAAGCGGAGCCGAAACCGGTCTATCTGTTCCAGGATCTGTCAAAAATCTATCAGAAATAAGTGATTGCCCCGGCCGTCAGGTCGGGGCTTTGGTAAGGGCACGTCGTGAACACACTCCTCACGCGTCGGCTGCTGCAGCTGCTGCCGATGCTGTTTTTTATTTCACTGGTGGCGTTTCTGCTGGTCAAGCTCGCGCCCGGCGATCCGGTGGCGGCGTACATTACGCCGCGTATGGCCCCGGAAGACATTGAGCGTATTCGCCAGAGCCTGGGGCTGGATAAGCCGCTGGTCACGCAGTACGTCCTGTGGCTGAAAAACGTCCTGCAGGGCGATCTCGGCTATTCGCTGATCTACCACCGCCCGGTGCTGGAGATGATTGGCGAACGTATTCCGGCCACGCTGGGGCTGATGGGCGCGTCGCTGCTGATGGCGATCGTGCTGGCGATCCCGCTGGGGCTGCTGGCGGGGGCATTTAAGCACCGCTGGCTGGATCATCTGCTCAATTTATTCGCCTATATCGGCATTTCTGTTCCGATATTCTGGTTCGGCATCCTGCTCATCACCGTTTTTGCCGTGCAGCTTAACTGGTTCCCCAGCATGGGAATGCGCACCATCGGCATGGAGGATAACGGGCTGGATCTGCTGCGTCACGGCGTGCTGCCGTGTATTGCCCTCACGTTCTACAACCTCTCCAGCTACGTGCGCTACATCCGTTCCAACACCATCTCTCAGCTCTCGGCCGACTACGTGCAAACCCAGCTTGCCTACGGCGCCACGCGCTCCAGTATTCTGTTTCGGCACGTGCTGAAAAACGTGCTGCTGCCGGTGATTACCCTGTTCGGACTGTCGTTCGGAGAGCTGATTGTGGGGGCCTATGTGACGGAAAGCGTCTTCTCCTGGCCGGGGATGGGGCTGCTCGGGATCCAGTCGATCGCCTCGCTGGATTACCCCCTGATTATGGCGATCATCATGCTCTCGTCGATGATGCTGATCGTCGGAAACCTGATCGCCGACGTGCTTTATCGCTTCGCCGATCCCCGCATTCGTACGCTGAGGTAGCCCGGATGAGCAGACGCTGGCAGCAGGTTCGTCACCAGCTGCGCCGCAACCGTCCGGCGCAGTTCTCCCTGTTTGTGCTTTTTATTTTCGTTGTCGCCGCGCTCTGTGCGGGGTTAAGCCCGTACGATCCGGAGCGGATGGCGCTCGGCGCGCGCACGTTGCCGCCGGATGCCGCGCACTGGTTCGGCACCGACGAATACGGCCGCGACTACTTCACCCGCGCGCTGTATGGCGGCCAGATCTCGCTGATGGTCGGTTTTCTCGCCATGGTCTTTTCCACGCTTATCGGCACGGTGGTGGGAACGGTGAGCGGCTATTTTGGCGGCTGGCTGGATAACCTGATGATGCGAGCCGTGGATATCCTGATGGCCATTCCGGCCTTCTTCCTGCTGCTGGTAGTGAATGCTTACCTCAAGCCGGGCGTGGATAACATCATTCTGATTATCAGCCTGCTGACGTGGATGAACATGTCGCGTCTGGTGCGTGCTGAAACCCTGTCGGTGAAAGAGCGCGAGTACGTGCTTTATGCCCGCGCGTCGGGGGAGCATCCGCTGCGCATCATCGTGCGCCACATCATTCCCGGCGTGCTGCCGACCATTATCGTGGCGGCCACGCTCAATATCGCCTCGGCCATTCTGATGGAGTCAACCCTGAGCTTCCTGGGGCTGGGCGTGCAGGCGCCCGCGGCGTCGTGGGGAAGCATGCTTAACAACGCCCAGTCTTATATTGGCGAAGCCTCGTGGCTGGCTATGTTCCCCGGCATTCTGATCCTGCTGACGGTGTTCAGCTTTAACGTGCTGGGCGATGTGTTCCGTACCGCCTTTGAGCCGGGAGCGAATCGCGATGAGTAACTTATTAGCGCTTGAGAACCTGCAAACCTCGTTCCGCACCCGCGAGGGCGAGGTTCACGCGGTGCGCGGCGTGAGCTTTCAGGTTAAGCCGGGGGAAGTCCTCGGCATCGTCGGCGAATCGGGCTGCGGGAAAAGCGTCACCTGTAAGTCAATTATCCAGCTTCTGGGGAGCAACGGACGGATAACTGGCGGCAGCATCCGCTTCCAGAATGAGGACCTGGCGCAGAAAACGCCCGCGCAGATGCGCGCTATTCGCGGCAACGAGATCGCGATGATTTTTCAGGATCCGATGACCGCCCTGAACCCGGTGCTGACCATCGGCAAGCAGATGGCTGAGATCCTGATGCGCAATAAAGGACTCAGCAAAAAAGCGGCCAAAGCGGCGGCCATCGCCATGCTGGAACAGGTGGGCATTGCCGGGGCGGAACGGCGATACGACCAGTATCCCCACGAGTTCAGCGGCGGCATGCGCCAGCGGGTAATGATCGCGATTGCGCTCTCCTGCAACCCGAAGCTTCTTATTGCCGATGAGCCGACCACCGCGCTGGACGTGACCATTCAGGCGCAGATCCTGCGCCTGCTGAAAAGTTTGCAGCAGCAGACCCGGACCGCGATTTTGCTGATCACCCACGATCTCGGCGTGGTGGCGCAGGTCTGCAGCCGCGTGGTGGTGATGTACGGCGGGCTGGTGATGGAGGAGGGCAGCGTGGAGGACATTTTTTATCGCCCTGCGCATCCTTACACCCAGGGTCTGCTGGCCTCGCTGCCGCGCCCGGATGAGGTGAATCAGCGTTTATCGCCCATTGAAGGTTCGCCGCCTGGCCTGCTTAACCCGCCGCCGGGCTGTCCGTTCGCGGAGCGCTGCCCGAAGCGCATACTCCAGTGTGAACGACAGCCCGCCTTTTACGCCGCCGGAGAGGGCCATCGCGCCGCCTGTTGGCTATGGGCCGACAAGGAGATTCAGGCATGAGTGAACAACAGTCGCCATTAGTGAGCGTGCGCGAGCTGCGCAAACACTATCCGCTTAACGGCGGTTTGCTGCGTAAAGGCGCGGCCGTGAAGGCGGTTGACGGCGTGAGCTTTGATATCCAGCCCGGCGAGACGTTTGGCCTGGTGGGGGAGTCTGGCTGCGGAAAATCCACCCTCGGGCGCGCCATCCTGCGCCTTTTCGATATCACCTCGGGTGAGATCCACTTTGCCGGGCAGGCGATTGCCCACGCCCGTGAAAAAGAGCTCAAGCCGCTGCGCAAGCGGATGCAGGCGATTTTTCAGGATCCTTACTCCTCGCTCAACCCCGGCATGACGGTGCAACAGCTGGTGGCCGAGCCGATGCAGATCCACGGCTACAGCCGCGAAGAACAGCGGGAACGTACGGAAACGCTGCTCTACAAAGTGGGGCTCAAGCACGAACATCTTGAACGATTCCCGCATGAGTTCAGCGGCGGGCAGCGTCAGCGCATCAGTATTGCCCGCGCGTTGTCCGTGCATCCTGAATTTGTGCTGTGCGATGAGCCGCTCTCGGCGCTGGACGTCTCGGTGCAGGCGCAGGTGGTGAATATTCTGCAGGATCTGCAGCAGGAGCTGGGGCTAACCTATCTGTTCATCGCCCACGATCTCTCCATGGTGCGGCATATCTCCAGCCGCATTGGGGTGATGTATCTTGGCAAACTGGTGGAGGTGGCCCCGGCGAATGAACTGTATCAGCGTCCGGCGCACCCTTATACCCGCGCGCTGCTGGCGGCGGTTCCCCAGCCCGATCCGCGCATCCGCAATCTCGAAGACGCCACCCTGCGCGGCGACATTCCAGGCCCCACGTCCGCGCTGCCGGGCTGTAAGTTCTGCAGCCGCTGCCCGCACGCCATGCCGGTTTGCCAGACGCAGGAGCCTGCGATGCAGGAGATCGCGCAAGGGCATTTTGCGGCGTGCTGGCTGTTTAACATGTAGTTAATGCGCCGCGCAGGTGTATGATAAATGTCCCTCTGTCAGGTTAATTACAACGTGCAGACGACAACAACCCATAAAAAATTGCCGCCTGCCTGTTTTAGGTTGGATACATGCGTAAAGGAAAGTTAAGCAGTGATGCGCCATTCGGGACATTGTTAGGCTATGCGCCCGGTGGCGTGGCGATTTACTCTTCAAATTACGGCAGTCTGGACCCGCGAAGCTACCCGCAGGACGCAGATTTTCGCAGCTATATCGGCAACGAATACATGGGCCACAAGTGGCAGTGCGTTGAGTTTGCCCGCCGTTTCCTGTTTCTCAACTATGGCTTTGTGTTTACCGACGTCGGCATGGCGTGGGAAATCTTCTCCCTGCGCTTTTTGCGTCAGGTGGTGAACGATAACATTCTGCCCCTTCAGGCCTTTGCCAATGGTTCGAAACGCGCGCCGCGCGCCGGAGCGCTGCTGATCTGGCAAAAGGGCGGCGAGTTTCACGAGACCGGCCACGTGGCGGTGATCACCCAGCTTCTCGACGATAGGGTGCGTATTGCGGAGCAGAACGTGATTCACTCCCCGCTGCCGCTCGGGCAGCAGTGGACGCGCGAACTGCGTCTGAGCGTGGAGAACGGGTGTTACACCATCCATGACACCTTCAACGACACGGAGATTCTCGGCTGGATGATCCAGACCGACGACACGGAACACAGCATTCCCCAGCCGGAAATCGACGGCGAACTGCTGAAAATCAGCGGCGCGCGGCTGAAAAACAAGCGTCAGTTCGACGGAAAATGGCTTAACGAAAATGACGCGCTGCAGCAGGCGTATATCCGCGCTAACGGCCATGTGATCAACAAAGATCCCTGCCAGTACTTCACCATTACCGAAAGCGCCGAGCAGGAGCTGATCAAGGCCACCAACGAACTGCACCTGATGTACCTGCACGCGACGGACAAGGTGCTGAAAGACGACAGCCTGCTGGCGCTTTTCGACATCCCGAAAATCCTCTGGCCGCGCCTGCGCCTCTCCTGGCAGTGGCGTCGCCACCATATGATCACCGGTCGTATGGATTTCTGCATGGATGAGCGCGGCATTAAGGTTTACGAGTACAACGCCGACTCCGCCTCCTGCCATACCGAGGGCGGGCTGATTCTCGAAGAGTGGGTGAAAAACGGCTATCGCGGCAACGGGCATAACCCGGCGGAAGGGCTGCTGGAAGAGCTGACCGGGGCATGGAAGCACAGCCACGCGCGGCCGTTCGTCCACATTATGCAGGACAACGATGTCGAAGAGGACTATCACGCGCTCTTTATTCAGCGTTCGCTGATGCAGGCCGGGTTCGAGACCAAAATCCTGCACGGGCTGGAGGCGCTCAGCTGGGATGCCGCCGGACAGCTGATTGACGACGAAGGCCGCCACGTCAACTGCGTGTGGAAAACCTGGGCGTGGGAAACGGCGATTGAGCAGATCCGTGAGGTGAGCGAAACCGAATATGCCGCCGTGCCGATCCGCACCGGGCATCCCGAGGGCGAGGTGCGCCTGATTGACGTCCTGCTGCGCCCGGAGGTGCTGGTTTTCGAACCGCTGTGGACCGTGATTCCCGGCAACAAGGCGATTCTCCCGGTACTGTGGCAGCTGTTCCCGAACCACCGTTACCTGCTCGACACCGATTTTGATGTTAACGATATGCTGAAGCAGACCGGCTATGCCGTCAAGCCGATTGCCGGCCGCTGCGGCAGCAATATCGATCTCATCAGCCCTCAGGACGAACTGCTGGATAAATCCAGCGGCAAGTTTGTCGACCGCAAGAATATCTACCAGCAGCTGTGGTGCCTGCCGAAGGTTGACGGTAAGTACATACAGGTTTGCACCTTCACCGTGGGCGGGAACTACGGCGGCACCTGTCTGCGCGGCGATGACTCGCTGGTGGTGAAGAAAGAGAGCGATATCGAGCCGCTGATTGTGGTTAAAGATAAGTAGTTAACATTCGTGATGAAATAGCCCCCGCAGGGTCTCCTGCGGGGGCTTTTTGTTACTGCTCTTCCTCTTCCTGCTGCTCGCTGATCTTCAGATCGATGATGCGGCCAATCTGATCGTGATACACCGTCAGCAGGTTGTACTGGCTCATCTCGGAGATGATCTGCGGTGAAACATTAAAGCTGCGGGCCAGCTCTTCCTGGTGAAAATAGCCTGGCTGACGCCGCCTCACATGGGCGCGGCGGCGGTTGTACTGATACCACAAAATCAGCAGCCAGCCGTTGAGCGCGGCGAACAGCAGGTAGAGCAACACCGTATTAAAGGACGCGATAATCACGCTCCAGCGGTGGTCGCTCTCATCGGTTAGCTGCATCCACAGCCGGGCATACAGGAAAAACAGAAATCCTCCCCATGCCACCAGCGTCAGCGCGGCATCGAAAAGACGCGGCAAGAGCCGATGCTCGGTCAAAATTAAGGTATTTTCGTTCATTAAATGCTCCCTTTTCCCCGGTCCGGACTGATCCAGCGCGCGCGGGCGCGCTGGCGTTTAAGCATGACTTTTGGAAATGCGACGAGGGTGGTGAACAGGCCAATCATCCAGTACACCATCGGGAACCAGATCACCCAGAAAAGCGAGCTGGCCACTTTTCGTTCGTACCGCCGCTCGATGTACAAGCTGACCAGGAACTGCAGCAGGCACATCACGCCCAGCAGCAGCCCGGTAAACTCCGGTGGAAAAAGGCTCTCCACGGTCAGCCTGGCGGGAACAGGCGCGACATGGCTGAGGAGGAACAGCAGCACCGTCATCGCATACGCGAAGGCCCACAGCGTTGACAGGGCGTACTCCAGAAACAGCGGCCACATGCGGTGATGCTCCCAGCGCACAATCCTGCGCAGGTTGACCAGAAACACCTCCGCGCCCCCCTGGGCCCAGCGCAGGCGCTGTTTCCACAGGCCCCTCAGCGTCTCCGGCATCAGGATCCAGCACAGCGCCCGCGGCTCAAAAAAGATATCCCAGTGGCGCAGCTGTAGCTTCCAGCTGATGTCGATGTCTTCGGTGATCATGTCCGGGCTCCAGTACCCGACGTCCGCCAGCGCCTGTCGGCGAAACGCGGCGATGACACCGGAGACGGTAAAGACCCGGCCATAGATCCGCTGCGTCCGCTTGATGAGCCCAATAATGGAAGAGAACTCGCCCACCTGAATGCGGCCAATCAGCGTGGAGCGCGTGCGAATACGCGGATTGCCGGTAACCGCCCCGACGTGGGGGTACTGAATCAGCGGGGCCACCAGATAAGCGGCAGTATCGCGATCGAGCAGGGCGTCGCCGTCAATGCAGACCAGCAGATCGCCCCGCGCCGCCGCGGCTCCGGCCTTGAGCGCCAGCGCTTTCCCCTGGTTTTCCGCGAGGTTAATCACCCGCAGGCGCGGCTGTTCCTGCGCCAGCTCCTGCAGCACCTGCGCGGTGTTGTCAGAAGATCCGTCGTTGATGGCGATAACTTCTATATTTTCATACCGCTGATCCAGCGCGGCGCTGATGGTCTCCCGGGCATTTCGTCCCTCGTTGAAGCAGGGGATAAGAATGGAAATGAGCGGCTCACCCGCGAGCGTCGGGGCGGGCGTGTCTTTATCCCACGACCAGTGGCGTTCAAGCTGATACCAGAAATAGAGGCCACCGGTTATCCAGAGCACCGACATGAACAGCGGCCAGAAGAACACAAAATCCAGAATCAGTTCGCCGGTAAAGAGGGCGGCCACGCCTAACGGCAACCCGAATACCAGACATAAAATAGAGAAGGCGATAATGCGATCAGTCATTGTCAGGGTACCAGTACGAAGAAAATTCAGGCCTGATGCGCGAGATATCAGGTTGGTTGTTGAGGAAGTCGTCGGGGTAGTAACCGTAGTTTTTAATGCCGTTCAGCTGGAGCACGCGCATCCACTGCGCAAGCTGGCTATCGGCAACGGCGCGCTGCGGTTTCTGGTCCCAGTCCCTGGCCTGCAGCTCGAAAATCGTTTTATCGAGCGCGCCGGGGCGCGTGGCGACCGCTTTAACCAGACGCGTCAGCCAGGCATCGCTCTCGTCTGCCGGAACGGACTCCATCAGCGGCATGGCCATCGGCACCGTCCAGTCATACTCCGCCAGAAAATCATCAAGATTCTGCGCGAACCACGCTTCGCTTTCGGGCTGCAGAATGGGTAAGGCGAACATATTGCGGGCGGTTTTTATCTGCGGGCCACGGATATGCTTCACCGCCAGGCTCAGGGCGTGGGTAAACCCGATAAGCGTCTGGCTTTTCTGACGCGTGGTGTTCTGACCGGCATCGTCCACGTCCGTCAGCGCCGCATCGTCATGGAACAAAATCCCGTTGAAGCTGGCATAGCGGGCCAGATCTTCATAGATGTCCGTCACCTGCTGGCGCACCTGCGGGTCCCACGGGGAGAGCCGGATATAGGGCTCGGTGGCTTCGCGCAGCTCGCCGGTTTGACGATCCCGACGCTGCACGCGCGGCAGGGACGGATCGAGATCGAACGAGAGCACCGGCATCCACGCGAAGACTTTCACGCCCGCGCGGGTTTGCAGCTGCCAGGCGACAAAATTAAAAAGATCTGCCCGGACCGGCAGACGACGGTTGGGGAAATAAAGCGCCTTGATCCTGCCGTCGCCCTGCGGGTCGGCAAACGCCTGCAGGAAAACATGGCTGATCTTCATGTCGTAGACCCGCTGGATCAGCCTGTTGATATTTTGGGTCTGCTGGGCAGGATCGGGATCGTAAACGTAGTCGAGATCGACGTGCATGACGCGCACGGGATCGCGCTCCTGAACCTGGCTGACCGTGCTGGCAAACGCCTTGAGCGAGGGATTCCCGGCGATCAGCAGGCGAGGGATGTTGCCCAGATCCTGCACGCTCCCCAGCCCGTCCTCAAGGGTGAAGGCCAGCTGATAACCCTGCTGTCTGGCGATAGCGAGCGACGTACCGCTGGCGGCGCCGTAGGGCCAGACCCAGGCGCGCGGCGCTTTGCCCGTCACCTGCGTGATTTTTTCAGTCACTTTACGAACGTCATCGCCGATCCGCTGGCTGAACTGCTGGTCGGTTTCGTAGCGGCCCGTGGCTTTGTCATAAAAGCGATTGGCGATGGCCGGCTCGCGGCTGCCCTGCGGGTTGGCCGGAATGCCGTAATGCGAGGCCCAGGTATGCGATCCGATCTCAATCAGCGGGGACCGGCTGAGCTCGCGCACCATGTCCCACGTCGCGAAGCGATCCCGGGGCGTCATCAGGCCGCCGAAGTTAACTTTTTGATTTGCCGGCGTATCCACCCAGCTGCCCACCGGCGCCCACAGCGCAGGAACGTTCCACGCCTGAAGCAGCGGCCAGACGCGGGTGTAAAAGCTGCTGTAGCCGTCGTCAAAGCTGAGCAGAACGGCTTTCGGCGGCAGCGTTTTTTTCCCGTCATGGGCATCGAGAATGTCCTGCACGCTGATGGCGTGATAGCCGTTGTGCAGAAGCCAGCCTATCTGCTCGTTTAACGCGCTGGTGCGAACGGAGAGATAGCGCTGATCGGCGGCATCGTCTTCAACGTCGTGGTAGGCCAGGACCAGAAACTGGTTCTCCGGCCAGGGTTTACTCGCCTCCAGCTGCGGCCGATCTTTGGGCGCAATGAACGAGATCGCCTGCGCGCAGACGCTCGCGCTGAGGCAGAGCCAGCCGAGGAGTATCAGGCTCACGGAAAAACGTGTGTTCAGCATATTCATCCTTAAAAGCGTAAAGTCGCGTCAAACGTGACGGAGAGGTTGCTCTCGCGTTTGCCGTCGTAAGGGCGTTTATCCCAGTTCAGCATCACGCCGGTATCAATGACGTTGTTCCACTGTACGCGCTGTCCGTAACCCAGCAGGGCGATGGCGCCAGCGGACTGATTTTTCTGCCAGTAGCTGCCGCCTCCCGCCACAAACTGCTGGCTCCAGAGGGTGTCGTAATGGCGGACCATCTCATGGTCAACGGACAGGGCCGCCGTCACGGACAGATCCCGCGCCGGGTTGTAGTAGAGCGTGTCGCGCAGGCTGTTTTTACTGGCGGCGATCCCCGGTTCGAGATCCAGCGTCAGGGACGGGGTCTGCCAGAGACGCTCCTTGCCCGTGAGGGTGTATTCCTGGCGACGGTTATGGTCGGAGAAGCGGCTGAGGGCGGCGCTGAACTGGTACTCACGCCGCTCGTTTTGATACCAGCGCACCCCGCCTTCACCCCGGTTGGCGCTAATTCCGTTGCGTAACGCCCGCAGGGGCGTGGTGCGCGACAGGCGTTCAAGGCTGCCGCTGACCTGCCAGCTATCGGTCACAGAGTATGTTGTTGCGAGGCGAGCGCCCGGCTTGTTTTCACCGTGATAGCGGTTGCTGGAAAGCTCGGCTTCGAGCTGGAGGTCGCGTGGTCGCCACTCGACGCCGCCCAAAAGGTGACGGCTGGTGCCTTTGCCTTCATCGAAATTACCCTCGGCATAGCGGGTGCCGGCAAACAGCCGCCAGTTATCCGCTAAGGGCGGGCCATAGAGCGTAGCGTCCCAGTTGAGGTCGTGCGTCCCGCTGACGGGGTTATCGGAGTGCAAACCCTTGCTCGCGTTGAGGCGCAGTTCGGACATGTGGTGGACCGTTCTGAGCCTGTCGAGACGTCTGGCGCTGCGGTCGGCGGGCGCGCGAGCCAGCATGTCGTCAGCCAGTAAATCCATCTGCCGCCACTCCTGCAGATCCATAGCGACGTAAGCCTGCTGCTGCTCAAGCTCCAGATTCGAGGGCTCCAGCGCCTCCGCTTTTTTCAACTTTTGCTCGGCCGCGCGCGGCAGGCCCCGCGCCTGAAGCAGGGTGGCGTAGTCAATCTGTAATCCCTGATTGCCCGGCGCCGTTGTCGCCAGACGGTGCGCCAGCTTTTCGGCTTCCGGCAGGGCATTCGTCGCCAGCAAATAGTTAAAGCGGAGCGACTGTCCGGTAAGCCATCGATCGTTCGGCTGAGGGGTTGGGGAGCCGAAATCGTAGCGGGTCCACGGGACGTTGTGGGTCTGGCGCTCTACGTACTGGCGGGCGGACTGATACTGTCCCGTATCCAGCCAGGCGTAGAAAAGCGCGTGCTCCTCGTCCTGCGGGTCGGAAGCGTATTGCGGATAGCGTTGCAGAAGCGAGAAGGCGGCGGCAGCGTTTTGCTCCTGCAGATACGCGGAGATGACCCAGCCGATTGCCCAGCCCGGCACCGGATGCTGGGCTGCCGTAAGATCCTGATATTCGCTAATCACCCGTGGGTAATCAGCATGGGCGTACAGCGCGCCAAGCCTGTCGATACGAGCAAGGACGACGTCTTCCGCCGCCTGCGGCTCTTTTTGCCAGCGAGCAAGCAGAGCGTCGTAACGATTCAGCGCGGTTTGCGCAAGCTGCAGGCGCTCCTTTTCTGTTCTGCCAGGCACATCGGCAAGGCGAACCCGTTCTGCAGCGGCATTACGCTCAAGACGGCGACGCTCCGCGGGGGACAGCGTTACGCTTTGTGAAAGCTGGAGCGCTGGGGTGTTCACCCGGCTATCCGTTAGCGCGTCGATCAGCTCGCTGAGGAGCGCTTTATTCTCAGGTGCGACATTTAGCGCGCGGGTGTCTGCCAGAAGCCGATCCCAGCTTTTTCCCTGGCGTAACCAGACATACGAGAGCGTCTGGAGATGCGCCTGAGAGGGATTTTCAGCTACCAGCCGTCGGGCTTCCTGCAGGGCAAGCGTGTCCATGCGGGCATCGGCGAGAGTTTTGATGTAGCCGATACGATAATCGTCGTTATCCGGCGCAAGGCTACGCGCCTCTTTCCAGAGCGCCAGGGCCGGCTGCCACGCTTTTTGATTTCGCCTGGCCTGCGCGACAGCCGCAACGCCGCGGGCGGGCAGCGGCATATAAATGCCGTAACGCTGCCAGACCTGAATAACCTCGTCATCATGACCCGCCCAGGCTGCAACCTGTAACCAGTCCGCAACTTGTTCAGGCGTCAGGGCATGCTGCTGCTGATAACGCTGAAGATAATCGAGAAACGGCGTGTAATTACCGTTACGCGCCTGTTGAATCTGTTGCTCATAAACGGATTCGGTCGCCTGAGCCAGAACAGGAAAGAGGAATAACAGAAACAATAATGTTGGGGTGCGATAAAAGAATAACGTATTGAAGCGAAGTGAACTTTCCATATCTATTTGCCATTTGTTTATCATGAATCCATTGCATAACACGGCCGCCTTTAAACTCAGGGTTAAAGGCCATAAATGAGAACATTAAATCTGAATGCAGTGATGTTACGGGGTACTTACCTAAAGGTAATTATGGATCCTTATCTCAGTGTACTGGGTGAAAGCTAATGTACACCTGATATGTTGCCGGATAAATATGTCTAAAAGCCGGTGTGTCGTTTTGAGATAATTCTGGATTGAGCGCTTTATGACGTTTTTATTGAATTAGGTGTGTATTTTTAACTTATTGAAATTACTGTGTTTTATTTTTATTGTGACAGCTTTGTATATATTTTTAATGGGGTTTATCAGCCTCAATTAAAGTACTTTCTGGTGCATGTTTGGGAAGTTTCATGACAAAAACTCTTAATGTTTAGAGAAGTGACTTTTCTGCGATTGTTTTTTATTTATAATTAATGGCAGCCATTGAATGATAGTCTACAGGAAGTCTTACTCATCAATGTCTGTATTGAGGGATATCCAAAGCCAGAAAACATTTATCTTTAATATAACAGCGCTATAAAACGAAGGCGGCCTTCTTTGCGAGGGATCGTGCTTGCTTTAATCTAAAAGGGATGGTTAGTGGCAACTTCAATTGTTTTAGTGACTCAGGATCGCTACCTTGTCAGAGGGATGCGGATATTTTTCCCGGATATTATCCTGCTCGACTCGATTGACAGAAACATATTTGATAACGGTGCAGATGAATATTCTGTATTGATTGATAGTCGTTCTCCGCTCCGTTTATATGATTACCTGATACGCCATCCGGCCAGAACGAAAAAAACAATCTGCTGCGTTATGCTTGATATGCGCCACCGCGAGGAGAATCTGCTCAGTATGAAGCTGTTTATGAACACGTCGCTGACGGCGCCGGACATGGCCTCGCTGTTTAATCTGGTGCTCAATATGAAGGGCCGTCGCCTGACCACGAAGTGGCTGCTGAATTTACGGCTGAGCACGCACGAAGCGATCATGTTGCGGTTGCTGAGAGCAGGGATGTCAATGGAGGAGATTGCAGGCGAGCTGAATACGTCGGTAAAAAGCCTCTACCGCAAACGGATGGCGCTCTCGGAACGGCTGGGGGCGGAGAACTTTAATGAGGCGTGTTTGTTTATCTTTAAAAACAAACTGCTGGGCACAGGTGGGAACGATCCCTAAAGTTGTCAGGAATTCAAAAGCAAAAAACCGCCACGAGGGCGGGTTCGTTAATAAGGTGCGTGGTAACGCGCTTATCTCGCTACCGGCGGATGTAAGTAAGGTGGCAGAAAATGAGCGGGTGATACCAGAAGGAGACTCCTGGAAGTGATTGAAAAATTTAAAAGGACGTTAGAAATGAATAAATATCTGTCTGGTCTGTGTGTTGTTTCTTTTTTTTATTTTTTCTTCAATAGGTTACGCACACTCTGCGGGTCTAAATAAAGTTCAGGTTAGTATCAAACCCAGCAGCGCTAATATAGGATATATCCCGGTAATTTCTAATGCAGATGAAATCGAGCCTTCTGATTTCAGGGAGTCGGATCTACAGGAGATGCAGGATAGCCTGAGGAAGATGAAGTCCGACAACCGCAAAGTCGATGAGCTAACTCAGAAGGTTTTACAGCTTGAGAGAAAGAATTCTGAGCAGGAGAGTAAGATCGAGCGATTGCAAAGAAGCCTTGATGACATGAAGCGGAGCAACGACAACCTTTCAAATCAGGTCAGCAATTTATCCGGCAAAATTAAGTGATAAAAAAGAGCCACCGCCTGTATTAACTTACCGGGATATTAGCGTAAGCGTGCCTGCATGAAAGCCACGCTTATCAGCGCCCAGAAATCGGCCGTAGCCATATAGCAAAAACCCAGCCATAGGCTGGGTTTTCTAAATAGTGGTGCCCGGACTCGGAATCGAACCAAGGACACGGGGATTTTCAATCCCCTGCTCTACCGACTGAGCTATCCGGGCAACGGGGCGCATTAAACCCGATCTGCCCCGTGGCGTCAACGAAAAATGTTGTTTTCGTTACAGACTGCGCAATCTCTCACCATTTCGCCGCATCCTTAAGCGAAAAAGTGCGTCCAGAGCGCGGAGAGCGGCATGGCGAGCAGCAGTGCGGGCAGCATGTTCACCACGGCAAACATCTTAATCCCACAGATGCGCAGCCCGGTAGCCAGCAGCAGCAGGCCGCCGACGGCGGTAAAGTCTGCCATCATTGCGGGCGTGGTTAGCGGAAGAATTAGCGTGGCGCAGGTAGCCAGTGCCAGCTGGATAAGCAGCATCGGGACGCTAATCGCCGCCACGGCGACGCCGAGCGTGGTGGCAAAAATAGTGGCGGTGAAGAAATCAAGAAACGCTTTTGCAATCAATATGCTTGGGTCGCCGGTCATCCCTTCCTGCATTGAACCGAAAATCCCGGTGCCGCTGGCGCAAAACAGAATGATGATGGCGACATAGTTCTGAATAAACGTCTCGTGCGTGCCGTGTTTCGCCTTGCCGCCCGGTCGGGCAATCAGGTTTTTGGCTTTACTCACCGCGCTGTTGATGCCTTTTTCCAGATAGCAGAATTCGCCAATCAGCGCGCCGAGCAGGGTGGCCAGCACCATCACCGGCAGGTTGGCGCATTTGACCACCAACAGAATACCGATCCCTAACGATGCCAGGCCGAATATCGACGGCATGGAGGTGCGAATACGCTCCGGCAACCGCTGGCTCAGCACAGCGCCGAGTACGCCGCCCAGCAATACGGCGCCTGCGTTAATAAATGGCCCGATAACCAAAGTTAACTCCTGTTATTTAATCATTGATATTGCATTATTATGACACGGCAGGGCTGCGCGGGCCTTAGCTTTGGTTGATTTGGTGCATACTGATTCCTTCTTGCACCTCAAAATAAAAGGTGACATTATTGCGCGAATTTTCTCCTCCCTGTCTCACCGCCCGGTGAGGGTAACTGCGCCTATGAAAACCATGAAAATTGCCGTCAGCCGCGAGCTACTTTCAACTGTGTCTACGCACCGCGAAAAGGTGACGCTGGACAGCACTGATTTTACCGATGTGGCGGCCGTCGTCATCACAACGGCTGAAAGCCGCAGCGGTATCCTTGCACTGCTGAAACGCACGGGCTTTCAGCTACCGGTGTTTATTTTCTCGCAGGAGCCAACGGAGGTGCCCGACGGCGCCACCGCGGTCATCTCGGGTAAAGCTCAGGAGTTTCTGGAACTGGAGAGCGCTGCCAGCCGTTACGAAGAGAATCTGCTGCCGCCTTTTTTCGACACCCTGAGCCAGTATGTGGAGATGGGCAACAGCACTTTCGCCTGTCCGGGCCACCAGCACGGGGCCTTTTTCAAAAAACACCCGGCAGGGCGACAGTTCTATGATTTCTTCGGTGAGAACGTGTTTCGCGCAGACATGTGCAACGCCGACGTGAAGCTGGGCGATCTGCTGATCCACGAAGGGTCCGCCAAGCACGCGCAAAAGTTCGCGGCAAAAGTGTTCAACGCGGACAAAACCTACTTCGTGCTGAACGGCACGTCAGCGGCCAACAAGGTGGTGACCAACGCGCTGCTGACCCGTGGCGACCTGGTGCTGTTCGACCGCAATAACCATAAGTCTAACCACCACGGGGCGCTGATCCAGGCGGGCGCCACGCCGGTTTATCTTGAGGCCGCGCGTAACCCGTTTGGCTTTATTGGCGGAATTGACGACCACTGCTTTGACGATGCGTATCTGCGGGATCTTATCCGCGAGGCGGCGCCGGAAAAGGCCGACGAGGCGCGTCCGTTCCGCCTGACGATCATTCAGCTTGGCACCTACGACGGGACGATCTACAACGCCCGCCAGGTGATCGACAAGATCGGTCATCTGTGTGACTACATCCTCTTTGACTCCGCCTGGGTGGGCTACGAGCAGTTTATTCCAATGATGGCGGAAACGTCCCCGCTCTTGCTGGAATTGAACGAGAACGATCCGGGGATTTTCGTGACCCAGTCGGTGCACAAACAGCAGGCCGGGTTCTCGCAAACGTCGCAGATCCATAAAAAGGATAACCACATCCGCGGCCAGGCGCGCTTCTGCCCGCACAAGCGGCTGAACAATGCGTTTATGCTGCATGCCTCCACCAGCCCGTTTTACCCGCTGTTCGCCGCGCTGGATGTGAATGCCAAGATCCACGAAGGGGAAAGCGGACGCAGGCTGTGGGCGGAGTGCGTCGAGCTGGGGATTGAGGCGCGCAAGGCAATCATTGCCAACTGTCATATGATCAAACCGTTTATCCCGCCGGTGGTGGCGGGGCGGCCGTGGCAGGATCATCCGACGCACGCCATTGCCAGCGAGCTGCGCTTCTTCAGCTTTGAGCCGGGGGCCAAATGGCACGGCTTTGAGGGCTATGCCCGCGAGCAGTACTTTGTCGACCCGTGCAAGCTCCTGCTGACCACGCCGGGTATCGATGCCGAAACCGGGGAGTACACGGATTTCGGGATCCCGGCGACGATTCTGGCGCACTACCTGCGCGAAAACGGCATCGTGCCGGAGAAATGCGACCTCAACTCGATCCTGTTCCTGCTAACGCCTGCCGAAAGCAGCGAGAAGCTGGCGCAGCTGGTTGCGATGCTGGGCCAGTTCGAACAGCATATTGAAGACGACACGCCGCTGGCGGACGTGCTGCCGACGATCTTCCAGAAATACCCGGTGCGCTACCGGGATTACACCCTCCGCCAGCTGTGTCAGGAGATGCACGATCTTTACGTCAGCTTTGACGTGAAGGATCTGCAGAAGGCGATGTTCCGCAAGGAGAGCCTGCCTGAGGTGGTGATGAACCCGCAGGATGCAAACCGGGCGTATATTCGCGGTGAGGTGGAGCTGGTTCGCATACGGGATGCCGCAGGGCGCATTGCTGCCGAAGGGGCGCTGCCCTATCCGCCGGGCGTACTGTGCGTGGTGCCGGGTGAGGTCTGGGGCGGGGCGGTACAGCGTTACTTCCTCGCGCTGGAGGAGGGCATCAACCTGCTGCCGGGCTTCTCGCCGGAGCTGCAGGGGGTTTACAGCGAGAAGGATGCCGACGGGATTAAGCGGCTGTATGGGTATGTATTGAGATAGTGCGGGCTGTTGCCCCTCACCCTAACCCTCTCCCACAGGGAGAGGGACCTTTCATCAAACCGCACTACGCTTGTACATCCTCCTCGGATGCCCAATCTTGCCGTACAGCATCTCCACCGTCAGAAAACCCGCCTCCACGCAGTGCTCCAGATAGCGCCGGGTGGTGGTTTTGCTTAATCCCGTTTCGCTCACCACCTCATCCACGGTAAAGCAGTGCGTTGCCTTGTCGTTGAACAGCGTCTGCACCCGCGCCAGCGTATTTTCCTCAATGCCTTTACTGCCGTTGTCCAGGCGGTAGTTTTTCGCCTGGAGCTGATACAGCGAATCCACGTTCTGCTGGTCGACAATCTTCCAGACCCGCTGCTGTTCTGCAAACTGCACGAACCGCTCCAGCGACTGGCTGAGGCGCTTCCAGGAGACGGGTTTGAGGATGTAGTCGAACGCGCCGTTGCGAATCGCCTGGCTGCAGGTGTCCATATCGCTGGCGGCAGTAATAAAAATCACCGAGCAGTTGGCGCGGGCCAGCATGGGGTTATTGATAAGCGAGATACCTTTGCCGTCCGGCAGGTAGTTATCCAGCAGCATCAGCTGCGGCTGTTTGCTTTCAAGCTCTGCCTGGGCCGCAGCCAGCGACGAGGCAATGCCCACCAGCCTCAGACGCGGGTGTTTGCCTATCAGCTCCGCGTGCAGTTGCGCCAGTTCGTTCTCGTCTTCAACAATCAGTACGTCGATAAGTTCATGTTGCATAGTCGGTGTCTTCCAGTTGCCGGGCGGTTCCCGTGGCCGGGATAAACAAGGAGAAAATGGCGCCGCGCGGGGTATTATCGGCAACTTCTATCGCGCCGCCAGCCTGTGTGACGTAGCTTTCGATCAGATACAGGCCAATCCCATGATCGCCGCGCGTTTTGGTGGTGATGCCGCGTTCAAAGATCCGGTCACGGATCGCCGGTGTAATGCCAACGCCCTGGTCGGCGACTTCAATAATCAGCTCCTGTTCACTGAGTTTGATCAGCACTTCTACCGGTGCGTGGGGAAGCGGCGACCGCTGTGTCGCTTCGATGGCGTTATCCAGCAGGTTGCCAATAATTGAAATCAGTTCTTGCTCACCAAGGGGCAGGAACGGTCTGTCCAGCCGACAGCCCGGGTCGAAACACAGCTCGACGCCTTTCTCCCGCGCGCGGGCGGCTTTCCCCAGCAGCAGGCCGCACAGGGTCGGTGAACTGAAGCGCGAAGAGATAAAGTCCAGCAGCTCCTGGGCATGTTCCGACTGCGCCTGAATGTAGCCAATGGCTTCCTCGTAGCGGCCCATATGCAGCAGGCCGGAGAGGGTGGTCATCCTGTTTAACTGCTCGTGGCGCATAATGCGCAGGTTATCAACATAGCGTTTTACCTGGCTGAGCTGGGCGCTCAGCGAGTCGATCTCGTTGCGATCGCGGAAGGTGATCACCCAGCCCTGCAGCGCCCCCTCAAGCATGATGTGCACCCGGCTGGCAATCACCGTGAGATCGTTAAAACGGCAAATCTCGTCATGAGTATCTTTCGCCAGCATCGTCTGCGTGTCGAAGAACGGGACCGGATCGATCACCTGGCTTATCAGCTGTCCGCGCAGCTCGCGGGCCGGCTGGCTCAGACCCAGCAGCTTGCGCGCCGCCTGGTTGATGACTTCAATCCGCCGCCGATCGTCAATGGCAATCACCCCTTCATAAATAGACTCCATCATCGCCTTCTGCTGGCGCACCAGCAGGCCGATCTCGCGCGGCTCAAGGGAGAAGATCTGCTTCTTGATGCTGCGGGTAAAGAACCAGGAGAAGATAAAGAGAGCGATCAGCAGCAGCACGGCGGCAATCAGGATATTGACCACCTTACTGACGGTAATGGTATCAAGGTAGCTGGTGAGATAGCCTACCGAAACAATGCCGACCACCTGTCCGGCGGCGTTGAAGATGGGGGCTTTACTGCGCAGCGAAATGCCCAGCCCGCCTTTGCGGATGGTCGTGGTGCTTTTACCCTGCAACACGGCTTCATTGTCTCCGCCAACCAGGGTTGTGCCCACTCTGTCGGCAAAGACGGAGTGAAAAAGATGCTGCCCTTTATTATCACCAATCACAATAAAGCTGGCGTCACTGTGCGCAGAAATCTTCTGCATAAAATCATGGATGGCGCTGATATTCTTTTGTTCAACTTCATTACGCAATGTCGGAATAAGCGCAATCTCTTCAGCCTGTATTTTGGCACGCGTACTCATTTCCTGATAAAGCTGTTTCCCGACGTCGGCATAATAATATCCGCCCAGCAGCGCGAAAAGCACTGAGAAAAAGGCAACCAGCGAAATAAACAGCTTAATCTGGAAAGAGACTTTCATAACTATCACGCGAGGTAGCAGCAAAGATCGCCAATATATCATCTTTTTTCGCGCTGACGCCCGCTTTGCCGAAAACTTGTGATCCCTTGCACAGCGGGCGCTGTAAAAGAGTTATCCTGAAGGCGAACGTACTTCGGGCTGCGCGAGCAAATGTTATTTGTTTGTTCGATTCGGAAAAGAAACCATAAAAACCACGGCAATAAATAAGGTATAAATCACATTAAATAAAAGAAACCATTAAAACCATAGCTGCCATTAAAACTTCGCTTTTAATATGCCATCCCTCACATAAAGTAAGCCTTTGTGACTCTAAGCTGAACGCACAAAATAACCAAGGGGCTTATTATGAGCACAACTGACGATTCTTTCTCTGTTACCCACGACCCGATTGAAATTCAGCGGCCTTCGCTCAAAGAGCGCTGGTGGCATATTATGGATACCTGGAAAGTTGGGATTATACCTCTGCCGCTGTTCGTTCTGGCGGGCGCGCTGATTGCCATTGATTGCCTGGGCGGAAAACTGCCGAGCGATATCGTGGTCATGGTGGCAACGCTGGCCTTCTTCGGCTTTGCCTGCGGCGAGTTTGGCAAACGCCTGCCGATTGTCGGCAAGCTCGGCGCGGCGGCGATTTGCGCCACCTTTATCCCTTCCGCGCTGGTCTATTATGGCCTGCTGCCGGACGTGGTGGTCGAGTCCACCACCAA
>NZ_JADCKW010000006.1:34085-156104 GCF_014982155.1 Enterobacter cloacae complex sp. P16RS2 | reverse complement strand
TCATGAGCATGAACCGCACGGTGCTGATTCAGGGCTTCCTGCGCATCTTCTTCCCGATGCTGTGCGGCGAAATCGTCGGCATGCTGGTGGGGATGGGCGTCGGCCTGGCGCTGGGTCTTGAGCCGTTCCAGATCTTCTTCTTTATCATTCTGCCGATTATGGCGGGCGGCGTCGGGGAAGGGGCGATCCCGCTTTCCATCGGCTATGCCACCCTGCTGCACATGGACCAGGGCGTTGCGCTCGGTCGCGTGCTGCCGATGGTCATGCTCGGCGGTCTGACGGCAATCATCATCTCCGGCTGCCTGAACCAGCTCGGTAAACGCTTCCCGCACCTGACCGGTGAAGGCCAGCTGATGCCTAACCGCGCGAATGCCGATGCAACGGTCTCTCAGCCTGCGTTTTCCGGCAAAGCGGACGTCACCACTATCGCCTCCGGCGCGCTGCTGGCGGTGCTGCTCTACATGCTGGGCATGCTCGGCCACAAGCTGATTGGCCTGCCCGCACCGGTCGGCATGCTGTTTATGGCGGTACTGGTGAAGCTCTGCAACGGCGCCTCTCCGCGCCTGCTCGAAGGCTCTCAGGTGGTGTACAAATTCTTCCAGACCTCCGTGACCTACCCAATCCTCTTCGCCGTCGGCGTGGCTATCACCCCGTGGCATGAACTGGTGGCGGCGTTCACCGTCAGCAACCTGCTGGTGATTGTCAGCACCGTTTCCGCACTGGTGGCGACCGGCTTCTTCGTCGGCAAAAAGATTGGTATGCATCCGATTGATGTCGCCATCGTCTCCTGCTGCCAGAGCGGCCAGGGCGGTACCGGCGACGTGGCGATCCTGACCGCAGGCAACCGCATGAGCCTGATGCCGTTCGCCCAGATTGCTACCCGTATCGGCGGGGCGATTAACGTCTCTGTCTCACTGCTGATTCTGGGCAACTTCCTCGTTTAAGTTTTCAGGAAAGAACAATGAAACTCGCAAGCTTTTTATACCAGGGAAAACGCAGCTACGGCATCGTCCAGGCCGACGGCGTGATTGATTTAGGCCGCCGTCTCGGCGACCGCTACAGCGACCTCAAGGCGCTGCTGCAGGGCAACGGGCTGGCGCAGGCCACCCGCTACCTGAACGATGCCGTGGACGTGCCGCTGAGCGCCATCACCTTCTTACCGGTGATTGAGCAGCCGGAAAAGATCCTCTGCGTGGGCATGAACTATGCCGACAAGCGCAAGGAGTTTGACCAGCATAATCCGGCCCCGACGCTGTTTGTCCGCTTCCCGGATTCACAGACCGGCCACAACGAGCCGGTGCTGAAGCCGCGCCACTCCAGCGAATTCGACTATGAAGGCGAGCTGGCGGTGATCATCGGCAAAGGCGGGGAGAACATCAGCCGCGACGATGCCCTGCGCCACGTGGCGGGCTACAGCTGCTACATGGACGGCTCCGCCCGCGACTGGCAGCACACCTGGTTCACCGCCGGTAAAAACTGGCGCAAAACCGGCGCGTTTGGGCCGTGGATGGCGACGGCGGATGAGATCCCGGATCCGCACCAGCTTGCGATCCGCACCTGGCTGAACGGCCGCATGGTGCAGGAAGACAACACCAGCAGCATGATCCACAAGGTTGCGGAGCTGATCGAGTACATCAGCACCTTTACCCGCTTAAGCCCGGGCGACGTGATCATCACCGGATCTCCGGGCGGGGTGGGTAAAAAACGCAATCCGCCGCTGTTTATGAAGGAAGGGGATCGCATTGAGGTGGAGATCGAGCATATCGGTCATCTGAGCAACGTGATCGTGGAAGCGCCAGCCGTCGGGCTTGCGGCAGCACACTGAGTAAGGCGGCATGAACAGTCAACCCATCGATTTTCGCCACACGCTGGTGGCGAAACATCCGGAACGCTTAAGCCAGATCCGCTACCTGCTGGCAGACAGCGGCCTTGGCCTGGACAACGACATCACGCTGTTTGTCGAAGCCTGGTCCGGCCCGCAGCTGGTGGGTTGCGCAGGGCTTGCCGCCAACGTCATCAAATGCGTGGCGGTCAACGAGCAGCTTCGCGGCGAGAACCTCAGCGCGCGGCTGCTGGCAGAGGTGGAAAATGCGGCGCTGGAGTGCGGCCATTTTCATCTCTTCCTCTGCACCCGCCCATGCAACCGGGAGCGCTTTGCCCGCAGCGGCTTCTGGCCGATCGCCCAGAGCGGGAACAACGCGGTGCTGATGGAGAACACCCCGCAGGGGATCGAACGCTACTGCCGTTCCCTGCGCGCGAAGCGCAGGTGCGGGGAGAACATTGGCGCAATAGTGATGAACGCCAATCCGTTCACCCTCGGCCACCGCCATCTGGTGGAGCAGGCGGCGCAGCGGTGTGACGCCCTGCACCTGTTCGTGGTGCGCGAAGACGCCTCGTTCTTCCCGTTCAGCGCGCGGCTCGAGATGGTGCGCGCGGGCGTGGCGCATCTGCCGAACGTGGTAGTGCATGAAGGCTCGCAGTACATCATCTCCCGCGCCACATTCCCGGCCTACTTCCTGAAGGAGACCGGCAAAGTGCAGCAGGCGTGGAGCGAGATCGACGTGCTGATCTTCCGGGACTTCATTGCCCCGGCGCTCGGCATCACGCACCGCTTCATCGGCTCGGAGCCGTTTTGCGATATCACCCGCCAGTACAACCAGACGCTGCACGACCTGCTGGCCTCGCATATCGAGGTGGTGGAAATGCCGCGCATCAAGGCCACCGGCAACGCTATTTCAGCGTCCGAAGTGCGCCGCTTACTGAAGACACAGCAGTTTTCCCGGATCCGGGAGATTGTCCCGGACTCCACCTTCGCGCATCTCGAAACGCATTACCGTGCGAGTGCGGAAGTCGCTTAACTACCAGGAATTTATCATGAAAATTGTAAGGGAGGCGCTGGCCGGAACGCAGGAGTCCAGCGACCTGATGGTGAAAATCGCTCCCGCTCACGGCGAGCTGGAGATAGTCATCCACAGTGAAGTGATTAAGCAGTTTGGCGAACAAATTCGCCAGGTGGTCAACGACACGTTGCGCGCCATGAACGTGCACCAGGGATTAATTATTATTGAAGACAAAGGGGCGCTGGACTGTGTTATCCGCGCTCGCCTGCAAAGCGCGCTGATGCGTGCCGCCGATGAACAGGCCATCAACTGGGGGGCGCTGAAATGAGCAAACTCCGCCGCAGCATGCTGTTCCTGCCGGGCGCTAATGCCGCCATGCTCTCCACCGCCTTTATCTACCGTCCCGACTCCATCATGTTTGACCTTGAGGACGCCGTTGCCCTGCGCGAGAAGGATACCGCGCGCATGCTGGTGTTCCATGCCCTGCAGCATCCGATGTATCACGATATCGAAACCGTGGTGCGCATTAACCCGCTGAGCACGCCGTTTGGCCTGCTGGATCTGGAAGCCGCCGTGCGGGCCGGCGTGGACGTGATCCGCCTGCCGAAAACCGACACGCCGGACGATATCTACGAGCTGGAAGGCCACCTCGAGCGCATCGAGCAGGAGTGCGGCCGCGAGGTCGGCTCCACCCGCGTGATGGCGGCGATTGAATCGGCCATTGGCGTCATCAACGCCGTGGCGATTGCCCGCAGCTCTGTGCGCCTCATCGGGATTGCGCTGGCCGCCTTTGACTACGTGATGGACATGCAGACCGAGCGCGGCGACGGCACCGAGCTGTTCTACGCCCGCTGCGCCGTGCTGCACGCCGCCCGCGCGGCGGGCATCGACGCCTTCGACGTGGTGTGGTCAGACGTTAACGACGAGGCCGGGTTCCTGCGCGAGGTCGATTTGATCCGCAAGATGGGCTTTAACGGCAAATCGCTGATTAACCCGCGCCAGATTGACCTGCTGCACAACGCCTACGCCCCGACGCAGGAAGAGGTCGATCACGCCAAAAGGGTAATTGAAGCAGCAGAAGAGGGCGAGCGTAACGGCCTGGGCGTGGTATCGCTCAACGGCAAAATGGTGGATGCACCGATTATTAACCACGCGCAGGTGGTGCTGGAGCGCGCGGCGGCCTCCGGCGTGCGTCGGTAAGGATGAAATAATGAATCAGACTGAACTTCTTCACGTGAATTTTCCCCATCTGCGGGACTTAAAACCCTTTGATACCGCCCACAGCGCCACGCCGTGGCTGGCGGACAGCGACGCGAAGCACAGCCGCAAGCTCTGCGCCTCTGTTGAAGAGGCGGTTAAGCGCTGCGGCCTGCAGGACGGCATGACCATCTCCTTCCACCACGCGTTTCGCGAAGGCGACCGGGTGATCAACACCGTCGTGGCGCTGCTGGCGCGAATGGGCTTCAAAAACCTGACGCTGGCCTCCAGTTCGCTGATGACCTGCAACGACGCGCTGATCGAGCATATCGAAAGCGGCGTCATCACCCGGATTTACACCTCGGGCATGCGCGGCAGGCTGGCGGATGCCATCTCCCACGGGCTGATGGACGAGCCGGTGCAAATCCACTCCCACGGTGGGCGCGTGAAGCTGCTGCAGGACGGCGAGCTGAATATTGACGTGGCGTTTCTCGGCGTGCCGTGCAGCGATGAGTTTGGCAACGCCAACGGGACGCACGGCAAATCGTGCTGCGGCTCCCTGGGCTACGCCATGGTGGACGCCCACTTTGCCCGCAAGGTAGTGCTGCTGACCGAAGAACTGGTGCCGTTTCCGAATATGCCCGCCAGCCTTGTGCAGGATCAGGTGGACTACATCGTGCAGGTTGAAAGCGTGGGCGACCCGGCGAAAATCAGCGTCGGCGCGGCGCGCGTCACCAGCAACCCGCGCGAGCTAATGATCGCCCGCTATGCGGCGGACGTGATTGAGCATTCCGGCTATTTCAAACCGGGCTTCTCGATGCAGACCGGCTCCGGCGCGGCGGCCACGGCCTGCACCCGCTTTATGGAAGAGAAGATGGAGCGCAGCGGCGTGAAGGCGCGCTTTGCGCTCGGCGGCATCACCGGCAGCCTGGTGGATCTGCACGAGAAGGGGCTGATCGAAAAGCTGCTCGATACCCAGTGCTTTGACGGTCAGGCGGCGGCTTCGCTGGCGCGCAACCCGAACCACGTGGAGATCTCCACCAACGTCTACGCCAACCCCGGCAGCAAGGCGGCAAGCTGCGACCAGCTCGACGTGGTGATCCTCAGCGCGCTGGAAATCGACGTCGATTTCAACGTCAACGTGATCACCGGCTCCGATGGGGTGATGCGCGGCGCGTCCGGCGGGCACTGCGACGTGGCCGCCGCGGCAAACCTGACCATCGTCGTCGCGCCACTGTTGCGCAGCCGCATTCCAACGGTCGTGAAGCGGGTTACCACGCGCCTCACGCCGGGCGAAAGCATCGATGTGCTTGTCACCGACCACGGCATTGCGGTCAACCCGGCCCGCCCGGAGATCCGCGAGCGGCTGCTGGAAGCCGGGCTCAAAGTTGTGGATATCAGCGCGCTTTACGAGCGAGCGATTTCCCTGACGGGCGTACCGAAACCGATTGAATTTACCGACAAAATCGTCGGGGTGATCCGCTACCGCGACGGCAGCGTGATCGACACCGTGCGACAGGTAAAGGAGTAGTTATGACAATAGCGACACCCGTGCGGGCGGGTGTCAGCCTGGATGAACTGCTGGCGGCGAAAGAGCGCCGCGCGGCGCGCCAGGCTGACATGCTTGAGCACTATCAACAACCGGTGATTTCCCTCACGCTGGTCACGCCAGGGGAAATCAAAGACAGCCTGCGCTATCGCAATACTATGGGCGTGGCGCTGCAAATGTGCGACCAGTTGCTGTGGGAAAACCGCTGGCAGGTGCTGGACCGTCAGGTGCTGTGGCTCCCGACCGGGCCAGAAGCCCTGTGGTGCGTGGCCCATCCCGCGGTGGAAATCAAAGCGCACTGCGCGGAGCTGGAGCAGACGCACCCGCTTGGCAGGCTGTGGGATCTGGACGTGATCTGCCCTCAGCACGGCCACGTCGGGCGTCAGTCGCTGGGCGCAAATTTAAGGCGTTGTCTGATCTGCGACGAGCCCGCTCACGCCTGTTCCCGTTCGCGCAATCACCCCGTTGAGCAGGTGGTTTCCCGCGTGGAGAAGACGATCGATGACTGGTTTGCTCGCGACTAAACCGCGCCCGGCTGACGTGCCCGCGCTTGCCGAGGCGGCGCTGTGGCAGGAGCTGGAGCTGACGCCCAAGCCGGGGCTGGTGGACAAGCTCAATAACGGTTCCCATCGCGATATGGACCACGGGCTGTTCGTCCGCAGCATTGCGGCGATTACGCCGTGGTTTTCGCGCTTTGCCGAGCTCGGTAACGCGCATGCGGATAAACCCGCTGATGCACAGCTTCGGATGATCCGCCCGATGGGGATGGCCTGCGAGCAGGCGATGTACGCCGCGACGAACGGAGTGAACACCCACAAGGGCGGGATTTTTGCCCTGGGTTTACTGTGTTTCGCCGCCGGACGTGTGAAAAATATCTCCGCAGACAGCCTCTGCTGTGAGGTGAGTAACATCTGCAGCGGGCTGGTGTCGCGGGAACTAGCCGCGCGCAGCGGGCAGGCGACGGCGGGCGAGCGGCAGTTTCAGCAGTACGGCTTAACCGGGGCGCGCGGCGAGGCTGAGAGCGGCTTTGCGACGGTCCGTAAGGCGCTGGCGCAGTGGAACGGACATTCACTTCACGGCCTGCTGTTACGCCTGATGGCGGTTAATCAGGACAGTAATCTGGTTTCACGCGGCGGCATGGAAGGGCTGCGCTACGTTCAGGGCTACGCGCGGGAACTGCTGGCTAACGGCTGGGACCGCGAGGCGTTGTTTAAGATGGATAACGCACTGATTGAACGGAACCTGAGCCCGGGCGGTAGCGCGGATTTGCTGTCGGTGGGTTGGGTGCTGTCTGGAATAAAATAGCCGGGTGGCGGCTTCGCCTTACCCGGCCTGCGGTCTTGTTTTGTAGGCCCGGTAAGCGCAGCGCCACCGGGCACAACAATCAATGCGCGATCGGCTGCGCACCGTGCGGCTCGCGCACGTGCTTGTACTTGAACAGCGCGATGAACGCGAAGAACAGCACCAGCGAGTACGCCGCGAAGATCAGCCACACAGGCTGCCAGTTGGTAATGCCGTTGGTGGTGTACATCTCAACCACTTTACCGCTCACCACGCCGCCCAGAATACAGCCGAAGCCGTTGGTCATCATCAGGAACATACCCTGCGCGCTGGCGCGGATTTCAGGCTTCACCTCTTTTTCAACAAACACCGAACCAGAGATGTTGAAGAAGTCGAAGGCGCAGCCGTAAACGATCATCGACAGCACCAGCAGCACGGTTCCGAACGCGCTCGGGTCACCGTAGGCGAACAGGCCGAAGCGCAACATCCATGCGGCGATACTGATCAGCATGACGTTTTTGATGCCGTAGCGGCTCAGGAAGAACGGGATGGTCAGGATGAACAGCGTCTCAGAGATCTGAGAGATGGACATCATCACCGACGCATGTTCAACGATAAAGCTGCCGGAGAACAGCGGGTTGTTATCGAAGCTGTGCAGGAAGGTGTTGCCGAACATGTTGGTGATCTGCAGCTCTGCGCCCAGCAGCATAGAGAAGATAAAGAAGATCGCCATGCGTTTGTTTTTAAACAGCGCGAACGCGTCCAGGCCGAGCATGGTGCTCCAGCTCTGGTTTTTCTGCTGGTTAGAAACCGGAATGGTTGGCAGCGTCAGGGTGAAGATCGCCAGCACCACGGAGAGCGCCGCACCGATATAGAGCTGCATATGGCTCAGTTCGAAGCCCGCGAAGCTCACGCCCCACATCGCCATGATAAAGCCGATGGTGCCCCAGATACGGATTGGCGGGAAATCGGTCACGATATCCATATCCGCGGACTTCAGGCGGTAGTAGGAGATGGTGTTGATCAGGCCAAGCGTTGGCATATAGGCCAGCGAGTTAAGCAGGATCACCATGAACATTGCCCCCGGCGTGGTCACCTGGGCTGCCATAAACAGCGTCCCCGCGCCCACCAGATGGCAAAGCATGTACAGCCATTTGGCGCTTAGCCATTTATCCGCCACGATGCCCAGCAGCGTTGGCATGAAGACAGCCGCAATACCGAGCGAGCTGTAGACGGCACCGATTGACGCACCATCAAACTTGAGCGTCACAAACATATAGGAGCCGAGTGTAGTCAGCCAGCTACCCCACAGGCAGAACTGCAGAAACGACAAAATTTTAAGCTGCAGCTTAAGGTTCATGTTACTTTCCTCACAAGTGAGCGGGAGATATGTTGTTTTGGGAACATTCAGGGTTGTTATTTGATGCAATTCTATCAGTTGGCAACGATATGTTTTGTTACCTCCCGCAAAAAAATGCAATCCACATTAATTTGCAGTTTGGATTGTGATGCAAATAACATTTTCGTATGGGTGGTGTTGGACAGGTGCGGCCTGATGCCTCACCCTGACCCTCTCCCACAGGGAGAGGGGAAAAAGAACACCTTCTCCCAGAGGGGAGAAGGTGTGCCGATCACCGGCGACGGTAGTTCTTCTGCGCCGTATTCACCTTATACAAATAGCGACGGGATTCCGCAGACGGGTGGCGGGTGGTGAGGGTAGAGTAGACATCCCCCGGCGCCATGCTGTTGATGATGTTCGCGGCCTGCACTTTGTCATTTGAGAAGACGCGCAGCACGCTGCCCGCGCCGCCGTTATAGGCGGTGATCACCGCATAGCGGCGCGACGTTGGGTTATCAATTCCGCCCAGGTAGACATTGTTCAGCATCGCCAGATAGGCCGTGCCGGTATCAATGTTGCTCTGCGGGTCGAACAGATAGCTGCGGCTCGGCGTGCCGGATTTACCCTGCGCGCGGAAGACGTCTTTACCGGCGCTGTGCTGCACAACCTGCATCAGCCCCAGGGCATCGGAACGGCTTACCGCATACGGGTTAAACGAGGATTCGGTCTGCATAATCGCCAGGATCAGCGACTCATCCACGCCGTATTTACGCGAGGCCTGACGCACCATGCCCAGATACTTATGCGCACGCTTGTCGAGGTGGTTCGGGACGAGGTTGATGGTGACGCTGTAGATAATCTTCAGACCGTTAGAGCGGCTTTTCAGGCGCGTTTGCAGCAGGTAGTCGGCAAATTTCGTGGCGCGACCTTCCCAGCGGATCGGCTGACCGGTCTGATCGACAACCTGGCCGTACAGGAACGGCTCTTTCGAGATCGTGATATCGTCGGCATCGGAGTAGAGATCGATAGATCCCGGATCGTCACCCATCAGCAGGGTTTTGACGATCGCCTGACGCAGTCTTGCCGCAGGGTCGGTGCCTGCGATGGTTTCAACCGTGATCGTACCCTCATCAAAGTTGATGTGGCTTCGGGTCTGATAGGCGTCGGTGTACTTAACGTAGTCCTTAGGTCCGGCAATAAGAACTTCGTTAAATCCCCATATGTTCTCGATGTTGTGGGCAAACTGCCCCATCAAAATGTCAAAACCGTTGGTGTCCTTGATCCAGGCTTCGTTGTAATCTTCGCCTTTTTTTGACGAACACGAGACAAGCAACGGCGCAACAAGGGCTAGCGCTAAAAGTTTTTTCATCATTCCGGGAGTGCGTGTTGTGTTTGCTTTAACGGCGGGGTTTCCCCCGCACGCTGTTATTTTTCCGGTGGCGTATAGCCTTCGATGTGCACGTCTTTACCTTCGAACAGGAAGCTCACCATCTCCTGCTCCAGCAGCTTGCGGTGTTCCGGGTTCATCATGCTGAGTTTTTTCTCGTTGATCAGCATGGTCTGCTTTTTCTGCCACTGTCCCCAGGCTTCTTTGGAAATTTCATTGTAGATGCGTTTACCCAGGTCGCCCGGATAAAGCTGGAAATCCTGGCCTTCAGCGTCACGCTGCAGGAAAGTACAAAAAATCGTTCTGGCCATACTCATTCCTCTTTTTCTTGTCGATGCTAAACCATTGCACCGGCACGTAATTGCTGTAACAGGCGCTCCACGGGAGCCGCCAGTCCGACTGATGGCGGTTGCGCTAAGTTATACCAGAGAGCGGTGCCTTCATCCATGCACGAGGCAAATGACGACACGGGAAGCCACATGGGTACAATATCCAGGTGGAAATGGCTGAACGTATGGCGAAACGCGGTCAACTGCGTCAGGTTATCGGCAGCAATCCCGCGCTGTTTAAGCCATTCACGCAGCAAATCTTCATCTTCAAACTGTGGGAAGCAGTATAGACCACCCCACAGACCGCTCGGTGGACGCTGGGCGAGGAAGACCTCGTCGCCGTGCTGCATCAGCAGCATATAGCCGGTGCGCTCCGGCAGCGTCTGTTTGGGTTTCTTACCCGGATATTGCGCCCATGAATGGTTGGCATACGCCACGCAGAGATTATTCACCGGGCAGAGTTCGCATTTTGGTTTTGAGCGCGTACAGACCATCGCGCCGAGATCCATCATCGCTTGGTTGAAACGCTCGACGCCGTTGGCCGGGGTGACCGCTTCACTTATTTCCCAAAGGCGTTTCTCAACATCCTTCTTCCCCGGCCAGCCGTCGACGGCGTAGCAGCGTGCCAGCACGCGCTTCACGTTGCCGTCGAGGATCGGGAAATGCTTGCCTAAAGACAGGGAGAGAATGGCGCCTGCGGTTGAACGTCCGACGCCGGGGAGATCGGCCACCTCATCGAAGGTTTCCGGAAATTTCCCGTTGTGGTGCATGGCAACCTGCTGTGCGGCCTTGTGAAGGTTACGCGCGCGGGCGTAATAGCCAAGACCGGTCCACAGGTGCAGGACCTCGTCCAGCGGCGCGTTGGCCAGATCGGTCACCGTCGGGAAGCGCGCCATAAAACGCTCGAAGTAAGGTATAACCGTGGCGACCTGCGTTTGTTGCAACATCACCTCGGAGAGCCATACTTTGTAAGGCGTTTTTTCAATTTGCCAGGGCAGGGTTTTACGCCCGTATTTGTCGTACCAGTCCAGCACCTGGGCTGAAAATTGAGAGGCTTGCATGGTCATCGATTCGCATAATCAGGGACGCAGATTGCAGCACAGCGTCAATCTGCTGTAAACCGGATCTTTCCCATGCTTGCATAGAAGCCTTAACTTTGGATAATGCCCGTTTCCCGAACATTCTCACAAGCAGACAACTCTTTTATGAAAAACGACGTCATTTCACCGGAATTTGATGAAAACGGTCGCCCGCTGCGCCGTATTCGCAGCTTTGTCCGCCGTCAGGGTCGCCTGACAAAAGGGCAGCAACATGCGCTGGACAACTACTGGCCGGTGATGGGCGTTGAGTTCAGCGAGCAGCCTCTGGACTTTACTGAACTGTTTGGCCGCGAAGCACCCGTCACGCTGGAGATCGGGTTTGGTATGGGCACCTCGCTGGTGGCCATGGCGAAAGCTCGTCCGGAGCAGAACTTCCTCGGTATCGAAGTCCACTCCCCGGGCGTGGGCGCATGCCTGGCAACGGCCCATGAAGAGGGCGTTGAGAACCTGCGCGTAATGTGTCACGACGCGGTGGAAGTGCTGCATAAAATGATTCCTGACAATTCTTTAACCATGGTTCAGCTCTTTTTCCCTGACCCGTGGCACAAAGCACGTCATAATAAACGCCGTATCGTTCAGGCGCCGTTTGCCGAGCTGGTGAAAAGTAAGCTGAAGCTGGGCGGTGTCTTCCATATGGCGACCGACTGGGAACCGTATGCGGAACATATGCTGGAAGTGATGTCGTCGCTGGACGGGTATAAAAACCAGTCTGAGAGCAACGACTATGTACCGCGTCCGGAATCGCGTCCGGTAACGAAATTTGAACAGCGTGGCCATCGTCTTGGTCACGGTGTATGGGACTTAATGTTCGAGAGGGTGAAATAATGGCAAAGAATCGTAGCCGTCGTCTGCGTAAAAAGATGCACATCGAAGAATTCCAGGAAGTGGGCTTCTCCGTTGCGTGGCGTTTCCCGGAAGGCACCAGTGTAGAGCAGATCGATCGGGACGTTGACGCGTTCATCAATGACGTGATTGAGCCAAACAAGCTGGCCTTCGACGGTAGCGGCTACCTGGCCTGGGAAGGTCTGATCTGCACCCAGGAAGTGGGTAAATGCACTGAAGAACATCAGGCCCTGGTACGTAAATGGCTTGAAGACCATAAGCTCGAAGATGTCCGCGTCAGCGAACTTTTCGACGTTTGGTGGGACTAATAAAGCAGTAAGGGGCCAGCATTAGCTGGCCCATTTTGTCTGAGGGAGTGTTTAAGATGCGCAAAACGTTGCTGGCTGTTGCTTTGATGGCAACCGGATTCACCGCCCATGCGGATTATCAATGTAGTGTCACCCCGCGTGATGACGTGGTGTTAAGCCCGCAAACCGTGCAGGTCAAAGGCGAGAACGGCAATCTGGTGATTACGCCGGATGGTAACGTGACGTTTAACGGCAAGCCGCAAAGCCTGACTGCCGCGCAGCGCGAGCAGGCGAAGGATTACCAGGCTGAGCTGCGTACCGCACTGCCGTGGATCAACGACGGCGCGCTGACCCGCGTTGAGAAAAGCCGCGTCGCGCTGGATAAGATCATTACTAAAGAAGTGGGTGAGAGCAGCAACATGCGCACCCGCCTGACGAAGCTCGATAAGCAGCTTAAAGAGCAGATGAACCGCATTATCGAGACGCGCACCGACGGCCTGACGTTCCACTACAAGGCGATCGATCAGGTCCGCGCTGACGGGCAGCAGCTGGTGAATCAGGCGATGGGCGGCATCCTGCAGGACAGCATCAACGAAATGGGGGCGAAAGCCGTGCTGAAAGGCGGCGGTAACCCGCTGCAGGGCGTGCTGGGCAGCCTGGGCGGCTTGCAGACCTCCATTCAGAACGAGTGGAAGAACCAGGAAGATGATTTCCAGCAGTTCGGCAAAGACGTGTGTAAACGCGTGGTGTCGCTGGAAGATAGCCGGAAGGCGCTGGTGGGGACGCTTAAGTAAGATCTCTGCGCGCTGGGCCCCTCATCCCGGCCCTCTCCCCATGGGAGAGGGTGTAATCGTTCCCTCTCCCTGTGGGAGAGGGTTAGGGTGAGGGCATCAGGCATTGCAGTCGTTGCAGAATAGCTATCAACACCTCCTCCTCATTAGCCCTGAATTCGTTATTCCAGAACCGTAAGACTTCCCATCCGTTCGCATTCAAAAACTCGGTACGTCGTGAATCATACTTCTCTTTGTTCTGATGCTGACCCCCGTCCAGCTCAACGATCAGCTTCGCCTTAAAGCAGGCGAAATCCACGATGTACGGACCAATAGGCATCTGCCGACGAAACTTATACCCAAAGAAGCGACTACCCCTGAGCAAATACCAGAGGCGTAATTCTTCGGGCGTCATTTGTTTGCGGAGTTGTTTTGATTTTTCCATCCCCACACTCTGCCAGCCTTTTCCTCAGCCGGCAGAGCGGGATGCAAAATCCTGAATCAGCCTTCAGGATTCTTCGGCGAGGAACAGCTCAAGAAGGGAGTTTAAGAACAGCTTGCCGTGCTCGGTGATCTGCCAGTATTCCTCACTCTCGGTGAGATACCCCTGGGCCAGCGCTTCGTCGATCTGCGGGCGAATCACCGACTCCGGCAGCCCGGTGTAACGCGCAAATTCCGCGCGCGGCGCGGCTTCCAGCAGACGGAAGCGGTTCATAAAGAACTCAAACGGCTTATCCGCCGCCTCAACGTCGTGCTGACGCTCCAGGTAGCGGCCTTCCATGTATCCGCGCGGGTGGCGGGTTTTGGCGGTGCGCAGAATGCGCCCGTCCGGGAAGGTCACTTTGCCGTGCGCGCCGCAGCCAATTCCCAGATAGTCGCCAAAGCGCCAGTAGTTCAGGTTGTGCTGGCACTGATAGCCCGGCTTCGCATACGCGGACGTTTCATACTGCTGATAGCCCGCAGCGGTTAGAAGCCTGTGTCCCTGCTCGAAGATATCCCACAGCGCGTCGTCGTCCGGCAGCACCGGCGGGCGGGAACCGAACAGCGTGTTTGGCTCGATGGTGAGCTGATACCACGACAGGTGCGGCGGGTTCAGTTCGATCGCCTGGCGCAGGTCGTCCAGCGCCTCTTCCAGCGACTGATCCGGCAGGCCGTGCATCAAATCCAGGTTAAAGCTGCGAAGGCCCAGCCCGCTCGCCAGGTTGGCCGCGCGCTTCGCCTCTTCCGGGCCGTGAATGCGCCCCAGACGTTTTAGCTTCGGTTCGCTAAAGCTCTGCACGCCGATGGAGATGCGGTTCACGCCCGCGCGCTGATACTCGACGAAACGGTCGGCCTCAACGGTGCCGGGGTTGGCTTCCATCGTAATTTCCGCATCCGCCGCCAGGTTCAGGCGCGCACGCACCCCGTCCAGCAGCGTCTGCATTGCCGGGCCGGACAGCAGGCTCGGCGTACCGCCACCAATGAAAATGGTCTTAACTTCACGTCCCTGTGCGTAAGCGACATCGGCGTCCAGGTCGGCCAGCAGATGCGCAACGTAGTCATCGTGCGGCACTTCGCCCTTCAGCGCGTGCGAGTTGAAATCGCAGTACGGGCATTTCTGCACGCACCACGGGATGTGAATATACAGACTCAGAGGCGGCAAATTAGCCATTACGCAGTGCTTCCAGTAACAGTTTCAGCGCGCGTCCACGGTGGGAAATCGCGCTTTTCTCTTCGCGGGTCAGTTCCGCAGCGGTTTTGCCCTCGGTCGGGACAAAGAAAATCGGGTCGTAGCCAAAGCCGCCGTTGCCAGCCGCTTCACGGGTAATCACGCCCGGCCAGCTGCCGTGGCAGACGATCGGCGTCGGGTCTTCCGCGTGGCGTATATAGACCAGCACGCAGTGGAACTGCGCGGTGCGCTGTTCGTCCGGTACGTCTTTCAGGGCGACAAGCAGCTTTTCCAGATTCTGCTGGTCGGTGGCGTCAACGCCGGAATAGCGCGCAGAGTAAATCCCCGGTGCACCGCCGAGAAAATCCACGGCCAGGCCGGAGTCGTCGGCAATCGCGGGCAGGCCGGTAATCTGCGCTGCGTGACGCGCTTTCAGGATCGCGTTTTCGATAAACGTCAGCCCCGTCTCTTCGGCGGACTCCACGCCAAGATCGGTCTGGGCGACCACGTCCAGCCCAAAATCATTTAATAGCGAGGCCAGCTCGCGCACTTTACCGGCGTTGCCGGTCGCGAGAACAACTTTCTGCATGGTTTAGTCCTGTTCTTTCAGAACCGCGACTTCCGTCGGGATAGATTGCGGATTAAGGATTTTTACCTGTTTATGTCGCCCAAGTTCACCTTTTTCAATGATGACCTGGCTTTTGGCGACGCGAAACTGTTTTGCCAGATATTTGGTCAGATGCGCGTTCGCCTGGCCGTCAACCGGCGGGGCGGTGATGGCGATTTTTAACTCGTCGCCATGCAGCCCGACAATACCGTCACGGCTGGCTTTTGGCTGAATGTACAGCCGCAAAACCAGCCCGTCAGCGCAGGTGCTTACGGCACTCATAGCGCCATCCACAGCCCCGGCAGCAGCATATCGCCCGTGGACTGTAACAACTCAGCGATCCCCATATTAACCACGTACAGCAGCAGAACCAGGATCATCGGCGAGAAATCAATACCGCCCATCGAAGGCAGCAGGTTGCGAATCGGACGCAGCAGCGGCTCGGCCAGTTGGATCAGCGCATATTCTACCGGACTACGGCCCTGGCTTACCCAGCTCATGATGGCCATGACCAGCAGCACCCAGAAAATCAGCAGGCCGATGGTTTTGATTAAAATCAGGACCGCAGCAATCCAGATAATCGGCTGGAAGGTGATGACCATAAACAGCACAATCGCTTTGATAACGCTCAGAATAAACGCCACCAGCAGAGACGAACTGTCGATGGGACCCATCGCCGGGATAATACGACGCAGCGGTCCGACAACAGGCTGCGTGATTTTCACGACAAACTGCGAGAACGGATTGTAAAAATCACAGCGGGCCCACTGCATCCAGACGCGCAGCAAAAGCGCCATCGTATACAGCTCAAGCACAGTTGAGAGCAGGAAAGTCAACGTCTTCATGGCGTTCCTCAGGTTTCCTTATTATTTTGAGTAGTCGCGCGCACCGAAAATTGCCGTGCCGATGCGCACCATAGTGCTGCCTGCCGCGATGGCGGCTTCCATATCATCCGACATGCCCAGAGAAAGCGTGTCTACCGTGTTATAGCGCGCTTTAAGCGCCTCAAATGCTACAGCCATTTGCTGTGCCACGGCAAACTGCCTTTCATAACTTGACTCAGGCGCAGGAATTGCCATCAGCCCGCGCAGGGTTAAGCGTGGCAGTTCGGCCACCTCGGCGGCCAGCGCATCCAGCTCGCTCAGCGCAATGCCGGACTTGCTGTTTTCGTCGCTGATGTTGACCTGAATAAGCACATTAAGCGCTGGCATTTCTGCCGGACGCTGGTCATTCAGGCGGGTAGCAATACGCAGGCGATCGATGGTGTGGCACCAGTCGAAGTGTTCTGCCACCAGACGGCTTTTGTTCGACTGCAGGGGGCCAATAAAGTGCCACTGCAGATCCGTATTCCCCTGTTCCTGGAAGTAGCGAATTTTATCCACGCCTTCCTGAACGTAGTTTTCACCAAACGCCCGCTGGCCTGCGTCAATAGCTTCTGCGATGGCGCTCGCAGGCTTGGTTTTGCTGACTGCAAGCAGCGTAATTTCTTCTGAAGCCCGGCCGCAGCGCGCTGCGGCGGCTGAGATTTTGTCCCGGACCTGTGCCAGGTTATGCGCAATGTCGTTCATTTTCCGAGGAGTAGTCTATGGATGTGGAAGAAATTGTGGCCCTTAGTGTAAAGCATAACGTCTCCGATCTACACCTGTGCAGTGATTCGCCACCGCGCTGGCGCAGATTAGGTCGGCTTGAGCCTGCGCCCTTTCCGCCTCCCGATGTCGGGGCGTTATTGAAAGCGTGGCTCAACGATGAGCAGCAGGGGATATGGTGGGCAAAGGGGCAGGTGGATTTTGCCGCGACGGTAACGGGAGGCCAGAGGCTGCGCGGCAGTGCCTTTAAGCAGATGAGAGGTGTCTCTGTGACGCTGCGGCTGCTGCCGCGTAGCTGCCCACAGCTCTCTTCGCTGGGCGCGCCGCGGGCAATCCCGGAACTGTTGTCCAATGACGCCGGGCTGATTCTGGTCACGGGGGCGACCGGCAGCGGCAAATCCACTACGCTGGCGGCGATGGTCGATTTTCTCAACCACCATGCTGACGGCCATATCCTCACGCTTGAAGATCCGGTGGAGTTTATTTACCAGAGCGAACGTTGCCTGATCCAGCAGCGGGAGATAGGCCAGCACAGCCCGTCATTTGCTGAAGCGCTGCGCAGCGCCTTACGCCAGGATCCGGACGTTATTCTGCTGGGGGAGCTGCGCGACAGCGAAACGATCCGCCTGGCGCTGACGGCGGCGGAAACCGGACACCTGGTGCTGGCGACGCTGCATACGCGCGGGGCATCGCAGGCGATTGAACGGCTGGTCGATACGTTCCCGGCGCAGGAGAAAGATCCGGTGCGTAACCAGCTGGCCGGCAGCCTGCGGGCGGTGCTGGCGCAGAGGCTGCTTCCCGATCTACAGGGCGGGCGCGTCGCGTTGTATGAACTGCTGGTGAACACTGCGGCGGCGGCGAATTTGATTCGTGAAGGGAAAACGTGGCAACTGCCCGGGATCATTCAAACCGGTCAGCAGGCAGGCATGCAGAACTTTGACCAGAGCCTGGCGGAGAGACGGGCGCAGGGGCGGCTGTAGACCCCTGTGGTTAAAAGCCCTGTTCGAAATAACTTTCGAGGATGATTACTGCTGAAGCGGAGTCCACGCTGCCTTTGTTGAGCGCACGGAAGCCGCCGTGCTCAAACAGGCCGGCACGCGCTTCGACGGTGCTGAGACGCTCGTCGTGCAGCTTCACGGAGACGCCAAAGCGGCCATGGATTTTATTGGCGAACTTACGCGCCCGGGCGGTAAGCGGCTGTTCTGTGCCGTCCATGTTCAGCGGGAGCCCAACAATCACGTCATCCGGCTGCCACTCTTTGAGCAGACGCTCGATAAGATTCCAGTCTGGCGTGCCGTCATTGGCCTTCAGGGCCGTAAGCGGACGCGCGGTACCGGTGATGCGCTGACCCACGGCGACGCCGATGCTTTTGGTACCAAAATCGAAGGCCAGAAGCGTTCCGCTCATCAGGCGTGCCCCGCTACGCCAGGCATGGTCAGAATATCAATACCAATCAGCTTCGCCGCGTCGCGCCAGCGATCGGCTATCGGCGTTTTAAACAGGATATTCATGTCCGCAGGCGCGGTGAGCCAGGCGTTATCGAGGATCTCCTGCTCAAGCTGGCCTTTCTCCCACGACGAATAGCCCAGCGCCACCAGCACTTCAGAAGGCTGCTCTGCGGTGCCCAGCGTTTCGAGCACGTCACGCGAGGTCGTGATAACGGTGTTGTCGGAGATGCGAATGCTGGAAGAGAATACCGGCGGCGTATGCAGGATAAAACCGCGATCTTCTGCGAGAGGTCCACCCAGCATCACCGGTTTATCAAGCCGGATTTCCGGCAGTCGCGCTTCAGCCGGTATTTTCAGCTTGTCCAGAATTCCTTCAACCTGAAGATTTTCCAGTGGTTTATTGATGATAATACCCATCGCGCCGTCTTCATTGTATTCACAAATATAAACCACGGCGCGGCGAAAAATCGGGTCCTGGAGAGCAGGCATGGCAATAAGAAAGTGATGCTGTAAATTCATTGTCAGAGGTACTGTTTCCTGGTTTAAAAAGCGACAACGCCCAGTATGGGGACAAACACAGGCGCTGTCACTAATAGTATTGTTAGGTTATTTCTGTAAACGTTTTTCGATAGCGTCCATCAGCATTCCGGTGATCGAAATCGGGAATTCCGCTTCAATTTCACGAATGCAGGTCGGGCTGGTGACGTTCACTTCGGTCAGACGATCGCCGATGATATCCAGGCCAACGAAGATCAGGCCTTTGGCTTTCAGCGTCGGGCCAACGCGGCGGGCAATTTCCCAGTCGCTTTCGGTCAGCGGTCGCGGCTCACCGCGGCCACCGGCTGCCAGGTTCCCACGAGTTTCGCCACCCTGCGGGATACGCGCCAGGCAGTAAGGAACCGGTTCGCCATCTACCACCAGAACGCGCTTATCGCCGTCTTTAATCGCCGGAATATAGTTCTGCGCCATGCAGTAACGCGTGCCCAGTTCGGTCAGCGTTTCGGCAATCACGCCAATGTTCGGGTCGCTCTCCTTAACGCGGAAAATCGACGCGCCGCCCATGCCGTCCAGCGGCTTCATGATGATATCGCCGTGCTTCTGCCAGAATTCCTTCAGCTGCGCTTTGCTGCGGGTCACCAGGGTTTCCGGCGTCAGGTCAGAGAACCAGGCGGTGTAGAGCTTCTCGTTGCAGTCGCGCAGGCTCTGCGGCTTGTTGACGATCAGCGTGCCTTTCTCTTCTGCACGCTCAAGGATGTAGGTGCTGTAAATGTATTCGGTGTCGAACGGCGGATCTTTACGCATCAGGATGACGTTGAGATCGGCCAGGGCAATATCCTGCTCGGTGCCGAACTCGTACCATTTGTCGTAGTTCTGCTCGACGTTAACGATGCGGGTGCGGGCGCGAGCTTCACCGTTGATCAGGTAAAGATCGTTCATCTCCATATAGTGGAGTTCATAGCCGCGACGCTGGGCTTCCAGCAGCATGGCGAAGCTGGAATCTTTCTTGATGTTAATGTTTGCGATGGGGTCCATCACGATGCCGAGCTTGATCATGTTCTTCTCCGTTAATGCTTCAACCCAGATCGCCAAACCGTACCTGTAGCGCGGTAATGGCCGTGAGTGCCGTTGTCTCAGTGCGCAGAACGCGAGGTCCCAACAGAATATCAGTAAACTGGTAACGTGCCGTCATCGCAATTTCATCCGCCGACAGGCCGCCTTCGGGGCCAATCAGCAGGCGTACGCGCTCAACGGGCAGGGGCAGCGTATTGATGCTGGCGCTGGCGCGCGGATGAAGATTGAGCTTCAGCCCGCTCTCCTCTTCTGCACACCAGTCCTCCAGATCCATCGCCGGACGGATCTCCGGAATACGGTTGCGGCCACTCTGTTCGCAAGCCGCAATGGCAATTTTCTGCCACTGCTGGATCTTTTTGTTCAGACGTTCCGCATCCAGTTTAACGCCGCAGCGCTCAGAAAAAAGTGGCGTAATGAGGCTTACACCCAGTTCAATGGATTTCTGAATCGTGAATTCCATTTTCTCGCCGCGCGACATCACCTGGCCCAGATGGATGTGCAGCGGTGATTCCCGGTCATCCACTTCGCCACGCAGGATGTTAACGTGTACGCTTTTTTTATCAGACCGCGTGATTTCCGCGTCGAAAACCTGGTTCGAGCCGTCGAACAGCTGTATTGCCTGGCCTGCGCCCATGCGCAGCACGCGGCCAACGTGGTTGGCGGCGTCATCAGACAGGGCGATTTCGCAGCCTGCGGTAATCAGTTCAGGATGGTAAATGCGGGGAATGCGCATAGTCAGAAATTCCATGTGTCATGCGATATAAGCGAATTGCCGTAGTGTAGGTTAGCTCTTTTGCGCCTGGCAAGCCCGCTGGACGTAAGGGTTGTGATTCCCCTGGACTCTGGCGATACGTTCGTCGCGCTGGCATTCCCACTCCGTCACCGGGTACTGCTTGTCCCAGGCGTTGAACAGCTGCGTCTGCTGGCGGGAGAGGTTGAGGTTGTAACGGTCACGCATATAGAAGTAGGTGCGGGCAATGCTGCCGCGCGCTCGGGCAGGGGGCTCGGCGACTTTCTCTTTAAAATCAACCTTCATACCGCACTGGCCGTACTGGCCTTCGCCACCGTTCCACTGGCTGTACATGAAATTACCCCGGTCTCCGTTCACTTCACCTACGGCAGGCTGCAGGTTATGCATATCGCTTTCCATCTGGCGATAAACCGGATCTTTGGCGCAGTTTTTACGTCCGCCATCCTGCCAGCACTGGCGCTGGTGGCCAAACTGCCAGGCCGGAACGACATGTTCCCATTCAATGCGGCTGGCGCGGTTTTCGTTTTTACGCACCTTATAGCCGCAGGACTCAAGGTCAACGACCCCTTTTTTACCCTGCCAGTTAATTTTACAGCCGCAGTAGAAATCCCCCGGCACATCGGCGTTTACCTTCACGCCTGCTGCCTTGGCCTGGGAAAAACTGTTGATACCGTCGGCCAGAGCATGGCCTGAGAGCGCCGTCGTCAGAAAGGCGACCGCGAGAGAAAAATTACGGGACATCTTACACTCCGTGTCAAAACGAGCCCGCAACGTAACGAATGTTGTTCCCGTATGCAATCAGTCAGATCAGGAAAGTTCCTGAAAGTTCAGATGATTATTCCGCAATCAGCGGCTCGCCGCATTTGACGCAGCGGTAGGTCGCCTCGCCGCGCACCACGCGATTGTGGCGGCGGACGGTAAGCTGGTGCAGCTGACACTGGCAGCGGTAGGGGAAGGTATTGCGGCGCACCGATTCCAGCTCGAACTGATGGGTGCGGCGTGCCGGAACGCCGAGCACCGCTTCCATCATCCACTTCCACTCCTTGCCGTGGGGCGCGACGCGTCCGAAGTGTTTCCACACCAGCAGATGCGCCAGCTCGTGCGGTACCACTTCCTCGATAAACGCCTGCTGGTTTTCCATCATAAGCACCGGGTTAAGGCGGATCTCATACGGCTCGAGCCAGGCGGTACCCGCCGCGGTTCCGCGCTGCTGATAAACGATCTTAGGTTCAGGGTAATTGCGACCGAGCTTCAGGTTCGCCTGGGCGAGTTTTTCCCGCAGGCAGCGCATAACGGCTTGCTGAAGGGCGATGGGGAGACGGGGTGCTTTCATAGGGGCAGAGCATAAAGCGCGAAGCGGGGAGGCGCAAGAGGCGCCTCCCGCATGAGGATTAGTCGTGGGCGCCGATTTCGCGCAGCGGACGACCTTTCATCAGGTTACGTTCAATATGTTCCAGAGAAACGTGTTTGGTTTCAGGAACCAGCCAGATTGTCAGCACAATAAAGAAGATGTTCAGACCGGCGTAGACCCAGAAGGTGTTCGCGTTGCCCAGGGTATTGAGCATGGTCAGGAACGTTGCGCCGACGATCATGTTGGCAATCCAGTTGGTTGCGGTAGAGCAGGTGATACCAAAATCACGCCCTTTCAGCGGCTGGATCTCAGAGCACAGCACCCAAATCAGCGGGCCGGCGCTCATCGCAAACCCGACGATAAACATCAGCAGCATGCCGACCGCAAAGTACTGGGCGGTTGGTGAGTGAATGCCTACATGCATCATGGTACCGAGGACACCCATACCGGCAGCCATCACCAGGAAGCCCAGCGTCAGGGTTGGCTTACGTCCCCAGCGGTCCACCAGACCGATGGCGATAAAGGTCGCCAGCACGTTGGTCAGACCCACGATGACGGTCCCCCACATTTGTTCGGTGGTGTTGGTATAGCCCGCCAGCTCAAAAATTTTTGGCGCATAATACATGATGACGTTCATCCCGGTGAACTGCTGCATCACCTGAAGCAGCACGCCGAGGAACACCGCGCGGCGGAAGTTGCTGTTCTCTTTAAACAGCGCCCAACCGGACTGTTTGACCTTCAGGCTTTCGCGGATCTCTTCCAGCTCGTTTTTGGCCTCTGCGCTGGTATCGCGCAGGCGCATTAGTACGCGTTCGGCATCGTGGAATCGACGTTTGGCGGCGAACCAGCGCGGACTGTCCGGCAGGAAGAAGACGCCAATCAGCAGCAGAATGGCCGGGATGATGATCACGCCGAGCATCCAGCGCCATGCGCCGCTGTAGCTAAACGCGGTATCGGAAAGGTACGCGCCCAAAATACCGATGGTGATCATGAGCTGGTACATCGAAATCATACTGCCGCGGATTTTCTCCGGTGCGATTTCAGACAGGTAAAGCGGGGCGGTATAGGACGCCACGCCCACGGCCAGGCCGAGCAGCACGCGGGAAACCAGCAGGACCTCAACGTTAGGCGCAGCGGCAGAGAAGAGTGAACCGGCAACGAACAGGATCGCGCCGATCATCAGGCTCTTTTTACGCCCGAGTTTGAAAGAGAGCCAGCCGCTGCCGACGGCCCCGACGGCCGCGCCAAACATCATAGAGCTGACCACCCACTCCTGGGTGTGAGCGCTGATCTGGAACTCGTCAGTGATGAAAGGTAATGCACCGGCAATGACGCCGATATCCAGGCCAAAAAGTAATCCTGCCAGGGCGGCGAGGAAACAGACGAAGAATGTCATCGCCTTGTTGGACGTACGCCCCTGTTTTTTATTGTCAGGCATTATGCCCTCCAGTTGGGTTATCAGTTTTATTGATGTAAAGGGTAGGTGAGTGACCCGTAAAAATATGTGAGATTAATCACATAGGTGTAATCGGTTACACTAACGTACAACCGTAAAAATAATTAAAGCTTTGAAAATATAGAGGTAAACGAGGTGATATGCATCGCGAAAGTACACATTTCAGACTTAACTGAAAGGAGATGTAACAGCAGAAGAAAGGCGATCATGCAAAGAGAATATTCTGAAAGCGAGACGCATCCGGTGCGGTGTAATCGGTACCATATGTGCACCTTTTCGGCGCCACCCGACAAAAAAAGGCCAGCCCGAAGGCTGGCCTTTTATTACGCAGATGTCAGTCGATTACTTCAGACCGGCAGCTTCACGCAGCAGGGCGGCTTTGTCGGTTTTTTCCCATGGGAAATGTTCACGACCAAAGTGACCGTATGCAGCGGTTTCTTTGTAGATTGGGTGCAGCAGATCCAGCATCTGAATCAGGCCGTATGGACGCAGGTCGAAGAACTCGCGCACCAGCAGCGTCAGCTGTTCTGAAGGCACTTTCTCGGTACCAAAGGTTTCAACCATGATGGAGGTTGGCTCAGCTACGCCGATCGCGTAGGAAACCTGGATCTCACAGCGGTCAGCCAGGCCGGCGGCAACGATGTTTTTCGCCACATAACGCGCCGCGTACGCCGCAGAACGGTCAACTTTAGACGGATCTTTACCTGAGAACGCACCGCCACCGTGGCGCGCCATGCCGCCGTAGGTATCAACGATGATTTTACGACCGGTCAGACCGCAGTCACCCATTGGGCCACCGATAACGAAGCGTCCGGTTGGGTTGATGAAGAATTTGGTCGCAGAGCTCAGCCATTCGGTCGGCAGAACCGGCTTGATGATCTCTTCCATCACTGCTTCCTGCAGGGATTTCTGATCGATATCTTCTGAGTGCTGTGTAGACAGAACCACCGCGTCAATCCCAACGATTTTGCCGTCGTCATACTGGAAGGTGACCTGGCTTTTCGCATCCGGGCGCAGCCATGGCAGGGTGCCATTTTTACGCACTTCAGCCTGACGCTGCACCAGACGGTGTGCGTAGGTGACAGGTGCTGGCATCAGCACGTCGGTTTCGTTGGTTGCATAGCCGAACATCAGGCCCTGGTCGCCCGCGCCCTGTTCCAGCGGATCGGCACGGTCAACGCCCTGGTTGATGTCTGGAGACTGTTTGCCAATCGCGCTCAGAACCGCGCAGGAGTTGGCATCAAAGCCCATATCAGAATGCACATAGCCGATCTCACGCACCGTGTTACGGGTGATCTCTTCGATATCAACCCATGCGCTGGTGGTGATCTCACCGCCAACCAGAACCATGCCGGTTTTGACATAGGTTTCGCACGCTACGCGCGCTTTAGGATCCTGCGCCAGGATCGCATCCAGCACCGCATCGGAGATTTGGTCAGCAATTTTATCAGGATGTCCTTCTGATACGGACTCGGACGTAAACAGGTGTTTTGCCATGTTTTATTTCACCTAAGAGGAATTTGGTTAGCTCAAGCTGCTGTGTGGAATAGCCAAAGGAGATAATTCTACCAAGGCCTGCAGGTTTTTGACACTGGCAGTATGAGTGTTAATCAGTATAGATGGATTAACATCTGGATGGCTATTTTAGGTCACTTCTTCGCCCGATTTCCAGTTTTTTTTGACTAACCTCTCACTCAGTTGAAATTACGGCTGGCAATAATTCCTGACGGCCCCGGCAACACGCACATTTATCTTTTGCTTTTTACCCCTGTTCTCGGTATAAAACGCGGCGCGCGGCTCATATAAAATAAGCGCTCGATGAAATCATCGTGTCGCCACTTCCAGCCGGGTTAAGCAGTGAACTTTTAGCTTTGGCTTGTGGTCCGTTTCAGCAGAGGCGGCCGTGGAGGTGATACGAGATAATGAACCATCGTTTTCCGCACATTCAGCGCAGCCGTTCTGGCGCGTATTTGATTCCCGCAACCCGCATTTCTAGTCTGCAAACCTGCCGATGTTATACCCATCTCGGCGCTTCTCAGGATTCCAGGGCCGGTCACGCTTTGTGAAAACTGAACAAGGGCGCTCTTGTTAATACAAGAGTTTTCTCGTGGTTTCGCCGAACCTTGTCATACAGAGTTCGGATACGTGTTTTACAATGATATGAATAAGAAACCGGTCGCACGGTCTGGTTTTCAGCATACTCTGCTGGGAAACAGAGCCGTTTATGGGTTGTTATCGCCGTATAACGCTGCGATAGTAGTCAACTGTTTTACACTTATTACAAAGAGTTGAGGTTCGCTATGTCTGACGACATGTCTTCTTTTTCGCCTTCGTCAGCGGGCGAACAGGGTGTACTACGTTCTATGCAGGAGGTTGCGATGAGCTCCGAGGAAGCCAGCAAGATGCTGCGCACTTACAATATTGCCTGGTGGGGCAATAACTACTACGACGTTAACGAACTGGGCCACATCAGCGTCTGCCCGGATCCGGACGTCCCTGAAGCGCGCGTGGATCTCGCGAAACTGGTGAAATCCCGTGAGGCTCAGGGCCAGCGTTTGCCTGCACTGTTCTGCTTCCCGCAGATCCTGCAACATCGCCTGCGTTCTATTAACGCCGCCTTCAAGCGCGCGCGTGAGTCCTACGGCTATAAAGGCGACTACTTCCTGGTTTACCCAATCAAGGTAAACCAGCACCGCCGCGTGATTGAATCCCTGATCCACTCCGGCGAGCCGCTGGGCCTGGAAGCAGGCTCCAAAGCGGAGCTGATGGCGGTTCTGGCGCATGCGGGCATGACCCGTTCAGTGATCGTCTGTAACGGCTATAAAGACCGTGAATACATTCGTCTGGCGCTGATTGGCGAAAAGATGGGCCACAAGGTCTATCTGGTCATCGAAAAGATGACCGAAATCGCCATCGTGCTGGAAGAGGCCGAACGTCTGAACGTGGTGCCGCGCCTTGGCGTGCGTGCGCGTCTGGCGTCACAAGGTTCCGGTAAATGGCAGTCCTCCGGCGGCGAGAAATCCAAGTTCGGCCTGGCGGCAAACCAGGTGCTGCAGCTGGTGGAAATCCTGCGCGAGCGCGGTCGTCTGGACAGCATTCAGCTGCTGCACTTCCACCTCGGCTCGCAGATGGCCAATATTCGCGACATCGCCACCGGCGTGCGTGAATCCGCGCGTTTCTACGTTGAGCTGCACAAGCTCGGCGTGAATATTCAGTGCTTCGACGTGGGCGGCGGCCTCGGCGTGGACTATGAAGGGACCCGCTCGCAGTCTGACTGCTCGGTGAACTACGGCCTGAACGAATACGCGAACAACATCATCTGGGCGATCGGCGATGCCTGTGAAGAGAATGGCCTGCCGCACCCAACTGTGATCACCGAATCCGGTCGCGCGGTGACCGCGCACCATACGGTGCTGGTTTCTAACATCATCGGCGTTGAGCGTAGCGAAATCTCAGAGGCAACGCCTCCGGCAGACGATGCCCCGCGTTCCCTGCAAAGCATGTGGGAAACCTGGCAGGAGATGCACGAGCCGGGCACGCGTCGTTCCCTGCGCGAATGGCTGCACGACAGCCAGATGGACCTGCACGATATTCACGTGGGTTATTCTTCAGGCACCTTCAGCCTGCAGGAGCGCGCGTGGGCGGAGCAGCTCTACCTGAACATGTGCCATGAAGTGCAGAAACAGCTCGACCCGAGCAACCGTGCGCACCGTCCGATTATCGACGAGCTGCAGGAGCGTATGGCGGATAAGATTTACGTCAACTTCTCGCTGTTCCAGTCGATGCCGGATGCCTGGGGTATCGACCAGCTGTTCCCGGTTCTGCCGCTGGAAGGGCTGAATCACGCGCCGGAACGCCGTGCGGTGCTGCTGGACATCACCTGTGACTCCGACGGTGCCATCGACCACTACGTCGACGGTGACGGTATCGCAACGACGATGCCAATGCCTGAGTACGACCCGGAGAACCCGCCGATGCTGGGCTTCTTCATGGTCGGCGCGTATCAGGAGATCCTTGGCAACATGCACAACCTGTTCGGTGATACCGAAGCGGTGGACGTATTCGTGTTCCCTGACGGCAATGTAGAAATCGAGCTGTCCGATGAAGGGGACACCGTGGCGGACATGCTGGAATACGTTCAGCTGGATCCGAAAAAACTGCTCACTCAGTTCCGCGACCAGGTCAAAAATACCGGGCTGGACGATGCGCTCCAGCAGCAGTTCCTGGAAGAGTTTGAAGCGGGTCTGTACGGGTATACCTACCTGGAAGACGAGTAGGAAAACCTCCCTCTCCCTGTGGGAGAGGGGCGGGGTGAGGGCATCAGACCGCACAATGCCCTATACTCACTTGAACCCGTATGCATTACCGGCGATAATTCGCCCCAATAAGCGATTTACGAATCAATCCCTTCCTCGTCGGGTTTAACGACGCGGAGGGGATTTTTTTTCATCTGTTTTTAATGTATCGACTTTAAAAGAGGTCAGGACATGAGCACTTTAGGTCATCAGTACGATAACTCTCTGGTATCTAACGCGTTTGGTTTTTTACGCCTTCCGATGAACTTCCAGCCGTACGACAGCGACGCTGACTGGGTGATCACCGGCGTGCCGTTCGATATGGCAACATCTGGCCGCGCGGGTGGTCGTCACGGCCCGGCAGCTATCCGTCAGGTTTCCACTAACCTGGCCTGGGAGCATAACCGCTTCCCGTGGAACTTCGACATGCGCGAGCGCCTGAACGTGGTGGACTGCGGTGACCTGGTGTACGCCTTCGGCGACGCGCGTGAGATGAGCGAGAAGCTGCAGGCGCACGCCGAGAAGCTGCTGGCTGCCGGTAAGCGCATGCTCTCCTTCGGCGGCGACCACTTCGTGACCCTGCCGCTGCTGCGCGCCCATGCGAAGCACTTTGGTAAAATGGCGCTGGTGCACTTCGATGCACATACCGACACCTACGCGAACGGATGCGAGTTTGACCACGGCACCATGTTCTTCACCGCGCCGAACGAAGGTCTGATCGACCCGAACCACTCCGTGCAGATCGGTATTCGCACCGAGTTCGACAAAGACAACGGTTTCACCGTGCTGGATGCGGGCCAGGTCAACGATCGCGGCGTCGACGACATCATCGCTCAGGTGAAGCAGATCGTGGGTGATATGCCCGTGTATCTGACCTTCGACATCGACTGTCTGGATCCGGCATTTGCTCCGGGCACCGGTACGCCGGTCATCGGCGGTTTGACCTCAGATCGTGCCATCAAGCTGGTGCGCGGCCTGAAGGATCTGAACATTGTCGGGATGGACGTGGTGGAAGTGGCGCCTGCATACGACCAGTCCGAGATCACCGCGCTGGCCGCAGCGACTCTGGCGCTGGAAATGCTCTACATTCAGGCAGCCAAAAAAGGCGAATAAGCCTCGCCTTGCGTGAAAAAAAACCTCTCTACTGAGAGGTTTTTTATTGCCTTTAGAAAACGTTAAACGGGTATTCCACGTAAGCGCGGATCTCGTCCCCGCCCACGTTGTACTCGCTGGCGTTGCTGGAGACGCGCAGGACGGAGTAGCGCAGTTTCAGCTTCAGATCCTTCGCCGGACCATCCTGCACCTGGTACTGGATCTGGTTAAACCACTCGTGCTCTTTGCCGTTGCTGGTTTCAGAGGTTTTAATATTATTCCCACGCACGTAGGCAGTGGTCCAGCTCAGGCCCGGTAAGCCAAGGCCGGCAAAGTCCAGACCGTAGGATGCCTGCCAGGAACGCTCATCTTCGCCGTTAAAATCAGACCAGTAGGAGTTCGCCAGCCAGATGGTGTTACCGCCGTCACCCACGCCGCCCTTGTCGCGATAGCCGCCGTAGTTGTAGCCGGTGCTGCCGCTGCTCTGCTGGTAAGCCACTTTGAACGTGTGAATATCCCAGATGTAGCTTGCCGCCAGGCTCCAGATGGTGTTGCTGCGGCCGGTGTTGAGGCTGTCCGCGTAGCCCTGGTCCAGACGGGAGTTATAACCGTTGAAGTCGAGTACCAGCTGCTGCCCGGTGCTGAACGGTTGTTTGAAGTTCATGCCCAGGTACTGCTTGTTCATTACCTCTTCATTATGAGAGGCGTACAGCGCGCCGCTGAACTGGTCGTTAAACTGATAGCTCGCGCCGCCGAAGGAGAGGCTCTTCAGCCCGCTGTCGTGGCGGTCATCGCTTTTACGCTGCTCGTCGGTGAAGTAACCAGCGTTGACTTCCAGACCGTCGATCTCTTTTGAGGTCAACATGGTGCCGGTATAGCTTTCAAACAGCAGGCGAGAGCTGTCGGCATTAATGATAGGCAGCTCTGGACGCTGATTTCCGTAGCTCAGCACGGTGTTTGATATACGCATTTTGGCGGTGGCGCCAAACTTTGCCAGATCGGATTTTGCCCGGCCATCCTCTTCCTGTTTAAAGAAGTCGATGCCGCCTGCGCCGCTTTTGCCACGGCCGCCGTCCAGGCGCACACCGTATTGAGCAATACCGTCCACACCAAAGCCCACCAGCCCTTCGGTATAGCCGGATGCAAACGTGGCGATGATCCCCTGACCCCATTCGGCTTTGTCCTGCTGGCCCTGATGGTAGTCGCGGCTGATATACGCATTGCGTAAAAACAGGTCCAGATGGCTGTCGTCAATAAAACCCTGGCTGTCGGATTGCTGGCTAGCAGCGGCAGGTAATGCGGCAAATAAGCTTAACGCAATTAATGATAATTCTTTTTTCACGGAGGGAACGTCTCTGTCTGGATATATTAATTTAAATAACTGCGGGGGTGATAATTACCGGAAAAAGTGACCTTTGCAATAATTATGTGACCAGACATTTCAATGCGATAGGGCAGATTTGGCGGGGCTTTTAGAGGTGTTATCGATACGTGCTGTTAAGTTAACAATTCATGCGAAATAAAAAGGAGGCAAAATTGCCTCCTTCTGAAATTATTTAATTCCGTCTGCGGCCATACGGTCGCGAATATGCTGTGCGCGCTCTTCTGAGGCCGGGTGATCGTCAAACATGGAGCTTTGGCGTCCCGCTTCAAGCTTGGCCAGCTTTTCGAAGCTGGTGGCTAAACCTGATGGGTTAATGCCGCGTTTGCGCAACAGATCGTAGGAGTAGTCATCCGCCTCGGACTCCTGACGCTGTGAGAACTGAGAGTTAACCAGCTTTTCACCCACGTCCCCAAGCTGTGACTGCGACAGGCTGCCAACGATACCGCCCGCAGAGGCCGCCGCTGCGCGGATGGCATTGGTGCCCAGGGCAACCTGCATCCCTTTCTTCACATGGCCCAGGGCAACGTGGCCCATTTCGTGGCCGATCACCGCTTCCACTTCGTTGTCGGTCATCATGTCCATCAGCCCGCTATAGACGCGGATACAGCCGTTCGCCATCGCGAAGGCGTTCACGTCTTTCGCCATGTACACCTTGTAGTTCACCGGCTGGCCGTTGATGTTGTCGCCCAGCGCGGAAGCAATCTTATTCAGACGCTGCGTGTAGGTACTGTTAGCCGGCGCAAGCGTGGCTTTTCCGTCCATATCTTTACAGGCCTGGTCGCTCAGCGCTTTCACCTGCGCATCGCTCAGGGAATAGGCCTGAAAGGCCTCTGCGCCTGACGTCATCAGACCGTTAGAATCCATATTCTGACAGCCGCTCAGCAGGAGCGTTGTACCCAGGGCCAGCACTATTGCACGCATTTTCATGAGGTTGCTTCCGTACTCGTTAAACTGAATAAAATCCGAAAAGGGCACCGTCAGCGAAGCCGGTGTCGGGCTAAGTATAAGGAATATCTGCAGGGCCGGGCGAGCAGATTGCGCAACATGCGAGCATGATCCAGAGATTTCTTAACAAGCAAAAGAATGCTCCATGTACATGACTTGCGGCTTGGGTTACATTGTTGGCACTTTTTTCCGGCGTAGCCCAAAACGCGCTGTCGTCAAGGGCATGGCCTTTAACAGTCCGATCTGGAGTTAAAATGTCCTCACGTAAAGAGCTTGCTAATGCTATTCGTGCGCTGAGCATGGACGCAGTACAGAAAGCCAAATCCGGCCACCCAGGGGCTCCTATGGGTATGGCTGATATCGCCGAAGTCCTGTGGCGTGATTTCCTGAACCACAACCCGCAGAACCCGTCATGGGCTGACCGCGACCGCTTTGTGCTGTCCAACGGCCACGGCTCAATGCTGATCTATAGCCTGCTGCACCTCACCGGCTACGATCTGCCTATCGAAGAGCTGAAAAACTTCCGTCAGCTGCACTCTAAAACTCCAGGTCACCCGGAAGTGGGTTACACCGCTGGCGTAGAAACCACCACCGGCCCGCTGGGTCAGGGTATTGCTAACGCTGTGGGTATGGCGATTGCTGAGAAGACGCTGGCGGCGCAGTTCAACCGTCCTGGTCACGACATTGTTGACCACTTCACCTACGCGTTCATGGGCGACGGCTGCATGATGGAAGGCATTTCTCACGAAGTGTGCTCCCTGGCAGGTACCCTGAAGCTGGGCAAACTGGTTGCGTTCTATGACGACAACGGTATCTCCATCGACGGTCACGTTGAAGGCTGGTTCACCGACGACACGGCAGCACGTTTCGAAGCCTACGGCTGGCACGTAGTGCGTGGCGTTGATGGTCACGATGCTGACTCGATTAAACGTGCAGTGGAAGAAGCGCGCGCGGTGACGGACAAACCGTCCCTGCTGATGTGCAAAACCATCATCGGCTTCGGCTCCCCGAACAAAGCGGGTACTCACGACTCCCACGGCGCGCCATTGGGTGATGCGGAAATCGCACTGACCCGCGAAGCGCTGGGCTGGAAACACCCTGCATTCGAAATCCCATCTGAGATCTACGCTCAGTGGGATGCAAAAGAAGTAGGCCAGGCGAAAGAAGCGGCCTGGAACGAGAAATTCGCTGCCTATGCGAAAGCGTTCCCGCAGGAAGCGGCTGAATTCACCCGTCGTATGAAAGGTGAAATGCCGTCTGACTTCGACGCGAAAGCGAACGAATTCATCGCTAAGCTGCAGGCGAACCCGTCTAAAATCGCGAGCCGTAAAGCGTCTCAGAATGCGATTGAAGCGTTCGGCCCATGGCTTCCAGAATTCCTGGGCGGCTCCGCTGACCTGGCGCCATCTAACCTGACCCTGTGGTCTGGTTCTAAGCCAATCAACGAAGATACTGCCGGTAACTACATCCATTACGGTGTACGTGAATTCGGTATGACCGCGATTGCCAACGGTATCTCCCTGCACGGCGGTTTCCTGCCGTACACCTCTACCTTCCTGATGTTCGTTGAATACGCACGTAACGCCGTGCGTATGGCCGCGCTGATGAAACAGCGTCAGGTGATGGTCTACACCCACGACTCCATCGGTCTGGGCGAAGATGGTCCAACTCACCAGCCGGTAGAGCAGGTGGCTTCCCTGCGCGTGACCCCGAACATGAGCACATGGCGTCCATGTGACCAGGTGGAATCCGCGGTGGCGTGGAAATACGGCGTTGAGCGTCAGGACGGTCCAACCGCGCTGATCCTCTCCCGTCAGAACCTGGCACAGCAGGAGCGTACGCCAGAGCAGCTGGCGAACATCGCTCGCGGTGGTTACGTGCTGAAAGATTGCGCGGGCCAGCCGGAGCTGATCTTCATCGCCACTGGTTCTGAAGTTGAACTGGCGGTTGCAGCGTGGGAAAAACTGACTGCCGAAGGCGTGAAAGCGCGCGTGGTCTCCATGCCGTCTACCGACGCGTTCGACAAGCAGGATGCCGCTTACCGTGAATCCGTGCTGCCTAAAGCGGTTTCCGCGCGTGTGGCAGTGGAAGCGGGTATCGCTGACTACTGGTTCAAATACGTGGGCCTGAACGGCGCTATCGTCGGTATGACCACCTTCGGTGAGTCTGCCCCTGCAGAACAGCTGTTCGAAGAGTTCGGCTTCACCGTTGAGAACGTTGTCGCGAAAGCGAAAGAACTGCTGTAATTGTTTGTACGGTGCGGGCTGATGCCCTCACCCGAGCCCTCTCCCACGGGAGAGGGTGCAAACACTAAAAAACGGTAACCTCTCGGTTACCGTTTTGCTTTTACCTTGCCGGCATTATTCCACCTAAAATGTGACGCAAGTCATATAGCTCGCTTATTCATCTGGACAGACATTCCTTTTATTCCCCGATTCGCTTATTCTTGCTGAAGCGTTTCAGTCGATTAAATGTTCGACAATTGACCAATCAATCGCAGTTTGTGACAGCAAGGATTCCCCTTCGGGCGTAGCTGGATTACTCTTTCAGCCACCTCAAACTCAGGGATTGCTTTGCAGGAGATCTATGACCGTACGCGTAGCGATTAATGGCTTCGGTCGCATCGGACGTAATGTGGTTCGTGCTTTATATGAATCCGGACGTCGGGCGGAAATAACCGTGGTGGCAATCAATGAACTGGCGGATGCTACGGGCATGGCGCATTTGTTGAAATATGACACCAGCCACGGGCGCTTTGCCTGGGACGTACGCCAGGAAAGAGATCGACTTTTTGTTGGTGACGACGCTATTCGCGTGCTGCATGAGAACAGCATCTCAGGGCTACCCTGGCGTGAATTGGGTGTGGATGTGGTGCTTGACTGTACCGGCGTGTACGGTAACCGCGAACATGGCGAAGCGCATCTTGCTGCAGGCGCGAAAAAAGTCCTCTTTTCTCATCCCGGAAGTAACGACCTCGACGCGACCGTCGTGTTTGGCGTCAACCAGCATGAGCTGCAGGCCGAACACCGCATTGTTTCCAACGCCTCCTGTACCACTAACTGCATTATTCCGGTCATCAAACTGTTAGACGATGCGTATGGCATTGAATCCGGCACCGTGACCACGATTCACTCCGCCATGCACGATCAGCAGGTTATCGACGCCTACCATCCGGATTTACGACGCACTCGCGCAGCGAGCCAGTCAATCATTCCGGTGGACACGAAACTGGCGGCAGGGATCACCCGAATTTTTCCGCAGTTTAATGACCGATTTGAAGCGATTGCCGTGCGTGTTCCGACGATTAACGTCACCGCAATCGATCTTAGCGTGACGGTGAAAAAACCGGTAAAAGCCTATGAAGTCAACCTGTTGCTGCAAAAAGCGGCACAGGGGGCATTTCATGGTATAGTTGACTATACGGAATTACCGTTGGTCTCAGTAGATTTTAACCACGACCCGCACAGCGCCATCGTCGATGGCACGCAAACGAGAGTCAGTGGCGCACACCTTATCAAGACGCTGGTCTGGTGTGATAACGAATGGGGCTTTGCTAACCGAATGCTCGACACCACGTTAGCAATGGCCGCTCAAGGTTTCAGGTAAGACGCATTGTGCGTCTGCAAAACTTTAAGAATCAACGAGAGGATTCACCATGTCTGTAATTAAGATGACCGATCTGGATCTGGCTGGTAAACGCGTTTTCATCCGTGCCGATCTGAACGTGCCGGTTAAAGATGGCAAAGTGACCAGCGACGCGCGTATCCGTGCATCACTGCCAACCATCGAACTGGCTCTGAAGCAGGGCGCGAAAGTGATGGTCACCTCCCACCTGGGTCGTCCAACTGAAGGCGAGTACAACGAAGAGTTCTCTCTGCTGCCAGTGGTTAATTACCTGAAAGACAAACTGTCCAACCCGGTTCGCCTGGTTAAAGATTACCTGGACGGCGTTGAAGTGGCAGCCGGTGAACTGGTTGTTCTGGAAAACGTTCGCTTCAACAAAGGCGAAAAGAAAGACGACGAAACTCTGTCCAAAAAATACGCTGCACTGTGCGACGTATTCGTGATGGATGCATTCGGTACGGCTCACCGTGCTCAGGCGTCAACTCACGGTATCGGTAAATTCGCAGACGTAGCGTGTGCCGGTCCTCTGCTGGCTGACGAACTGGAAGCGCTGGGTAAAGCACTGAAAGAACCTGCTCGTCCAATGGTGGCTATCGTTGGTGGTTCTAAAGTTTCTACCAAACTGACCGTTCTGGATTCCCTGTCTAAAATCGCTGACCAGCTGATCGTTGGCGGTGGTATCGCGAACACCTTCGTTGCCGCTCAGGGCCACAACGTGGGTAAATCCCTGTACGAAGCAGACCTGGTTGACGAAGCCAAACGCCTGCTGAGCACCTGCGATATCCCGGTTCCAACTGACGTTCGCGTAGCGACCGAGTTCTCCGAAACCGCAACCGCGACCCTGAAATCTGTTAACGACATCAAAGATGAAGAGCAGATTCTGGACCTGGGCGACGTTTCTGCACAGAAACTGGCTGAAATCCTCAAAAACGCAAAAACTATCCTGTGGAACGGTCCTGTTGGCGTGTTCGAATTCCCGAACTTCCGCAAAGGTACTGAAATCGTTGCTAACGCTATCGCAGACAGCGAAGCGTTCTCTATCGCAGGCGGTGGTGACACCCTGGCAGCAATCGACCTGTTCGGTATCGCTGACAAGATCTCCTACATCTCCACTGGTGGCGGCGCATTCCTCGAATTCGTGGAAGGCAAAGTACTGCCAGCAGTAGCAATGCTCGAAGAGCGCGCTAAGAAGTAAGCCATTCAAGGGCAGGGAAACCTGCCCAATTTTCAGCGCGCTTTTAAGAGCTCGCACCTTTTCTAACGGCCGAAGATACAGGACTAAGCAACATGTCTAAAATTTTTGATTTCGTAAAACCTGGCGTTATCACTGGTGATGACGTACAGAAAGTGTTCCAGGTAGCTAAAGAAAACAACTTCGCTCTGCCAGCAGTTAACTGCGTGGGTACCGACTCCATCAACGCCGTACTGGAAACTGCCGCTAAAGTTAAAGCGCCAGTTATCGTTCAGTTCTCTAACGGCGGCGCTGCGTTCATCGCAGGTAAAGGCGTGAAGACTGACATTCCTCAGGGTGCTGCAATCCTGGGCGCTATCTCTGGTGCGCACCACGTACACCAGATGGCTGAACACTACGGTGTTCCAGTTATCCTGCACACTGACCACTGCGCGAAGAAACTGCTGCCGTGGATCGACGGTCTGCTGGACGCGGGTGAAAAACACTTCGCGGCTACCGGTAAGCCACTGTTCTCTTCTCACATGATCGACCTGTCTGAAGAGTCACTGCACGAAAACATCGAAATCTGCTCTAAATACCTGGCGCGCATGGCCAAAATGGGCATGACCCTGGAAATCGAACTGGGTTGCACCGGTGGCGAAGAAGACGGCGTGGACAACAGCCACATGGACGCTTCTGCACTGTACACCCAGCCAGAAGACGTTGATTACGCTTACACCGAGCTGAGCAAAATCAGCCCACGCTTCACCATCGCAGCGTCCTTCGGTAACGTACACGGCGTTTACAAACCAGGTAACGTGGTTCTGACCCCGACTATCCTGCGTGATTCTCAGGAATACGTTTCTAAGAAACACAACCTGCCGCACAACAGCCTGAACTTCGTCTTCCACGGCGGTTCCGGTTCTTCTGCTCAGGAAATCAAAGACTCCGTAAGCTACGGCGTAGTGAAAATGAACATCGATACCGACACCCAGTGGGCAACATGGGACGGTATTCTGCAGTACTACAAAACCAACGAAGCTTACCTGCAGGGTCAGCTGGGCAACCCGAAAGGCGAAGACCAGCCGAACAAGAAATACTACGATCCACGCGTATGGCTGCGCGCTGCCCAGACTTCTATGATTACTCGTCTGGAGCAGGCATTCAAAGAACTGAACGCGGTAGACGTTCTGTAATTTGAGCTGCTAACAGCATCAGAAGGCCCGCAAATGCGGGCCTTTTTTTATGCTTTTTCAATACCCTGTCAGGCCGGTTTTTGTGATCTGTTTGGCAATACTTGCGCTTTTTGTTTACCCTTTACGGACCTGCCTGTCTCCATGGGGGATGGATTTTGTGTTTTGGTTTAACAAAAGGAAGAATAAATGGAACAACTCGATGTTGTAGACAGCATCAACAACGCCGGTAACTGGCTGGTGCGCAACCAGGCGCTGCTGCTGAGCTATGCCGTGAACATCGTCGCGGCGATTGCCATCATCATCGTCGGGATGATCGTGGCGCGTATCGTATCGAACGCGGTTAACCGCGTAATGCTGGCCCGTCACATTGACGCCACGGTGGCTGACTTCCTCTCCGCACTGGTGCGCTACGGCATTATCGCCTTTACGCTGATTGCGGCGCTGGGCCGTGTGGGCGTGCAGACTGCCTCCGTCATTGCCGTTCTCGGTGCCGCCGGTCTGGCTATTGGTCTGGCGCTGCAGGGCTCGCTGTCAAACCTGGCGGCAGGCGTTCTGCTGGTCACCTTCCGTCCGTTCCGCTCCGGCGAATACGTTGACCTTGGCGGCATTGCCGGGACCGTGCTGCAGGTGCAGATTTTCTCAACGACCATGCGTACTGTCGATGGCCGCATCGTGGTCGTGCCGAACGGGAAAATCATCGCGGGCAACATCATTAACTTCTCCCGTGAACCGGTGCGTCGTAACGAACTGATTATCAGCGTGGCGTACGACTCCGACATCGATCAGGTGAAGTCGCTGATTAGCAACATCATCGCCTCAGACGATCGCATTCTGAAAGATAAAGAGCAGACGGTTCGCCTGAACGAGCTGGGCGCGTCCTCCATTAACTTCGTGGTGCGTATCTGGAGCAAAAGCAGCGATCTGCAAAACGTGTACTGGGACGTGCTGGAACGCATTAAGCGCGACTTCGATGCCAACGGCATCAGCTTCCCGTACCCTCAGATGGATGTAAACGTCAAAAAAGTCAAAGAAGCCGAATAACTTCTCCCGCGGGCCCGGTAAGCGCTAGCGCCACCGGGCTTTATTTTTATAAGCGCTGCTAATCCCCAATTAATATTATCAATTTCCTCTAATGTAATTCGCGCAGTATAGTCTCCTTCCAGAACAACACTGTGAGAATTTCGTCATGTTATCTTATTATTTTCAAGGGCTTGCCTTGGGCGCGGCCATGATCCTTCCCCTTGGCCCGCAAAATGCATTCGTGATGAACCAGGGCATCCGCCGCCAGTATCATCTGATGATTGCCCTGCTGTGCGCGGTAAGCGATTTACTGCTGATCTGTGCCGGAATTTTTGGCGGCAGCGCATTGCTCATGCAGTCACCGTGGCTGCTGGCGCTGGTCACCTGGGGCGGCGTGGCGTTTCTGCTCTGGTACGGTTTTGGTGCCCTGAAAACCGCGATGAGCAGCAACCTCGAACTGGCGAGCGCGGAAGTCATGAAGCAGGGCCGCTGGAAGATTATCGTCACCATGCTGGCGGTCACCTGGCTTAATCCGCATGTTTATCTGGACACCTTCGTGGTGCTGGGCAGCCTGGGCGGGCAGTTGGACGTTGAGCCGAAACGCTGGTTTGCGCTGGGTACGGTTAGCGCCTCTTTCCTCTGGTTCTTCGGTCTCGCCATTCTGGCTGCATGGCTGGCTCCTCGTCTGCGTACGGCCAAAGCCCAGCGCATCATTAATACGCTGGTGGGGCTGGTGATGTGGTTTATTGCCTTTCAGCTGGCAAAAGAGGGAATTCACCACGTTCAGGAATTGTTCAACTAATCCTTGTCTTATGGACAACTGAACAAGACCCGCTAAGCTTGCTGGCATGCGCCCTGTTAATGGGCACTCTTCGCAACATGGAGGAATAACAGTGAAGTTTAAGGTGATGGCCCTGGCGGCATTAGTAAGTTTTGGTGCGGTGTCGGTGCAGGCAAGTGAACTGCCGGATGGCCCGCACATCGTCACTTCAGGCACCGCAAGCGTGGACGCGGTACCCGATGTCGCAACGCTGGCAATTGAAGTCAATGTGTCTGCGAAAGATGCGGCATCTGCCAAGAAGCAGGCTGACGATCGTGTTGCGCAATACCTCTCTTTCCTTGAGCAGAACGGTGTCGGTAAAAAAGATATCAACTCCGCGAACCTGCGTACTCAGCCCGATTATGACTACCAGAATGGTAAAAGTATCCTGAAAGGCTACCGAGCCGTGCGTACCGTCGAAGTGACTGTGCGTCAGCTGGATAAGCTTAACTCGCTGCTGGATGGCGCGCTGAAGGCGGGACTGAATGAAATTCGGTCCGTGTCGCTGGGCGTTGCGCAACCGGAAAAACACAAAGACGAAGCGCGTAAAGCGGCAATTGATGATGCCATTCACCAGGCGGAACAGCTGGCTTCTGGCTTTAAGAGCAAGCTCGGCCCGGTTTACAGCGTGCGTTACCACGTCTCTAACTACCAGCCAAGCCCGATGGTACGGATGATGAAGGCTGATGCAGCCCCGGTGTCTGCTCAGGAAACATATGAGCAGCCAACCATTCAGTTTGACGATCAGGTGGATGTGGTATTCCAACTGGAGCCAACTCAAACTCAGCAAACTGAGGCGGCTAAGGCGCAGTAATTTGCCCTCACCCTAACCCTCTCCCGCAGGGAGAGGGAATTCAAGCGATTAATCCTGTCTCAACACCTTGTGCCCGTACGCCAGCAGCGCGTCGGTGACGTTGCGCATCATGCGGCTTTCCGGCGCAAAACGGTGCCAGTAGAGCATCCGGCGCTGATACAGCCCCGGCGTCAGGTCAATCAGCTCACCGCTTTTCAACTCTTTCTCAATCTGCAGATGCGGGATCATGCAGCAGGTGGTGCCCTGACGCGCAAGCTGCACAAAGGCTTCAGACGAGTTGACGATATGGCACGGTACGCTGCCCGGCGGCAGATCGAAGTTTTGCTGCAGGAACGCCTGATGCATATCGTCCAGATGGTCGAACGCCACGGCAGGGGCTTTCAGCAGCGCGGCGCGGGTGACGCCGTTCGGGAAGTAGCGCTCGGCAAAGGCTTTTGACCCCACAAACAGGTAGTCCAGCGCGCCCAGCTGATCGACAAGACAGCTTGGCAAGGCCTGAGGCTGGATACTGACCGCCCCAACCACTTCACCGCGACGCAGGCGTTCCTGGGTACGGGTTTCATCCTCAACCTGTAAATTCAGGCGGATAGGGGAGTCCGCTAATACCGGCGCAAGGGCCGGCAGCAGCCAGGTTGCCAGGCTGTCGGCGTTGACCGCCAGAGAGAGCAGCAGCGGCGTAGAGCCCGTTTGTTCGTCACCCAGCCACTCATCTTCCAGCAGTTCAACCTGGCGCAGCAGGGCGAGAAGCTTTTGCCCTTGCTCGGTTGGACGTGGCGGCACGGTACGCACCAGCAGCGGCTGGCCGAACATGTTTTCAAGCTGTTTGATACGCTGTGATACGGCGGACTGGGTGATGCAAAGCTTTTGCGCCGCGCGCTCAAAACCGCGTTCACGAATAACTGCATCAAGTGCCTGTAGTGTTCTGTAGTCCGGACGTTTCATTGCTCTGGCTGGCTCCTTAATTTTGCTTATTCTGCACTATGACACAATTTTCCCTTCGTGGCAGACGAATTCCATTCGACGTGTTCTATAATGCGCCCTGAGTTTTCACACCACAGGCAAAACGATCATGACGCAGGATGAACTGAAAAAAGCAGTAGGATGGGCCGCTCTCCAGTACGTGCAGCCGGGTACCATTGTCGGTGTCGGTACGGGATCAACCGCGGCACACTTTATCGATGCGCTGGGCACGATGAAGGGGCAAATCGAGGGCGCGGTTTCCAGCTCTGATGCTTCCACGGAAAAGCTGAAAAGCCTCGGCATTACCGTTTTCGATCTCAACGAAGTGGATCGTCTGGGGATTTACGTTGATGGTGCGGATGAGATCAACGGCCACATGCAGATGATCAAAGGCGGCGGCGCGGCGCTGACGCGTGAGAAGATCATCGCCTCCGTTGCGGACAAGTTTATCTGCATCGCGGACGCCTCCAAGCAGGTCGACATTCTGGGTAATTTCCCGCTGCCGGTCGAAGTGATCCCAATGGCCCGTAGCGCGGTTGCTCGTCAGCTGGTGAAGCTGGGCGGTCGTCCGGAATATCGTCAGGGCGTAGTCACCGATAACGGTAACGTGATCCTCGACGTGCACGGTCTGGAAATTCTCGACGCGATTGCGCTGGAAAATGCCATCAACGGCATTCCAGGCGTAGTGACCGTAGGGCTATTCGCCAACCGTGGCGCGGACGTGGCGCTGATCGGCACCGCTGAAGGCGTGAAAACCATAGTAAAATGATCTGACGGGGGGAGTCCTCCCCCCGCTAAAATTTTTTTGAAAAGCTAAATTCGGTGACTTGTGTCACGTTTTTCCGCCTCTTTTGCCGATCCTGCCGCGTTTGTAAATTTCCATAGCATTTTCCTCTGACATTTTGCTCTGTATGACTTTTCTTCAGAGTGCTGACGCAAACGTTCATATTGCTGCAATAGTTTTTTTTGATATGTTGGCTACAGCGGATTCATATCCAGCACAACATCAGTTCAGACAAAAACAGGGTCGGGTAAATGGCAAAGGTATCACTGGAGAAAGACAAGATTAAATTCCTGCTGGTCGAGGGCGTGCATCAAAAAGCAATCGATAGCCTTCGTGCGGCAGGTTACACCAACATCGAATTTCACAAAGGCGCGCTCGACACCGAAGAGCTGAAAGCGTCCATCCGTGATGCCCACTTCATTGGCCTGCGATCCCGTACTCACCTGACTGAAGAGGTTATTGCCGCTGCGGAAAAGCTGGTGGCTATCGGCTGCTTCTGCATCGGTACCAACCAGGTTGACCTGAATGCTGCCGCCAAACGCGGTATTCCCGTCTTCAACGCCCCGTTTTCCAACACCCGTTCCGTGGCGGAGCTGGTGATCGGCGAACTGCTGCTGCTGCTGCGCGGCATTCCTGAAGCGAACGCCAAGGCGCACCGCGGCGTGTGGAACAAGCTGGCGTCCGGCTCATATGAAGCGCGTGGTAAAAAACTGGGGATTATCGGCTACGGCCACATCGGTACTCAGCTCGGTATTCTGGCGGAATCCCTGGGCATGCACGTGTTTTTCTACGATATAGAAAGCAAGCTGCCGCTGGGCAATGCGACCCAGGTTCAACACCTGTCTGACCTGCTGAACATGAGCGACGTGGTGAGCCTGCACGTGCCGGAAAATGCGTCCACCAAAAACATGATGGGCGCGGAAGAGCTGGCGCTGATGAAGCCGGGCTCGCTGCTGATTAACGCCGCGCGCGGCACGGTTGTCGATATCCCGGCCCTGGCGGATGCGCTGAAGCGTAAGCACCTGGCGGGCGCGGCCATCGACGTCTTCCCGACGGAGCCAGCGACCAACAGCGATCCGTTTACCTCTCCGCTGTGCGAGTTCGACAACGTGATCCTGACGCCACACATCGGCGGCTCTACCCAGGAAGCGCAGGAGAATATCGGTCTGGAAGTGGCGGGTAAGCTGAGCAAATATTCCGACAACGGTTCTACGCTCTCTGCCGTGAACTTCCCGGAAGTATCTCTGCCGCTGCACGGTGGTCGTCGTCTGCTGCACATCCACGAGAACCGTCCTGGCGTGCTGACCGCGATCAACCAGATCTTTGCCGAGCAGGGCGTCAACATTGCCGCGCAGTATCTGCAGACGAACTCGCAGATGGGCTACGTGGTTATTGATATCGAAGCGGATGACGATGTGGCCGAAAAAGCGCTGCAGAGCATGAAGGCGATTCAGGGAACGATTCGCGCGCGTCTGCTGTACTAATTGTGGCGAGGTAAATGCAAAACGGTAACGATAGTTACCGTTTTTTTATGTTTTCACCCTCTCCCTGTGGGAGAGGGCTGGGGTGAGGGCATCAGGCCGCACGTTTGATTCACCATTCCCACAACTTCGACGGCGTCACCACCGCCGGCAACGGCACATCCCACTTCTCCACCGGCAACGCCTCCACGCCCTGACAATCATGGGCATAGCCCACCGGCTGCAACCCGTACTGCTGCCAGTTTTGCAGCGTTCGGTCATAAAAACCGCCGCCCATCCCTAAACGCTGGCCCTGTTCATCAAACGCCACCAGCGGCGTAATCAGCACATCCAGCTGTGACAGCGGGAGCACGTCGCGCACGTCGAGTTTCGGTTCGGTGATTTTCAGGCGATTTACCACCAGTTCGCTGTGCGGATGGTAGTGCAGAAAAAGCAAATTACCTTCGCTGAACGGGTGCAGCACCGGCAGATAGACCTTCTTCCCGGCGCGCCAGAGCTGTTCTATCAGCGGTTGGGTATCCAGCTCTCCATCAAATGACAGAAACAGCGCAACGGTGTGCGCCATCACGACAGGGGGATACGCCATCATACGGGCGGCGGCCTGCTGGGCAAAATGCGCTTGCTGATCGGCGGTTAACGCACGGCGGCGCTGACGAATTAACTGACGGATGTCCTGGCGTGAAGCAGAAACTTCAGGGAATTGGGTCATGGTAGTCGGTAGAAGAAAAGAGAGGGAATCTCCGAGATGCCGCCGCAGGCTGTAACCCTTGAACCCTTGGTTCAAGGTGAATGTGTCGTCATAGTTTTAAGGCTTCTCGGACGGACCGAGCATGCTCACCAACCATGGAGCGCCACATTCTTGTGGTATGAAATATCGGCTCAGGGGACTGGCCCGCTTGCGAACATCTCAGAGAAATTTTGTCTTCACAGTTACTCTACCATAGTCAACTGAGAAGTGTTATTCAAACTTTGGTCCCGGTCTTTCGGGATTGCGACCTTGATCAAGCAATGCCTGTTCTATGGTCTGCTGGAGCATTTTAATGCGCTGCTCCATGCTTGCCGCGTAGTCGCGGGTCTTCGCTTTTTCCTGAGTCAGTTCATAGCTGATGTTCAACGCGGCGATGAAAACCAGCTGCTCAGTATTTGTGACTCTAGTGCGTTCTTTTAGATCTTGCAACCGCTGATTCAAATCGTCCGCTGCCTGATTCAAAGCATCCCTTTGTTCAGGCGGACAATTCACTCGCAGTGAACGGCCAAAAATCTGGAGATCGACGGGTTGTGCAGACATGCCACCTTCCTGCTGATTGACTGCGCTGCCTTCGCTTACTGCCCCGGGGGCTGCGAAGGGGCGACACTATAGCTACCCTGATGTGAAGATACAAGCCCTTTTCTGGTATCACCAGGGTCCAAAGTGGTAGCATATCATGAAACTTCCCCCCTTTGATGACGAATGCTCATGTCTATACAGAACGAAATGCCTGGTTACAAGGATTTAAACCAGTTACTGAACCAGCAGGGAATCGGTTTAACCCCTGCCGAAATGCACGGTCTGATCAGTGGCATGCTGTGCGGCGGAAACAGCGACAGCTCATGGCAGCCGCTGATCCACGACCTCACGAATGAAGGGCTGGCGTTTGGTCACGAGCTGGCGGAAGCGCTGCGTAAAATGCACGCTGCAACCAGCGATTCGCTGGAAGACGATGGCTTCCTTTTTCAGCTTTATCTGCCTGAAGGCGACGACGTCAGCGTGTTCGATCGCGCCGATGCGCTGGCCGGCTGGGTAAACCACTATCTGCTGGGGCTGGGCGTGACGCAGCCTAAACTGGATAAAGTGACCGGCGAAGCGGGTGAGGCGATCGACGACCTGCGTAACATCGCCCAGCTCGGCTACGATGAAGACGAAGACCAGGAAGAGCTGGAAATGTCTCTTGAAGAGATTATCGAGTACGTGCGCGTGGCGGCTCTGCTGTGCCACGACAACTTCACGCGCTCTCAGCCGACCGCGCCGGAAGTCCGCAAGCCAACCTTACATTAAGAAAAATAACGCACAGGAGGGTGTCATGGTTATGTCGAGTCAAGAGTATTCGCGCCGCCGTCAGGCGCTGCTGGCAACAATGCAGCCGGGCAGCGCCGCGCTGATTTTTGCTGCGCCCGAAGTCACGCGCAGCGCCGACAGCGAATATCCCTATCGCCAGAGCAGCGATTTCTGGTACTTCACCGGCTTTAACGAGCCGGAAGCGGTGCTGGTGCTGATTAAGAGCAATGACACCCACAACCACAGCGTGATTTTCAACCGCGTGCGCGATCTGACAGCCGAAATCTGGTTTGGCCGCCGCTTAGGCCAGGAGGCCGCACCGGCGAAGCTGGGCGTTGACCGCGCGCTGGCGTTTAGCGAAATCAACCAGCAGCTCTATCAGCTGCTTAACGGCCTCGACGTGCTCTATCACGCGCAGGGCGAATATGCCTACGCCGATGAGATTGTTTTCACCGCGCTGGATAAGCTGCGCAAAGGCTCGCGCCAGAATCTGTCCGCGCCGGCCACGCTGACGGACTGGCGTCCGGTGGTGCATGAAATGCGCCTGTTCAAGTCAGAAGAAGAACTAAATTTGATGCGTCGTGCGGGCGAAATAAGCGCCCTGGCGCACACCCGCGCCATAGAAAAGTGCCGTCCCGGGATGTTCGAATACCAGCTGGAAGGCGAAATTCATCACGAATTTAACCGCCACGGCGCGCGTTATCCCTCTTACAACACCATTGTTGGCGGCGGAGAAAACGGCTGCATTCTGCACTACACCGAAAACGAAAGCGCGCTGCGCGACGGCGATCTGGTGCTGATTGACGCCGGCTGCGAATACCAGGGCTACGCGGGGGACATCACTCGTACTTTCCCGGTGAACGGGAAATTCTCACCGGCACAGCGCGCCATTTACGACATTGTCCTGGAATCGCTTGAGACGGCGATCAGGCTGTATCGTCCCGGTACCTCCATGCAGGAAGTGACCGGCGAAGTGGTGCGCATCATGATTACCGGCCTGGTCAGGCTCGGGATCCTGAAAGGAGAGGTCGACACCCTGATCGCTGAAAATGCGCATCGACCGTATTTCATGCACGGCCTGAGCCACTGGCTGGGGCTGGATGTACATGACGTTGGCGCGTACGGCACGGACCGCTCGCGCGTGCTGGAGCCGGGCATGGTGTTAACCGTGGAGCCAGGCCTGTATATCGCGCCGGATGCCGACGTGCCTGAGGAGTACCGCGGGATTGGCATTCGTATTGAAGATGACATCGTCATTACCGAAACCGGTAACGAAAACCTGACCGCGAGCGTCGTGAAAAACGCTGACGATATCGAGGCGCTGATGGCAGCGGCACGCGCATGAGCGTGATTATCGTTGGCGGCGGCATGACCGGGGCCACGCTGGCGCTGGCCATTTCGCATTTGACGCAGGGGCAGCTTGCGGTGCACCTGGTGGAAGCCGTTGCGCCGCAGGCAAAGAATCATCCCGGTTTTGATTCCCGCGCCATTGCCCTGGCGCAGGGTACCTGTCAGCAACTGTCCCGCATTGGCATCTGGCAGGCCATCGCCGATTGCGCGACGGCAATTAAAACCGTTCACGTAAGCGATCGCGGCCATGCTGGCTTTGTCACGCTGGACGCGCAGGATTACCGCATTGACGCGCTGGGTCAGGTTGTTGAGCTGCACGACGTCGGATTGCGTCTGTTCCGCCTGCTCCAGGATGCGCCGGGCGTCACGCTGCATTGTCCGGCGCGCGTGGCCGGCGTGAGCCGCAGCGAGGAGTCGGTCAGCGTAACGCTGGAAAACGGCACCGAGCTTGAAGGCCAGCTTCTGGTCGCCGCGGACGGCTCGCGCTCATCGCTCGGCGCCCAGTGTGGCGTGGAGTGGCGTCAGCAGCCTTACGGGCAGGTTGCGGTCATTGCCAACGTCTCTACCGCAGCTGAACACCGCGGCAGGGCGTTTGAACGCTTTACGCAGCATGGCCCGCTGGCGATGCTGCCGATGTCGGACGGGCGCTGTTCGCTTGTCTGGTGTCATCCGCAGGATAAGGCCGAAGAGGTTAAAGCCTGGTCCGACGAACGTTTTTGTACCGAGCTGCAGAAAGCCTTTGGCTGGCGGCTGGGGCGTATTACCCATGCGGGGAAACGTGCGGTCTATCCGCTGTCGTTAACCACCGCATCGCAATCTGTTTCTCACCGCGTGGCGCTGGTCGGCAACGCCGCGCAGACATTACATCCGATTGCCGGACAAGGGTTCAACCTTGGCCTACGTGATGTCATGAGCCTGGCGGAAACCCTTGCTCAGGCATGGGGTGAGCAAAAAGACTGTGGCGCTTATTCGGTGCTAAGCCATTACCAGAAGCGACGTCAGGCCGATAAAGAGGCGACAATCGGCGTTACCGACGGCTTAGTCCATCTCTTTGCCAATCGCTGGGCGCCGCTGGTAGCAGGTCGCAACCTCGGGCTGATGGCGATGGAATTATTCATTCCGGCACGTGACGTGCTGGCGCAGCGGACTCTTGGTTGGGTCGCGCGTTAAGGAGTTATCACCGTGCAAAATGTTGATGTCGCCATCGTTGGCGGCGGTATGGTCGGACTGGCGCTGGCCTGCGGTTTACAGGGCAGCGGCCTGCGCGTGGCGGTGCTGGAGCAAAAGCAGCCTCAGCCCGTTGCGCCAGATGCTCCGCCGGATCTCCGCGTCTCGGCGATCAATGCCGCCAGCGAGAAATTGCTGACGCACCTTGGCGTCTGGGCAGATATTGTGGCGCAGCGCGCCAGCTGCTATCACGGCATGGAAGTGTGGGATAAAGACAGCTTTGGTCATATTGCTTTTGATGATGAAAGCATGGGCTATAGCCATCTGGGCCATATCATCGAAAACGCGGTGATCCACCACGCGCTGTGGCAGAAAGCACAGCAGTGCAGTGACGTGACCCTGATTGCGCCTGCGCAGGTCCAGCAGGTGGCGTGGGGTGAAAACGAGGCGTTTATCACCTTACAGAGCGGCGACATGCTGACCGCGCGTCTGGTGGTCGGTGCTGACGGTGCGAACTCCTGGCTGCGTAATAAAGCCGACATCCCGCTTACCTTCTGGGACTATCGTCATCACGCGCTGGTCGCGACGATCCGTACCGAAGAGCCGCACGGCGGCGTGGCGCGCCAGATTTTCCACAACGACGGCATTCTGGCATTCCTGCCGCTTGCCGATCCGCACCTGTGCTCGATTGTCTGGTCCCTGGTGCCGGAGAAAGCCCAGCAGATGCACGAGGCGACGCCGGAGGCCTTTAACCAGGCGCTGTGCATGGCGTTTGATAACCGCCTTGGCCTGTGCACCCTTGAAAGCGAGCGGCAGGTGTTCCCGTTAACCGGCCGCTACGCGCGTCAGTTTGCGGCGCACCGTCTGGCACTGGTCGGTGATGCGGCGCATACCATTCATCCGCTGGCCGGGCAGGGCGTCAACCTTGGCTTTATGGACGCGGCGGAGCTGGTTGAGGAACTGCGTCGCCTGCACCGCGAAGGCAAAGATATCGGCCAGCATCTCTACCTGCGTCGCTACGAGCGTAGCCGCAAGCACAGTGCGGCGATGATGCTGGCGGGCATGCAGGGCTTCCGCGAGCTGTTTGCCGGCGCGAATCCGGCGAAAAAACTGCTGCGCGATATTGGTCTTAAACTGGCTGATACGCTTCCTGGCGTCAAACCTCAACTTCTTCGCCAGGCGATGGGTCTTAACGATCTTCCCGACTGGTTACGCTAATCTCGATCCCCGTCACACTTTATTTTCCCGGCCTCTGCGCCGGGGAAATTCCCTCGTTTGAAATATTCTAATTTCACGTCATTTTTCGCATTAGAAAATCTAATCTACGAGATTTTATGTTACGGAAAATCGGCCCGTTTTTCCGCACGAAATATCACCATGTGCTAAATCCTGTTAGAACATTGTTAATTTTGTGCGGGGTTAATCGCATTTTTCCAGTGAATAACTCTGTAGGCTTTTTAGCGTTTTTTGGTCATAAGCTAATGTGATGACCCGTTTTACCTTATGGTTAACCGCCGGTTTCGGTGGTAAGTTCGGGTAAAAGAGAACGTTTGCGTCGGCGCCAGGTCACGGGGCCGACACCGGGTTTCACGGTGAATTTTTCAACGAGGACAAGATGGCTCAACAGACTCCTTTGTACGAACAACACGTGTTATGCGGCGCCCGCATGGTGGACTTCCATGGCTGGATGATGCCGCTGCACTACGGCTCGCAGATTGATGAGCACCACGCGGTGCGCACCGATGCCGGTATGTTCGACGTGTCCCACATGACGATTGTCGATCTGCACGGTAGCCGCACCCGGGAGTTTTTGCGTTATCTGCTGGCAAATGACGTCGCCAAACTGAAGACGCCGGGTAAAGCGCTCTATACCGGCATGCTGAATGCCTCGGGCGGCGTGATTGATGACCTTATCGTCTATTACTTCACTGAAGATTTCTTCCGCCTCGTTGTCAACTCCGCCACCCGCGAAAAAGACCTCTCCTGGATCACCCAACACGCCGAACCTTATGCCATCGACATCACCGTCCGTGACGATCTGTCGCTGATCGCCGTACAGGGGCCGAACGCGCAGGCGAAAGCCGCGTCTCTGTTTAACGACGAGCAGCGCAAAGCAACCGAAGGCATGAAGCCGTTCTTCGGCGTGCAGGCGGGCGATCTGTTTATCGCCACCACCGGCTACACCGGTGAAGCGGGCTACGAAATTGCGATGCCGAACGAGAAGGCCGCTGATTTCTGGCGCGCGCTGGTGGAAGCGGGCGTGAAGCCTGCGGGTCTGGGCGCGCGCGATACGCTGCGTCTGGAAGCGGGAATGAACCTCTACGGTCAGGAGATGGATGAAGGCGTCTCTCCGCTGGCCGCCAACATGGGCTGGACCATCGCATGGGAACCGGCTGACCGTGACTTTATTGGCCGTGAAGCGCTGGAGCTGCAGCGCGAGAAGGGCACTGAACAGCTGGTGGGGCTGGTGATGACCGAGAAGGGCGTGCTGCGCGGTGAACTGCCGGTGCGCTTCACCGATGCCGACGGCAATCCTCGCGAAGGCGTGATCACCAGCGGTACCTTCTCCCCGACGCTGGGCTACAGTATTGCACTGGCACGCGTGCCGGCGGGCATTGGCGAAACGGCGGTGGTGCAAATCCGCAACCGCGAAATGCCGGTCAACGTGACCAAACCGATTTTTGTTCGCGCCGGTAAGCCGGTCGCCTAATCATTTTTATCAGGAGAACTTCAATGAGCAATGTGCCAGCAGAACTGAAATACAGCAAAGAACACGAGTGGCTGCGCAAAGAGGCGGACGGCACTTACACCGTAGGGATCACCGAGCACGCGCAAGAGCTGCTGGGCGACATGGTGTTTGTTGACCTGCCTGACGTGGGCACGACCGTTAGCGCGGGCGACGACTGCGCCGTGGCGGAGTCCGTAAAAGCGGCTTCTGATATCTACGCTCCAGTAAGCGGCGAAATCGTTGCCGTCAACGACGCGCTGAGCGATTCGCCAGAGCTGGTGAACAGCGAGCCTTATGAAGGCGGCTGGATCTTCAAGATCAAAGCCAGCGACGAATCTCAGGTTGCCGCGCTGCTGGATGCGACCGCGTACGAAGCACTGTTAGAAGACGAGTAATCGTTTATCCCCCTCTCCTTTCGGGAGAGGGCAGGGGCGAGGGTGCCCATCTTCCCCTCACCCTAACCCTCTTCTTTCGGGAGAGGGAACTTAAATTCACTGCACGTTTCAGGAACCATCGCTCATGACACAGACTTTAAGCCAGCTTGAAAACCGTGGCGCCTTCATTGAACGTCACATTGGGCCGGATGCTCAGCAACAGCAGGAGATGCTGAAGACAGTTGGCGCGGATTCATTAAACGCACTGATCGGCCAGATTGTGCCAAAAGACATCCAGCTTGCCACGTCGCCTCAGGTGGGGGAAGCCACCACGGAATTCGCCGCGCTGGCGGAGCTGAAGGCTATCGCAGGCCTGAACAAGCGCTATAAGTCTTACATTGGCATGGGCTACACCAACGTGCAGTTGCCGCCGGTTATCCTGCGCAACATGCTGGAAAACCCGGGCTGGTACACCGCTTACACCCCTTATCAGCCAGAAGTCTCCCAGGGCCGTCTGGAAGCGCTTCTGAACTTCCAGCAGGTGACGCTGGATCTGACCGGTATGGATATTGCCTCCGCCTCGCTGCTGGATGAAGCGACCGCCGCCGCCGAAGCAATGGCGATGGCCAAGCGCGTGAGCAAGCTGAAAAATGCCAACCGCTTCTTCGTGGCGGCGGACGTGCATCCCCAGACGCTGGACGTGGTGCGCACTCGCGCTGAAACCTTCGGCTTTGACGTGATCGTCGACGACGCCGACAAAGTGCTGGATCACCAGGACGTCTTCGGCGTGCTGCTGCAGCAGGTGGGGACAACGGGCGAAGTTCACGACTACGGCACACTGATTGCCGAGCTGAAAACCCGCAAAGTGGTTGTCAGCGTTGCCGCCGATTTTATGGCGCTGGTGCTGCTGACGGCGCCGGGTAAACAGGGCGCAGATATCGTCTTCGGTTCAGCGCAACGCTTCGGCGTGCCGATGGGCTACGGCGGCCCGCACGCGGCGTTCTTCGGCGCGAAAGATGAATTCAAACGCTCTATGCCTGGCCGTATTATCGGCGTCTCAAAAGACGCTGCCGGTAACACCGCGCTGCGCATGGCGATGCAAACCCGCGAGCAACACATCCGCCGCGAGAAAGCGAACTCCAACATCTGTACCTCCCAGGTGCTGCTGGCAAACATCGCCAGCCTGTACGCCGTGTTCCACGGCCCGGCTGGTCTGAAACGCATTGCCAGCCGCATTCACCGCCTGGCCGATATTCTGGCCTGCGGTCTGCAGCAGAAAGGCCTTAAGCTGCGCCACGCTCACTACTTCGACACCCTGTGTGTGGAAGTGGCGGACAAAGCGGCCGTGCTGGCGCGCGCGAATGCAGCAGAGATCAACCTGCGCAGCGACATCCACAACGCCGTCGGCATTACGCTGGATGAAAGCACCACCCGCGACGATATCCTGAACCTGTTCAGCGTGCTGCTGGGTGACGCGCACGGTCTGGACATTGACGCACTCGACAAAGAGGTCGCGCTCGACAGCCGCTCCATTCAGGAAAGCATGCTGCGTAACGATGCGATCCTGACGCATCCGGTCTTTAATCGCTATCACAGCGAAACCGAGATGATGCGCTATATGCATTCTCTGGAGCGCAAGGATCTGGCGCTGAACCAGGCGATGATCCCGCTGGGCTCCTGCACCATGAAGCTGAATGCCGCGGCAGAGATGATCCCGATCACCTGGCCTGAATTCTCCGAGCTGCACCCGTTCTGCCCGCCAGAGCAGGCGGAAGGTTATCATATGATGATCAACCAGCTTTCCGACTGGCTGGTGAAACTGACCGGTTATGACGCGCTCTGCATGCAGCCGAACTCCGGCGCGCAGGGCGAATACGCGGGCCTGCTGGCGATCCGTCACTATCACGAAAGCCGCAACGAAGGACACCGCGATATCTGCCTGATCCCAAGCTCTGCCCACGGTACCAACCCGGCCTCTGCCCAGATGGCGGGCATGGAAGTGGTGGTGGTTGCGTGCGATAAAAATGGCAACATCGATCTGGCCGACCTGCGCGCGAAAGCCGAGCAGGCGGGCGACAAGCTCTCCTGCATCATGGTGACCTACCCGTCTACCCACGGCGTGTACGAAGAGACTATCCGTGAAGTGTGCGAAGTGGTGCACCAGTTCGGCGGTCAGGTTTACCTCGACGGCGCGAACATGAACGCCCAGGTGGGCATTACCTCTCCGGGCTTTATCGGCGCGGACGTATCGCACCTGAACCTGCACAAAACCTTCTGCATCCCGCACGGCGGTGGCGGCCCGGGCATGGGTCCAATCGGCGTGAAAGCGCATCTGGCCCCGTTTGTCCCAGGCCACAGCGTTGTGCAGATTGAAGGCATGCTGACCCGTCAGGGCGCGGTCTCTGCGGCACCGTTCGGCAGTGCCTCTATCCTGCCAATCAGCTGGATGTACATCCGCATGATGGGCGCGGAAGGACTGAAGCAGGCGAGCCAGGTAGCCATTCTGAACGCCAACTATATTGCGACGCGCCTGAAGTCCGCCTTCCCGGTGCTCTATACCGGCCGCGACGGTCGCGTGGCGCACGAGTGTATCCTCGATATTCGTCCTCTGAAAGAAGCGACGGGCATCAGCGAGCTGGATATCGCCAAGCGTCTGATCGACTACGGCTTCCACGCGCCAACCATGTCGTTCCCGGTTGCGGGTACGCTGATGGTTGAGCCGACCGAGTCTGAAAGCAAGGCCGAGCTGGACCGCTTTATCGACGCAATGCTGGCGATCCGCATGGAGATCGACCGCGTGCAGGACGGCGAGTGGACGCTGGAAGATAACCCGCTGGTCAACGCTCCGCATACCCAGCATGAGATGGTATCCGAGTGGAACCACGGCTATTCCCGCGAGCTGGCTGTCTTCCCGGCAGGCGTGGCAAACAAATACTGGCCGACCGTGAAGCGTCTTGATGACGTCTACGGCGACCGTAACCTGTTCTGCTCCTGCGTGCCGATGAGCGAATACCAGTAATATTGCTGATGTAGTAACGTAGGCCGGGTAAGGCGAAGCCGCCACCCGGCTTTTTTATTGGGAGAAGAAAATGGCAATAGCACTGGTCACCGGCGCCAGCCGGGGCATTGGGAAAGCCACCGCGCTGCAGCTGGCGCGCGAAGGCTACACCGTGGCGGTGAACTATCATCACAACATTAAAGCCGCGACGGACGTGATCAACCAGATCGTTGAAGCGGGCGGTAAAGCCTTTGCCGTCCGCGCAGATATCAGTGATGAAGCCCAGGTGCTAGCGATGTTTGACGGCCTCGATCGTGAAGGCGAGCCGCTTCGTGCGCTGGTCAATAATGCGGGGATTCTGTTTGAGCAATCCACTATCGAGAACCTCTCCGCTGAGCGCATTAACCGCGTCCTGGCGACCAACGTCACGGGCTACTTTCTCTGCTGCCGGGAAGCGGTAAAACGCATGTCCTTCAGGCATGGCGGCAAGGGCGGGGCGATAGTGAACGTCTCTTCCGCCGCGTCGCGCCTGGGCGCGCCGGGTGAATATGTGGATTATGCCGCGTCGAAGGGCGCAGTGGATTCTCTGACAACCGGTTTAGCTCTGGAGGTTGCGGCGCAGGGTATTCGCGTCAACTGCGTACGTCCGGGGCTGATTTATACCGATATTCATGCGTCCGGCGGAGAGCCGGGGCGAGTGGATCGCGTGAAATCGTTGCTGCCGATGCAGCGCGGCGGCCAGCCGGAAGAGGTGGCGCAGGCGATTGTCTGGCTGCTGAGCGAGAAGGCGTCGTACGTGACGGGCAGTTTTATTGAGCTAGCGGGCGGGAAGTAGACCCCTCAACCTAACCCTCTCCCAAAGGGAGAGGGGATCAAGCGTAGCGCCGCCCGGCGCTACAGTTTCTCGCCGTTGCTGGCAATCACGCCCTTATACCACTCGAAGCTTTTCTTGCGCGAACGCGACATGTCGCCCGTGCCGTCGTCGTGCTTGTTCACGTAGATAAAGCCGTAGCGCTTGCTGTACTGGCCGGTGGTGAACGACACGCAGTCGATGCAGCCCCATGGCGTATAGCCCATCAGATCCACGCCGTCGTGCGTCACGGCTTTGATCATCTCTTCCACGTGGGCACGCAGGTAGTCGATGCGATAGTCGTCGTTGATGCTGCCGTCTTCTTCTACCTTATCGTAGGCGCCGAACCCGTTTTCCACGATAAACAGCGGCTTCTGATAACGCTCGTACAGTTCGCACAGGGAATAACGCAGGCCTACCGGATCGATCTGCCAGCCCCAGTCAGAAGCCTTAACGTGCGGGTTCGGCACGCTGCCTTCGAAACCGGAAATCGCATCGCCGGTACCGCCTTCCGCTTTCACCGCGTTGGTCATGTAGTAGCTGAAACCTAAGTAGTCGCAGGTACCTTCACGCAGGATCTGCTCGTCGCCTGCCTCCATTTTTATGGAGAAGCCGCGGCGCTCCCACTCGTTCAGCACGTAGGACGGGTAGTATCCGCGCAGCTGGACGTCGGTAAAGACATAACGCTCGCGCATGGATTCCTGGGCGAACATCACGTCTTCCGGTTTGCAGGAGAACGGATAGAGCGCCACCATGGCCAGCATGCAGCCAACTTTCATCTCAGGGTTGATGCGGCGCGCGGCTTTCACCGCCAGGGCGCTGGCCACAAACTGGTGGTGCAGGACCTGGTACATGGTCTCTTCCGGATTGTCATGTTCGGTATAGACCACGCCCGAGCAGCAGTACCCGAACAGCGGCGCGCGCCAGTTACGCTGGTTATTGATTTCGTTGAAGGTCATCCAGTATTTGACCTTGTTTTTGTAGCGCTCAAAAACCACTTCCGCGAAGCGCACAAAGAAATCGACCACTTTACGGTTGGTCCAGCTACCGTACTCCTGCACCAGGTGCAGCGGCATTTCGAAGTGGGAGAGGGTGATCACCGGTTCGATGTTGTATTTCAGCAGCTCGTCGAACATGTCGTCGTAGAACTTCAGCCCCTCTTCGTTTGGCTGCGTTTCGTCACCTTTCGGGAAGATGCGCGTCCAGGCGATAGAGGTGCGGAAGCACTTGAAACCCATCTCGGCAAACAGCTTGATGTCTTCTTTATAGCGGCCGTGGAAGTCGATGGCCTCGTGGTTTGGATAGTATTTACCCGGCACTACTTCCTGGGTGATTTCGCGCGGGACACCGTGCGCGCCGCCGGTCAATACGTCACAAATGCTTGGCCCTTTGCCGCCTTTGTTCCAGCCGCCTTCAACCTGGTGAGCGGCAACCGCGCCGCCCCATAAAAAATCTTTTGGTAAGGTTAATTTTTTCATCGCTGCTCTTCTCAATAAATGGCTTATTGGCATCGAGTCTAGCAAAGCGAAATTGAATGTCACGATATAACAATTCACAGTAAATGTGATTTGTCACATCAAAAAAACAGGGTGTTTTATTCTGTGAGTTTCTTCGCCAGTTTACGTCCGAGAGATTCCAGAATATAAATGACGGGAATTTGCGTGGTGATGTCGTAGACGCCTGCAATACGCGTCTGAGGAACATGCCAGGAGAGATTAAAGTCCGCCAGTTTTGCGAGACGCGAGTGCTCGTGGCTGGTAATAGAGAGCACCTTGCAGTGATGCAGGCTGAACTGGCTGGCGAAGCGCAGGATCTCCTCGGTCTCGCCCGAGACGGAAAGCACAATCGCCAGCGCATTTTTCGCCATATCATTGGTGACCGGGAAATAAGGATCATCAATATGATTACTGAATTTCCCGATATTAGAAAAGAAGCGTGCGCCATATTTTGCCAGCGAACCCGATGTTCCGGCACCGACAAATATAATTCGCTCTGACGATAAAATAATATCAACCGCCTTATCTAATAACGCATCGAACTCTTCATTATTCACGCTTTTAAAAAAGCTGATAATTTCGCTGGCACCGAAGTTTGCCTGCTGGGGCTCGTTCTGTTCAAGATAAAGCTTAAAGCGCACGCGGAATTCAGAATAGCCTTCGCAGTTAAGCTTGCGACAAAAGCGCAGGATAGTCGTGGTTGAGACGTCTGCCGCATCCGCCAGCTCGCGGATGGTCATGTACATCACTTTGTCACGATTTTTTATGACATAGTTGTAGACCATCATCTCCAGGTTATTGAGACTGGCAATGGCGGAATGGGAGAACATGCTCACAATGGCTACACTCACTCATCAGACTTTTCTTCAGGGAATAATAACATGCAGCCAAACGACATCACTTTTTTTCAGCGCTTTCAGGACGACATTCTGGCCGGACGTAAAACCATCACTATCCGGGATAAAAGTGAATCCCATTTCAAAACCGGCGATATCCTGCGGGTGGGGCGTTATGAGGATGATGGTTATTTTTGCACCATCGAAGTAACAGGAACGTCAACCGTTACGTTCGATACATTGACGCTAAAACACGCTGAACAGGAGAACATGACCCTGGATGCATTGAAAAGCGTGATCGCAGAGATCTACCCCAGACAGAACCAGTTTTATGTGATTGATTTTAAATGTTTATAATCAAAATCGAAACGCACGTTCGCTGAAATCAAAGTGTAACTGTCTGATTGTAATTTAGAAACGTCATGTTTAACTTTATTTTAGCTAACAGGTGTTCACTGGAATCATTCTCAGTTAGCATAGTTATGCGATGAATAATCATCTTTTGTTTTCCCGGAGTTTTGTATGGTGAGTAGACCATTAATCGCACAGGGATATTCGCTGGCTGAGGAAGTAGCCAACAGCATCAGCCACGGCATTGGCCTGGTGTTTGGGATTGTCGGTTTAGTGTTATTGCTGGTGCAGGCGGTGGACGCCAATGCCAGCGCGATGGCCATTACCAGCTACAGCCTGTATGGCGGGAGTATGATCCTGCTGTTCCTGGCCTCGACGCTGTATCACGCGATCCCGCATCAGCGGGCCAAAATGTGGCTCAAGAAGTTTGACCACTGCGCTATCTATCTTCTGATTGCAGGCACCTACACGCCGTTTTTGCTGGTGGGGCTCAACTCACCGCTGTCGCGTGGCCTGATGATTGTTATCTGGAGCCTGGCACTGCTGGGGATCCTGTTTAAGCTGACCATCGCGCACCGGTTTAAGGTGCTGTCACTGGTCACCTATCTGACAATGGGCTGGCTGTCGCTGATTGTGGTGTATCAACTGGCGGTCAAACTGTCGGTAGGGGGCGTGACGCTTCTGGCCTTAGGCGGCGTGGTGTACTCGCTCGGCGTGATTTTCTACGTCTGCAAGCGCATCCCATACAACCATGCCATCTGGCACGGCTTTGTGCTGGGCGGCAGCGTATGCCATTTTTTGGCGATCTATTTGTACGTGGGGCAGGTGTAGTTTTTTCCACCGTGCTGGCGGTTGCCCTCACTCCGGCCCTCTCCCACAGGGAGAGGGAGGGCACCTGGATACGATTACTCTTCTAACGAATATGGCAACGGCTCGATGCTCAGCGTGTTCGCATCGTCACGCACGCGGAACACGCTGTCGGCTTCCATGTCGTTGTTCATGACGGCCTGAACCAAAAGACGTCCATCATCCAGCTGTACGGCGGCTAACACGGTGCCGGTGCGGCGCCAGTTATCACCCATCTTCAGCTCTAAGTCTTCACCCGCTTCAGGTACACGGCTGGCATGGCCCGCCAGCGTCCACAGCGCTCGTTTGTTTGCGCCGCGGAATTTTGCACGCGCCACCATCTCCTGGCCGGTGTAACAGCCCTTTTTAAAGCTGATACCTCCCAGTGCCTGCAGGTTCGTTGCCTGAGGAATAAACTGCGCGCTGTTTGCTGCGTCAATCACCGGCAGACCCGCTTCGATGTTCAGCGCCAGCCACTGCTGACTATTGTTGAGCTGCGCTTCGCCGCGCAGCGCTTCGGTCACGCGTTCGGCCGTTGCCGCATCCGTGACTAACAGGAAACGCTCCGCCGGGTGTTCAAACCACAGGATGGAGGTTGCGCCTTCGCTGACCACCTGCTTTTCTGCATCCGGCAGTTCGCTGAAGAGATTTTTCAGGGCCGCACGCGCCTGGAAACCGGCCACTCCCAACAGGACATGTTCGTCGTCCGGGGCGATAGTGACTTTGGAGAAGACCGCGTACTTCTTCAGCTCTTTGAGCTGGGCCTCTTGCAGGCTGCGGCGCTCAATAAAGGCAAAGCCGTCCTGACGGCGGAAGATACGCAGGTTGCTCCACATTTTGCCTTTTGGGTCGCAATGCGCGGCCAGCAGGTGCTGATGCTCGGTCATCTGGCTGACGTCGGCGGTCACCTGGCCCTGCAGATATTTTTCGGCGTCGGCACCGGTGAGCGTTGCCAGCGCCCAGTCATCAAGAGAAATAAGCGTCAGCGGCAGACGCGCAGAGGCGGCGGGCTGGCGAGGAGAAAATGGTGTAAATGCCATAACGATATCCTGAATTGCTTAACGCTTTGATAATGCCTAATGGTAAAAGAGCCTGCAGGCAATGCAAGCGCTTTCAACAGACCATTTGTGCCCTAAACTGGTTATGCGTAGCGCTACGCAAAATAATGTAATCCGCTGTCTTTGTAGGGATTATTCTGGAAGCCTGCTCGGCGATCGCAATATTCCAGTAATGAAACGGTCAAAAACACGTTACACTAGCTGGTGTCCCCGTAGAGAAATAAAGAAGACTGAACGGGGTACCGACTGTGCCAAACGTAATGCAGGAAACTGAACATGGATATTAACAACAAGGCCCGTATTCACTGGGCGTGCCGTCGCGGCATGCGTGAACTTGATATTTCCATCATGCCTTTCTTCGAATATGAGTATGACAGCTTAAGCGATGATGATAAGCGTCTGTTTGTTCGCCTGCTTGAGTCTGACGATCCGGATTTATTCAACTGGCTGATGAACCACGGCAAACCCGCCGACACCGAGTTGCAACGGATGGTGCAATTAATTCAAACACGGAATCGGGAACGTGGTCCTGTGGCAATCTGATCTTCGCGTCTCGTGGCGCTCGCAGTGGATGTCTTTATTGCTCCACGGCCTGGTTGCGGCCTTTGTTTTACTGATGCCGTGGCCGCTGAGCTATACGCCGCTGTGGTTGCTGTTACTGTCGTTTGTCGTTTTTGACAGCGTACGCAGCCAGCGCCGCATTAATGCCCGTCAGGGAGAGATTAAATTACTGATGGATTCCCGCCTGCGCTGGCAGGGTAAAGAGTGGGATATTCTCGGTATGCCCTGGATGCTCAACTGCGGCATGATGTTACGGTTACGCAAGGTGGACGGCGGGCGTTGCCAGCATCTGTGGCTGGCGGCTGACAGTATGGATGCTGCCGAGTGGCGGGACCTGCGCCGGATGCTGTTGCAACAAACGACGCAGGGGTAATGCGCGTTAGCTAAACTTTTCAGCCATTTCGCCCAGAATCTGCTCGCACCAGCTTTGCAGGCGCTCATCGCTGAGATCGTACTGGTTGGTTTCATCCAGCGCGAGTCCTACAAACAATTCGCCGTCGGCGATAATCGGTTTTTTACTGGTGAACTCATAACCTTCGGTTGGCCAGTAGCCGATAAACGACACGCCTTTCGGCGCCAGCTTGTCATGCAGCATGCCGAGCGCGTCCAGGAACCATTCCCCGTAGCCCAGCTGATCCCCCATGCCGTACATGGCAATGATTTTGCCGTCGAGGTTGAGCGTATCGAGCTGGTTCCAGATAGCTTCCCAGTCTTCCTGTATCTCGCCGAAATCCCATGTCGGGATGCCGAGGATCAGCACGTCATACTGCTCCATCAGCGTAAGCGCGTCATCTTTCAGGTTATGCAACGTCACCAGTTCCGGGCCAATGATGTCGCGAATTTTCTCTGCCGCCATTTCGGTGTAGCAGGTGCTGGAACCATAGAACAGACCAATATTCATCGCGTAACTATCTCAATACTTGCTTTGACTTTGCGCGTAGTGTACCAGAAACCGGTCGCAATCAGGCATAATGGCCTGACTGCAGAATCAAAGGGGCTGATGTGGAAAAGGATCTCGCACTGATCGAACAGTTTCTCGACGCGCTGTGGCTGGAGAAAAATCTGGCCGAGAATACCCTCAGCGCCTACCGTCGCGATCTCACCATGCTGGTGGAATGGCTTGCGCACCGGGGGTTATCCCTTGCGAGCGCGCAGCGTGACGACCTGCAGGCGCTGCTGGGGGAACGTATCGCAGGGGGCTACAAAGCTACCAGTTCCGCGCGTTTGCTCAGCGCCATGCGTCGGCTGTTCCAGCATCTCTACCGTGAGAAGATTCGTGAAGACGATCCCAGCGCGCTGCTGGCATCCCCTAAGCTTCCGCAGCGGCTGCCGAAAGATCTCAGCGAAGCACAAGTTGAGAGATTATTACAGTCACCGGCTGTTGACCTGCCGCTGGAGTTACGCGATAAAGCCATGCTTGAGCTATTGTATGCTACCGGCTTGCGCGTTTCGGAACTGGTTGGCCTGACGATGAGCGACATCAGCCTGCGTCAGGGCGTGGTGCGCGTCATTGGTAAAGGAAACAAGGAAAGGCTGGTTCCGCTGGGTGAAGAGGCGGTTTACTGGCTGGAAACGTACCTTGAGCATGGTCGTCCGTGGCTGCTCAATGGTACGTCTATCGACGTCCTGTTTCCGAGCCAGCGCGCCCAGCAGATGACGCGGCAAACGTTCTGGCATCGCATCAAGCATTACGCCACACTGGCGGGTATCGACAGTGAAAAGCTTTCGCCGCACGTATTGCGTCACGCCTTCGCGACGCATCTGTTAAACCACGGCGCTGATTTACGCGTGGTGCAGATGCTGCTGGGGCACAGCGATCTTTCCACAACGCAAATTTACACCCATGTCGCGACGGAACGCCTGCGGCAGCTACACCAACAGCACCACCCTCGTGCGTGAGTGCCGACGAATTGTAACAGGATCACATATGAAAAAGTCTTTCGCGCTGTTCACCCTGCTGGCAGCCTCATTTACCGGTTTCGCCCATGCGGACGACGCCGCCATCAAACAGTCGCTGGCTAAGCTTGGCGTCACTGGTAGCGATATTCAGCCAGCACCGGTTGCCGGCATGAAAACGGTACTCACCAACAGCGGCGTGCTGTACGTCACCGAAGACGGCAAACACATTATTCAGGGGCCAATGTACGACGTGAGCGGCGCGCAGCCGGTGAACGTCACCAACCAGCTGCTGATGAAAAACCTGAACGCGCTCGAAAAAGAGATGATCGTCTATAAAGCAGCGCAGGAAAAACACGTCATTACCGTCTTCACCGACATCACCTGTGGATACTGCCACAAGCTGCATGAAGAGATGAAAGACTACAACGCGCTGGGCATTACCGTGCGTTACCTGGCCTTCCCGCGCGCGGGCGTGCAAAGCCAGCCAGAGCAGGACATGAAGGCGATCTGGTGTGCGAAAGACCGTAACAAAGCGTTTGACGACGCGATGAACGGCAAAGGCGTTAAGCCGGCCTCCTGCGACATTGATATCGCTAACCACTACGCGCTCGGCGTGCAGTTTGGCGTGAGCGGTACGCCTGCGATTGTCCTGAGCAACGGCTATGTCGTTCCGGGCTATCAGGGACCAAAAGAGATGAAAGAGTTCCTCGACGCGCACCAGAAACAGTTTGGTGGTAAATAATCCGCGTGAAAGCCCCAATAAAATTGCGCCGCCGCGAGGCGGTTGAACCCGTTGATTTACCGCACGATCTCCCGGCGCTGCTTAAGCGCCTCTACGCCAGCCGCGGCGTGCGTAGCGCTGAGGATCTTGAACGCAGCGTGAAAGGGATGCTGCCGTGGCAGCAGCTGAGCGGTATCGAAAAAGCCGCTGAAATGCTCTACAACGCGCTTCGTGAGGGAACGCGGATTGTGGTGGTGGGCGATTTCGACGCCGACGGCGCAACCAGCACCGCGCTGAGCGTGCTCAGCCTGCGCGCGCTGGGCTGCGATAACGTCACGTATCTGGTACCGAACCGTTTTGAAGACGGCTATGGCCTCAGCCCGGAAGTGGTCGATCAGGCCCACGCCCTTGGCGCACAGATGATCATGACCGTCGATAACGGGATCTCTTCCCATGCGGGGGTCGATCATGCTCACGCGTTGGGGATCCCGGTGCTGGTCACCGATCACCACCTGCCGGGCGAAACGCTGCCGGATGCGGAAGCGATTATTAACCCCAACCTGCGCGACTGCGATTTCCCATCGAAATCACTTGCAGGCGTGGGCGTAGCGTTTTATCTGATGCTGGCGTTGCGTACCCTGCTGCGCGATAAGGGCTGGTTCGACTCCCGCGGTATTGCCGTACCTAACTTGGCCGAATATCTCGATCTGGTGGCGCTGGGTACCGTCGCGGACGTGGTGCCGCTTGATACTAATAACCGCATTTTGACCTGGCAGGGTCTAAGCCGCATTCGGGCGGGCAAGTGCCGTCCGGGGATCAAGGCGCTGCTGGAGATTGCCAACCGCGATCCGCTCAAGCTGGCGGCAAGCGACCTGGGCTTTGCTCTCGGGCCGCGTCTTAACGCAGCCGGAAGGTTGGACGATATGTCCGTCGGCGTGGCGCTGCTGCTGTGCGACAACATCGGTGAAGCGCGCGTGCTGGCCAACGAGCTGGACGCGCTGAACCAGACCCGCAAAGAGATTGAGCAGGGGATGCAGGCCGAAGCGCTGACCCTGTGCGAAAAGCTTGAACGCAGCGGCGATACGCTGCCGGGCGGCCTGGCGATGTACCATCCCGAGTGGCATCAGGGCGTGGTGGGCATTCTGGCGTCGCGTATTAAAGAACGTTTCCACCGGCCGGTGATCGCGTTCGCTCCCGCGGGTGACGGCACGCTGAAAGGCTCTGGCCGCTCAATCCAGGGGCTGCACATGCGCGATGCGCTGGAGCGTCTCGATACGCTGTATCCGGGTCTGATGATCAAGTTCGGCGGCCATGCGATGGCGGCTGGCCTGTCTCTGGAAGAGGCGAAATTCGACGAGTTTCAGCGTCTGTTTGGTGAGCTTGTCACCGACTGGATTGACCCGGCCCTGCTGCAGGGGGAAGTGGTGTCAGATGGCGAGCTTTCACCGCTTGAGATGACGATGGACGTGGCGCAAATGCTCCGCGATGCCGGTCCGTGGGGGCAGATGTTCCCGGAACCGCTGTTTGACGGTCGTTTCCGTCTGCTGCAGCAGCGTATCGTCGGCGAACGTCATCTGAAAGTGATGGTCGAGCCCGTGGGCGGCGGACCGCTGCTGGACGGCATTGCCTTCAACGTCGATACCTCCATCTGGCCGGACAACGGCGTGCGCGAGGTCGAGCTGGCGTACAAACTGGACATCAACGAGTTTCGCGGTAACCGCACCCTGCAGATCATCATCGACAATATCTGGCCAATTTAGCGGCAGTAATCTCTATAAAAAAGGGCGTGGATTCGGTACAATCCCGCTCTTATCACCGCATTTTGACAAGTCCATAAAAGAAAACAGACCATGTTTGAAATTAATCCGGTAAAAAACCGTATTCAGGACCTCACGGAGCGCTCTGACGTTCTTAGGGGGTATCTTTGACTACGATGCCAAGAAAGAGCGTCTTGAAGAAGTAAACGCCGAGCTGGAACAGCCGGACGTCTGGAACGAACCTGAACGCGCACAGGCGCTGGGTAAAGAGCGTTCCTCTCTCGAAGCTATCGTAGATACGCTGGATCAAATGGCCCAGGGGCTGGAAGATGTTTCCGGTTTACTGGAGCTGGCCGTCGAAGCCGACGACGAAGAAACCTTTAACGAAGCCGTGGCAGAACTCGACGTGCTGGAAGAGAAGCTGGCGCAGCTGGAATTCCGCCGTATGTTCTCCGGCGAATACGACAGCGCTGACTGCTATCTCGATATTCAGGCAGGTTCTGGCGGCACCGAAGCGCAGGACTGGGCCAGCATGCTGACGCGTATGTACCTGCGCTGGGCAGAAGCGCGCGGCTTCAAAACCGAAATTATCGAAGAGTCTGAAGGTGAAGTTGCGGGTCTGAAATCCGTCACCATCAAGATCATTGGCGATTACGCCTACGGCTGGCTGCGTACCGAAACCGGCGTTCACCGCCTGGTGCGTAAGAGCCCGTTCGACTCCGGTGGCCGTCGTCATACCTCCTTCAGCTCCGCGTTTGTTTATCCGGAAGTTGATGAAGATATTGATATCGAAATTAACCCGGCGGACCTGCGTATCGACGTTTACCGCGCATCCGGCGCGGGTGGTCAGCACGTTAACCGTACGGAATCGGCGGTGCGTATTACCCACATTCCAACCGGGCTGGTAACACAGTGCCAGAACGACCGTTCCCAGCATAAGAACAAAGACCAGGCCATGAAGCAAATGAAAGCAAAGCTTTATGAGCTGGAGATGCAGAAGAAAAATGCTGAGAAACAGGCGATGGAAGACAACAAGTCCGACATCGGTTGGGGCAGCCAGATCCGTTCTTACGTCCTTGATGACTCCCGCATCAAAGACCTGCGTACCGGGGTTGAAACCCGCAACACGCAGGCGGTGCTGGACGGCAGCCTGGACCAATTTATCGAAGCAAGTTTGAAAGCAGGGTTATGAGGAACCAACATGTCTGAACAACAAGCACAGGGCGCTGACGCGGTAGTCGATCTTAACAACGAACTGAAAACCCGCCGCGAGAAGCTGGCAGCGCTGCGCGAGCAGGGCGTGCCGTTCCCGAACGATTTTCGTCGTGACCATACCTCAGACCAACTGCACGCTGACTTCGACGCTAAAGAGAACGAAGAGCTGGAAGCGCTGAACGTTGAAGTGGCCGTTGCAGGCCGCATGATGACCCGTCGTATCATGGGTAAAGCCTCCTTCGTGACCCTGCAGGACGTTGGCGGCCGTATTCAGCTGTACGTTTCCCGTGACGACCTGCCGGAAGGCATCTACAACGAGCAGTTCAAAAAGTGGGACCTTGGCGATATCCTGGGCGCAAAAGGTAAACTGTTCAAAACCAAAACCGGTGAACTGTCTATCCACTGCACCGAACTGCGTCTGCTGACCAAAGCCCTGCGCCCGCTGCCGGACAAATTCCACGGCCTGCAGGATCAGGAAGCGCGCTATCGTCAGCGCTACCTGGATCTCATCTCTAACGATGAATCCCGTAAGACCTTCAAAATTCGCTCCCAGATCATGGCCGGTATCCGCCAGTTCATGGTCAACCGCGACTTTATGGAAGTGGAAACCCCAATGATGCAGGTGATCCCTGGTGGCGCGTCTGCGCGTCCGTTCATCACCCATCACAACGCCCTGGACCTGGACATGTACCTGCGTATCGCGCCGGAACTGTACCTGAAGCGTCTGGTGGTCGGTGGTTTCGACCGCGTGTTCGAAATCAACCGTAACTTCCGTAACGAAGGTATCTCCGTTCGTCATAACCCAGAGTTCACCATGATGGAACTCTATATGGCGTATGCGGATTACAAAGATCTGATCGAGCTGACCGAATCCCTGTTCCGCACCCTGGCGCAGGACATTCTTGGCACCACGCAGGTTCCTTACGGTGAAGAAGTCTTCGACTTCGGCAAGCCGTTCGAAAAACTGACCATGCGCGAAGCGATCAAGAAATACCGTCCGGAAACCAACATGGCGGACCTGGATAACTTCGATTCTGCGAAAGCGATCGCGGAAAACATCGGTATCAAGGTTGAAAAGAGCTGGGGTCTGGGCCGTATCGTGACCGAGATCTTCGAAGAAGTGGCCGAAGCGCATCTGATTCAGCCGACCTTCATCACCGAGTACCCGGCTGAAGTCTCTCCGCTGGCGCGTCGTAATGACGAGAACCCGGAAATCACCGATCGCTTCGAATTCTTCATCGGTGGCCGCGAAATCGGCAACGGCTTTAGCGAGCTGAACGATGCGGAAGACCAGGCTCAGCGTTTCCAGGATCAGGTTGACGCGAAAGCGGCAGGCGACGACGAAGCGATGTTCTTCGACGAAGACTATGTGACCGCGCTGGAGCACGGTCTGCCGCCAACGGCGGGCCTGGGGATTGGTATCGACCGTATGGTCATGCTGTTCACTAACAGCCACACCATCCGCGACGTGATCCTGTTCCCGGCGATGCGCCCGGTGAAATAAGGCGTTAAGATGTAAAAAAAGCCCCGAAAGGGGCTTTTTTATTGCGCCGCGAAGGCTTTGAGTTTTTCGCGGGCGGTTGTCGCTTCCATGACCATCCACGGGCTAAAGGCCCAGGGCGTCGCGTCCAGCGCGCGGAATAACGCGTCCAGCTCAACCCACTGATAGTCCATCACTTCATCTTCGTTTATCGTCACGTCATTGGTGATGCGGGCCGCGAATACCGGGCAAATTTCGTTTTCCACGATCCCGGACGGGTCGGTTTCCCGATAGCGAAATTCAGGGGCGACGGCGGTGATGTCGGTTAGCTCAGCGCCCACTTCAAAGCGGCAGCGGCGGATTATCGCCTGTATCGTCTCTTCGCCGGACTGCGGGTGGCCGCAGACGGAGTTGGTCCAGACGCCGGGCCAGGCTTTTTTGCTTAAGGCGCGCCGGGTGATCAGACATTCGCCGTTTGCGTTAAAAAGCCAGGAGGAGAAAGCCAGATGCAGAGGGGTATGTAAGGTGTGCGCGGCATATTTTTCCTGAGTGCCAATCACCATTCCCTGGTCGTTTACCAAAATAACGTGTTCTTGAATACTCATTCATGCTCCAGTGCCAAAATGCCGAGTGGTTCAGCACCATCAGCCGGATCATTATACTGCATTCTTATACGAACGGTTTGGCGCGTAGAGCGGAAAAGGGCATGACCCCTGTTCGTTTTGGCTGTTATCATAGTGCGCCATTCACGCTGACCGAGGATCTGTTTTGTTTGCAGGAAGCCTGACGAGAAACCCCATCACCGCCATTTTTTGCCTGACGCTGACGCTATTGCTGGCGGGCTGTTCAGGGAGCAAATCTTCGGATACGGGAAGCTATTCCGGTTCGGTCTATACCGTTAAGCGCGGGGACACCCTGTATCGAATTTCGCGCGCAACGGGGACCAGCGTGAAGGATCTGGCGCGGCTGAATAATCTCTCTCCACCCTACACCATCGAGGTGGGGCAGAAGTTGAAGGTGAGCGGCGGATCGTCCTCTGGCAAAAAATCCTCTTCGAAAGGTAAAACCGCTAAAGTGACGCCGTCTTATCAGGTGCCGCAATCGTCCTGGCCGCCGGTTGGACAGCGCTGCTGGATTTGGCCGGCTAGCGGTAGAGTGGTCGCCCCTTACTCGCTCTCTGAAGGTGGCAATAAGGGTATTGATATCGCGGCTGCACGCGGTACGCCGGTTTATGCCTCAGGAGCCGGGAAGGTGGTTTACGTCGGCAACCAGCTGCGCGGCTACGGTAACCTGATCATGATTAAGCATGGTGAAGACTACATCACGGCCTATGCGCACAACGACACGATGCTGGTCAACAACGGGCAAAACGTCAAAGCCGGGCAGAAGATTGCCACCATGGGTAGCACCGGTACGGACGCGGTGAAGCTGCATTTCCAGATTCGCTATAAGGCGACGGCCATCGATCCGCAGCGTTATCTGCCTGCGCCCGGCAGCAAACCGAAGTGCTAAGTGATTATTTTATCGCCTGTTAGTTGTGAAGAGGCTTGTATGAAGGTGCGTAAGGTCTATAATGCCTTACGCACCTCAAAGCGGGCGTAGTTCAATGGTAGAACGAGAGCTTCCCAAGCTCTATACGAGGGTTCGATTCCCTTCGCCCGCTCCAGCGATTTTTTACACTCAAAATCAGCTAAAAAAGCGTTATGTTTCCGGTGCTTAGAGGGAGGTGCTCTGTAAGCGCTGTTGAGAACCCTCTCGACGTTCTACCTTGGTAACTACCGCGATTTGGTGAGTAGTGATCAGGAAGCTTATCAAAACGCTGGCGGTCGTTCCAGTGTCTTACCGTGATAGTCCAACAAGAAAACAAAGCCTTTCACTAAGGCAGTAATCCATTCCTGAAACTTTTAACCGTTCCACACTTAGCGCGGTGCCCCGTAACAGCCTGTCGTGATGACACGCCACGGATAAACGAGCAAATGTTGGGAAGCCTAACCAGTCCGGAAAAGGGGCTGGCTCTGCCGTGGTGTTCACCGAGCCATAAATGATCGGTACTCGATAAGAGAGCGGTTAACTGACAATTCTGATGATATGCCTTCGGCGCTTAATGTTGGTATGCGCAACACGGCGCTAAGTGGCTTCTATTGATTAATTATTTTGGTAATATAATCATCCCAAAACCTACAACTAATAAATATATAGGAATTAAGCTCAATGGCTGGGGACTCATCACTAGTATGGCAGGTATTTGCAACTATTATAGGAGTGTCGCTACAGGCGGCTATCGCTATTCTTGGCTGGCGCTATGCTGCGAAAAATACTCGAGATACTCTCGATATTCAAGAGCTTGTATCGAATCGAACCACAGCATCATTTATCGCAGAAAAACGCCAAAAATGGATTGATGAGTTACGTTCTGATATGGCTATACATATTGCGCAATCTCAAGAAATAGTGTGGAAATGGCAGGCTATAAAAGATACTACCTCTGAACGTGTTGAGGTTTTGCTAAATGCTGCTTTTGAGGGGAACATTGAAAAAATCAAAGATGAAAAGAAGATAGAAGCTAAAAGAAATGAAATAGTGCAGAAGATGCTTGATGATTTCTCAAAAGAAAATGGCGCTAGAGATCGAGAACACCAAGAAAGACATATACGTATAAAATTTAGATTAAATCCTAAAGAGCATAACGATCTTCGGGATTTACTTGATAAGATTAGAAAAAAAGTACTAAGTGCTCAGGGTGCTACACCTGGGGTTATAATTTCAAATATAAACAATGAGTTAGGTTTTCTTCTGGATTCCGCAACTATCTTGACTCAAGGTATCCTTAAAAAAGAGTGGCAGCGTCTGAAGCAAGAAGTTGCTTATCCTGAATCTTTGATCGCGAACATCCCGAAACCCAGGATAACTAATCAGGATCATCACTAGAGAACGTTTTCACACTGGCATAATGTTTACCGTCCCGGGTAATTGTGAAGCTATATATAGAATTTTCGTAGCGGCAAAGTGTTTTTCCGTTGGCGGTTTCGGTCTGTTCTGTCAGTTGAAGCGTGATTCTCCCCGCATGAGTCGCCAGCGGCAGCAGGTGCCACAACACATAGTAAAACTTTCTTCATTTCCTCAACCTGCCCCGTGGGTGTCCCGTCTCTTTATCCTCACATTTTACATTCTCCTGCTGAAAATATCCCCGGTTCTATTACAGATTCGCTGAGTGGAACTATTAGCTACCTAATAATTTCATTAGATCTGCATGAAATATCCTAGTGTTGCCACTGCGTTACACTACTTTGCTTGCGTTGCAATTTGCCTCGCTTTATTACAACAGGAGAAACGCTGTCTTTCTGTAGTAAAAAGCCTTGGTATATTGCTTAATAAGTTCCTCTGCTTGTTATGGAAATAATCACAAAGGTTATTTAACAATCAATAACAACATGCGCAACAAGTATTAGACCTAAGTGAAACTACGTTTCATAACAGAAGGTTATGCGGTAAAGTGGTGAGCGTTAATCTTCAATAAATCTTAGGCAGGGAATGTTATGGCTGGTGTATTGGCAAACACAGCAGCAGTGGTAGGGATTTTTGATAAGGCGGTTAGTATCACTCAGAAGCTGGCGAATAACAGTGATAACCTGGGGCACGCTTAACTTGAGTTAGATAACCTGTTTTTTGAACTTGCTAATGCCAAGATCGAAGCCGTAACAATGCAAACTCTTGGGACTGACTCCGCCTCAGATCTTCGTTTTTACTCGCCAAACGAATTCTCCTGATTAAAAAATGACTTATATCGCCGACCTCGGCTTCTCTACATTCCTGTATCCCGTCGACCCGGTAAGCGAAGCGTCACCGGGCCATGACAGATTAATATTGACTCATCACCCTTTCGGGAACACCCAAACATGCTTCTCAGGCAGCGAAAGATGGCAGTGCTGCGGATCCCGAACCTCATGCCCATACGCACGAATAACAAAATCATCTCCGACCGTGCGGAACAGGTACTCCCAGCGGTCGCCGAGATACATGCTGGTGAGTAGCGGCAGCTCAAGCTGATTTTCCCCTGGCCCCTCGACTACCGCCACGCGCTCGACGCGGATCACCGCCGTGGCGTCATCACCGCTCTGCACCCCTTCACCGGCCTGGCCCCACAGCACCCAGCCTTTGCCTTCGATACGCGCTTTGCCTTCGCGCACTTCGGTAACCTTGCCGTGCAGGCGGTTGTTGCTGCCCATAAACTCGGCGGTAAAAAGCGTTTTCGGCGAGCCGTACATCTCCTGCGGCGTGCCCTGTTGCTCAATTTTGCCGTTGTTGAGCAGCAGGATGCGGTCGGAAATCGACATCGCTTCGTTCTGGTCGTGCGTCACCATCAGCGCGGATAACCCGAGCTTGATAATCAGCTCGCGCAGGAACACGCGGGCCTCTTCGCGCAGCTTGGCGTCGAGGTTAGAGAGCGGTTCGTCCAGCAAAATCACCGGCGGGTTGTACACCAGCGCCCGGCCAATCGCCACGCGCTGCTGCTGCCCGCCGGAGAGCTGGTGCGGGTGACGTTTGCCGAGATGGCCCAGACCCAGCTGGTCCAGCACGTCCTGCACGCGCTGCTGGATCTCTTTGGCCGGGACTTTGCGCAGCTTGAGCGGATAGGCCACGTTCTCAAACACGGTCTTGTGCGGCCATAGGGCATAGGACTGGAATACCAGCCCCAGGTTACGCTCTTCCGCCGGGACCTCGCTGCGCGGCGTACCGTCGTAAACTTTATTTTTGCCAATGATAATCGACCCCTGCGTCGGTTTTTCCAGACCCGCAACGGCGCGCAGCAGGGTGGTTTTACCGCTACCGGAGGGGCCTAAAAGGGAGACCACTTCGCCGCGCTTCAGGTTCATGGAGACACCTTTTAAAACAGGATTGTCGCCGTAGGTTAAGTGCAGATCGTCAACCGCTAATTCAATCATGTATTTTCACTCCGAAACGAAGGGCAATGCCCAGACCTACCACGACCAGCAGGATGTTAATGAAAGAGAGCGCCGCCACGATATCGATGGCACCCGCGGCCCAGAGGGAAACCAGCATCGAGCCGATGGTCTCCGTGCCGGGTGAAAGCAGGTACACACCCGTTGAATATTCGCGCTCAAAGATCAGGAACATCAGCAGCCACGAACCGATAAGACCGTAGCGGGAGAGCGGGATGGTGACGTGGCGGGTGATCTGCCCGCGCGTCGCCCCGGTGCTGCGCGCCGCTTCTTCAAGCTCCGGCCCCACCTGCAGCAGCGTGGAAGAGATCAGCCTCAGCCCGTAAGCCATCCACACCACGGTATAGGCCAGCCAGACGCTGAAAATGGTGCTGCGCAGCGAACGCAGCCAGACGATGACGTTTTCGCGCATCCAGTCGGTCCAGGCGAACCCGGAAAGCCAGCCGGATTTCAGCGAGTTATCGAGCCACATCGGCAGGAACAGGAACACCCATAGGAACGCCAGACCCGCCAGCAGGCCAGGCACGGCGCGCGGCACCAGCACGCTGTAGTCCAGGAAACGCGTGGTGTTGTCCGGCTTGCGGTGCATGGCAATGCCGACAAACAGGTAGCACACCACGGCCAGCGCGCCGCCAATGACGCCAATCGCCATGGAGTTGACGATGGCGCGCAGCAGGTTGGGCTGCGCCCAGATGGTGCGGAAGGTGTTCAGAGAAAGCTCGTCCCACAGCGAAACGCCCACGCCCCAGTTGGAGATAAACGCGCGCAATACCACGCCGAGCAGCGGAACGCCGATGGTGACGGTGAGCCAGAAAGCAATCACTCCGCCAGCCACCCAGCGCCATTTACCCAGCGGCAGCGCGCGGGCCTGCGAAGCCTTACCCTTCATGGTGACGAAGCGGTTGGCGGTGCGCATCAGGCGACGCTGGAGCATCACCAGCGGGATGGTGATGCAGATCAGCACCACGGCAACCGCCGCCATCAGGTTATAGGATGGGGTGCCCATCTTGTTTGTCAGTTTATAGAGATAGGTCGCCAGCACCATGTTGCCTTCCGGGTCGCCGAGGACCAGCATCAGGCCGAACACTTCCAGCCCGAGGAAGAACAGCAGCACGGTGGCGTACAGAATGGACGGGCGCACCATCGGCAGGCTGACGGAGGTCATCACCTGCCAGGGCGACGCGCCCGCGGTGCGCGCGGCTTCTTCCACATCCGAGCCCACGCTGCGCAGCGCTGACGAGATATACAGATAGGCGTGCGGGACGTGCGTCAGGCCGGCAATGACCACAATGCTCGACATGTCGTAGATATTCCACGGCACAAAGCCAATCAGCGCCTGAGCCCACTGGGAGAGAAAGCCCACCGGACCGGCGGCCACCACGTAGCCGAAGCCCAGCACCATCGGTGAAACGAAAATCGGGACCAGGATCAGCGGCTCAATCAACCGGCGGCCGGGCAGGTCGGTACGCACCATCAGAAACGCCAGCACGCCGCCCAGCGGAATGGAGATAAAGACCAGCCCGAAAGCAAGAATAAAGCCGCTTTTCAGGGCCTTATAAAAATCAGGGTCGGTGAAAATAAACTCAAATGATTCAAAGCTCCACTCTTTTGACGGCGAAAAGAACGGGGCGGACAGGAAGCTCTGTATCACGATAAACGACAGCGGCGTGTAGATAACCAGGGCGGTTATCAGCACGACGATGCCTCGCGGCAGGCTTTGCCACTTTCTGCGTAATGTATTCATGGGGTATCCCTGGTGTTGCAGCCCAGAAAAACGAACTCAGTCGATAAGGGAGCGCGGCGGCCTGCGCCACGCTCAGACGCTTATTTACCGGCGGCGGTACGCCACTCTTTGATGTACTCCAGGCGTTTTTTCGGCTGCAGGTATTCCAGCAGCGTTTCATCAACCGGAATTGGCTTCAGCGCGTTGCCGAGGATTTTGGTCAGGCCGTCGATATCATTTTTCCCTTCGATATCGTTACGAATGGAGGGAATGTCTGCCTGATTGGCCAGAATACTTTGCCCTTGTTCAGACAGCACATAGTCCAGCCACAGCTTCGCGGCGTTGCTGTTTTGCGATTGCTGGCTGATGAACGACACGCGCGACAGCACCAGGGTGTAATCTTTTGGATAGGAAATGCCGAGCGACGGATCGTTCTTCGCGCGCGCTTCCGCGTAGGAGCCGAGGATGTTGAAGCCAATCAGGTTTTCACCGGAGGAGACGCGCTCCATCATGGTGCCGGTAGACGACTGCACCGACAGGCCACCTTTGGCGACGTCGGCCAGGGTCTTAAAGTAGTTTGGATCGGCGTTGTGATCCTGCACCGAGAGCATAAAGCCCAGACCCGATTTTTCGATGTCGTAGGTGGTGACTTTGCCCTTGAATTTGTCCGTCTGGCTGGCAATCAGCTTCGCCAGCGCGGCGTGAGAATCCGGCACGTCGCCGGCCGGGATCAGGCGCTTGTTGTAGATAAAGACCACCGGCTCATAGGTGGTGCCGTAAGCCTTATCTTTCCAGACCGCCCATTTCGGCAGCTGGCTTTGCTCCGGCGATTTATACTCCATGGCGTAGTCGGTGGCGAGCTTCAGGCCGGTGTCCATAGAGGAGCTCCAGACCACGTCGCCGCTCACGCCGCCGGAGGCCTGTTCGCTGATGAAACGGTTGTACAGCTCGGTGCTGTTCATGTCGTTGTATTCGACTTTAATGCCCGGGTAGGTTTTTTCGAAGCCCTGGATCAGCGGCCCGGCGGCCTTGATGTCGGTGGTGGAGTAAATAACAACTTTGCCCTCTTTCGTTGCGGCATCAACAACTTTTTGATACTCAGCAGGATACCCCTGCGGCAGGGCAGACAGTGCAGAAGCAGAGAACAGTACAGTAGCGGTAAGCAGAGAAATTCGGAACGTGTTCGACATTATAGTTAACCTTTTAGTTACATTTGAGGAACTAATTGTCAACATAGCGTATCGGGTTCCACCCACAAGAGGGTGAAGCAAGCAATGATTCCGAAGTGTGATTGTCGCCGTCGTTTCAGCAATTAACACCATAAAATCCGCGAACGTTAGCCTCCGAACGGTTCTGGATTACGGTTTATCGGGCGCTTTGCGGTATAACCTTCGCGGATGACCAATATTGCCATACAGCATTTCGATGCTGATTAACCCGCTCTCCACGCAGTATTCAAGGTAGCGACGCCCCGTGGTTTTGCTGATCCCCACGTTTTCCACCACCTCTTCAACCGACATCGCATCGTCGGGATGCTCGGCGAACAGGCGTTTAATCCGTTCCAGCGTTTGGGGTTCAATGCCTTTCGTCGACGGCGTAATGGAGGCTTCCGCGGCGGGCAGATTAAACAGGCGATCCAGCGCATGCTGGTCGACCACCTTCACCTGCTGCACGGTGTGGATAAAACGCATAAACCGCTCCAGCGAGGCGTGCAGGCGCTGGAAAAAGACGGGCTTAATCAGGTAGTCAAACGCGCCGCTGCGCATGGCGTGGCTGCAGGTCTGCATATCGCTGGCGGCGGTGATGAAAATCACCGAGCATTCGTAGCTTTTCAGCAGCGGATTATCGATGAGCTCCACGCCTTTACCGTCCGGGAGATAGTTGTCCAGCAGGATAAGCCGAGGCTGATGTTGACGAATCAGGCTGCATGCCTGCTTAATCGACGCGGCGATGCCCACCACGCGCAAATGGAAATTCTGCTCGATATACTCGCGATGCAGCTCCGCCAGGTGCGGCTCATCTTCAACTATCACAACGTCAAGTGGTCGGGTGGTGCTCATGCTTTAGCCCTGTTGATCGGGGAGTAGAATAGGTATAAACACAGAAAAAATCGTGCCCTGCGGCGTGTTGTCGGCAATCTCAATGCTGCCGCCGGCCTTGTCGATATATCCTGCCACCAGGAACAGGCCAATACCGTGCTCGGTGCCCACAATGTCGTTTTCGCTGTCCGGCTTGCTGCTGAACCCCTGGCGGAAAATGTGCGGCTTCAACGCATCGTCCACCCCGCAGCCCCGGTCGGCCACCTCAATCAGCAGCTCCTGGTTACGGTCAGAAATGTAGAGTTCTACCGGCGCGTGAACCGGGGCGTTGAGTGTCGCCTCCACGGCGTTATCCAGCAGGTTACCAATAATGGACATCAGCTCCGTTTCACTCAGCGCGGCAGGCATGCGGGTGAGCTGGCAGGCGGGGTCAAACAGCAGCTCGATGCCTTTTTCGCGCGCGCTGACATATTTTCCGAGCAGCAGCCCGCACAGCGCCGGGGAGACAAAATGGGCTGAGACAAAGTCCAGCACGCGCTGCGCGCCCTCTGACTGCACCTGAATGTAACGGATGGCCTCGTCATAGTGTTTCATCTGCAGTAACCCGACGAGAGTGGCGGTCCAGTTCAGCTGTTCGTGGCGCATAATGCGCAGGTTATCCGCATAGCGTTTGATCTGACTGAGCTGGCTGCTGAGCGTGTTAATGTCGTTTTTGTCGCGAAAGCTGTAGACCCAACCGCTTTCAACGCCCGGTTCGACCTCAATGGCTACCCGGTTGACGATCACCTCGCGCTGGTTCAGCACCGCAATCTGGTCGTGGCTCCCGCTGCTCAACGAGGCGTAGCGCTGGGATAAAAAGCCCGGCGCCGTCTGCAGAATGTCCTCCAGCGGTTTACCGATAAGTTCTTTCTCATTTTGCCGAATATCCAGCATTTCGCGTGCCGCGCGGTTAATTAAAATCAGCTGCTTCTCGCTATTAACGGCAAATACGCCTTCGTACATGGCTTCTAATAGGGCGCGCTGCTGCAAGACCAGCTGAGCGATATCTTTCGGCTCCAGCCGGAACATCTGTTTTTTTAAATTGCGGGTAAACAGCCAGGAGAAAATAAACAGCAGCAGCAGAAGCGCAGCGCCGTACAGCCCGGACTGCCAGAGAATGCGGGCATTAATATTAGCAATATAGGAGGTCAGATAGCCGACCGAGACAATACCAATCACCTGATGCCGCGCGTTGAAGATGGGCGCTTTACTGCGTAGTGACACGCCAATCCCGCCCTGACGCACGGAAATAATGGTTTTGCCCTTTAATACCTCCGCATTATCCCCGCCGATCATCGGTAAATTAATCCGCTCCGGGGATTCCGAATGATAGAGGTGCTGCTCCTCGGTATCGCCAATCACAATGTAGCTGGCATCGCTTTCGGCGCGCAGCGGCTGAATTAACCGGGCGATGCCGGGGATATCTCTGGCCGCGACCATGGCCGCCAGACCCGGCATCAGCGCAATCTGGCTGGCCTGAACCCGGGCACGCTGGCCGAGATCGTGATGGAGCTGTCGGTCAATAAAATGGAACAGGATTGTTCCCAGCAGAACTAACAGCAGGCAGGAGAAGCACACCAGCGCTAAAAACAGCTTTACCTGAAAAGAGAGTCTGCGTTTCATTCAACCTGCGGAAGTTATGTAAAAGTGACATTTGCCGAGCCTGACATGGGCCAATAGCGGACGCAATCTGGCGAGAAAAGAGTTGTGACCTGGCTTTTCGTTTTCGGCGTTATACCCTAAATAATTCGAGTTGCAGGACAAAACGGCTTGCCGTTTTGAACAGCGCTTGCGCTGGCCCCGAAGGGGCGAGGCTACAGGCCGAGTAACGCGGCAAGGGAACGAATCCCCGGGAGCGTACATAAGTACGTGACTGGGGTGAGTGAGTGCAGCCAACGCACCTGCAGCTTGAAGTATGACGGGTATATAGCCATCAGGATCCCGTAAGGCTATGCTTCATTCAGCACGATAATAATTACAGAGGCAATGTCATGGATAAAGAACTACTGGATGCGGGTTACCGGGCCTATACCGGCGAGAAAATTGATGTTTACTTCAATACCGGGATCTGCAAACACTCAGGTAACTGCGTGCGTGGGAGCGCAAAGCTGTTTAATCTGAAACGTAAGCCGTGGATCATTCCCGATGAAGTGGACGTTGAAACGGTTGTACGCGTGATTGATACCTGCCCGAGCGGTGCGCTGAAGTATCGCCAAAAATAAGCGAGGAACCATGGATATTCTGGAAGGCCATAACAAGTTTTACGTGAATGATGCGAACGGCAATCAGGTCGCGGAGATTGTCTTTGTACCGACCGGCGAGCACCTGAGCATTATCGAGCACACCGACGTGGATGAGAGCCTGAAAGGGCAGGGCGTCGGTAAACAGCTGGTGGCGAAAGTGGTGGAGAAGATGCGCGGCGAGAATCGCAAAATTATTCCGCTGTGCCCGTTCGCGAAGCATGAGTTTGATAAAACGCGCGAATATGACGATATTCGGGCGTAAATAACACCGGCGATGGCCGGTGTTTTTTTATCTTACCTGCTCAAACAGCAATACCATCGCGATCAGCACCATTATCCCTCCAGATGCCATGCTCACCAGACGCGCCGCCTGTGGCCGGGTCGCCAGTACCGCTTTCGAACCATACCCCACCAGCAGATAGACCAGCGTACAGGTGATAAGGTGCATCACGCCAAGCGCGGACATCTGCTTCGCTATCGACCAGCTTCCGGTCGGGTCGGTGAACTGCGGAAGCAGCGCCAGGAAAAGTAAAAATACTTTCGGGTTAAGACCGCTAATGCAGAGCCCTTTCACCGCCCACTGCCTCCAGTTTCCCTCATGATGGGGGGCCTTTTCCGGTGCGGCAGGGTGACGCAACAGTCCGATGCCAAGCCACAGGAGATACGCGGCCCCCGCGACGGTCAGCCCGGTTAACGCCATCGGGTGTTGAGCAATCACTACGCCCACGCCAGCCACCACAATCAGCGTGGCTAACAGATGCCCGGACATTAACCCCATCACCGCCGGTACCACGCGTCGCCCGTTAATCCCGGCGCTAATGGCGTAGGCCCAGTCGGCGCCTGGCGTCATGATAAGCAGAAACGAAACCACCCAAAAGCCGGCCACAATACTCATTTCCATCGTCCTGAAGACTCCCGCAGTGCGTCAAACGTTGCGAAAAAGAATATCGCTAACCCTGCGAAATAGGCTTTCAATGTTATGCTCATAACACGGTGAAATTGAGAAAATCTTCCAAATGGACAGCATCGATCGAAAAATTCTTGCGGCGCTCCAGTCTGATGGACGCCTGTCGCTTACCGAGCTGGCTGAGCGGGTCAATCTGAGCCTCTCGCCCTGCCATCGTCGCGTGCGGGCGCTGGAGCAAAGCGGGGCCATAACGGGATACCGTGCCAGCCTGGATCCCGCCAAAATGGGGTTTAACTTCCTGGCAATCGTCTTTGCGACGCTGAAAGAAGGGGACCGAAAGGCGGTTAGCGCGTTTGAAGAGGCGGTGGAGGAGATCCCGCAGATCGTGCTGGCGCAGCGTCTCTTTGGCGATCCCGATTATCTGATGCACGTCGTGACCCGCGACCTCTCCGCTTTCCAGAAGCTGTATGACGAGAAGCTCTCCGCCATGCCCGGCGTGCAGCATCTTCGCTCTACGCTTGTCATGAAAACGGTGGTGCAGGACAGGCCTTTTCCGCTGTAAGCAGCAGGCCAGGACTGAATGGCCTGCCCGGCAGAGCGCCGGGCAGGAAAGGGAATTAGCCGACAAACATCACCGACACGCACAGCACGCCGACGATCAGCGTCAGCAGGTTGCCAATGGAGCGGTACTGTTTCAGGGAGGGGATCAGATACGTCGACAGCGTCGGCATGATAAACAGGATCATGGCGATAAGCGGGCCGCTGATGGCGTAAATCATCGAAATGGCGTTCGGGTTAATGCAGCAGACGGCAAAGGTGATTAACGACACCCCCATAATGGAAATCGCACGGTTGAAGGCGCGGCTCTTTTTCACGCCCACCTGATTAAGCGACGACTTCACGATCTCCGTCGCCCCTTCAATCACCCCAAAATAGGTGCCGAGAAACGATTTCGACATCGCAATAATCGCCACGATAATCCCGGAAATGCCCAGCCACGCCGGAGAAGAAGGCATCATCGACAGCGCGGACAGGATCGTTACCCCTTGCTCTTTGGCGGCCACAATGTACGACGGCGGAATTGAGAGCAGGCAGCTGAAGACAAAAAACAGCACGCTCAGGCAGATGATCAGGTAAGCCACCTTCATGATTTTCTTGCATTTATCCATGGCACCGTCGGCAAACTTCTCACGACGGTCAACGGCAAACGTTGAGATAATCGGGGTATGGCTGAAAGCAAATACCATCACTGGAATCGAAATCCATACCTGATGCAGGGTATGGCGATCGACGGCCATCTGGCTGGTCAGCAGCGAGGGTTGCCAGCTGCCGATCAGGTAGAGCGAGACAAACAGGAAATAGGCAATCAGCGGAAACACCAGGAAGCCCATCACTTTTATCGTGATATGCCGTCCCATCAGGAAGATCAGATTCAGGACCAGCACCACGCCCAGGCTGACCAGCACGCGAACGGCGGTATCCACCGTCAGGTGTTTCGCCAGCTGCTCCGTGAGCGAGTTGGTGATGGCCACCGCATAAATCTGCACTACCACAAAGAAGGCGATAAAATAGAGCGTGGTGATCAGGTTGCCAATCTTCCTGCCGTAGTAGTGCGAGACGGCGCCGGTGATCCCTTCGTTGCCTTTTGTTTTCGACGACAGGATAAATTGCGCCAGCGCTTTGTGCGGCCAGTAGGTTAAGGGATAGGCCACGAGGGCGGTAATAAACAGGACGATTGCGCCTGCGGAGCCCAGCTGAATGGGCAAGAACAGCGTTCCTGCGCCCACGGCCGTGCCATAGAGAGCGAAACTCCAGAGAGTCTCATCTTTTGACCAAATTTTCGACATTAGAGCAACGTATCAACTATCAAACCATCGGAATGGCGTGCAATTTACCATAGTTATGCCTGAAGAGCGCAGTTGCTTCGACGGAGTTTGGCCGGAACGGGCGTCCGGCCAGAGGCTGTTTAGCCTGCCAGGGCGCGTCGTTGCTGGCGACGCTTAAGAAATTTCTCGCGCAGGCTATCGTACGCCCAGTTATAGAACATGGTGTACGGCAGGAAGAACAGGAAGAAACCTATTTCCAGCGTGAATGCCTGAGGCAGGGTAACGCCCAGCACGGCGGCGACAATCGACACGCCAATCACAATAAACCCGCATTCGAACCCCAGCGCATGCAGCGCACGGACTTTTGCGGTACGTTTGACGCGCTGAACGGGCCAGAAACGGTCGAAGCCAAAGTTATAAATAATGTTCCACAGCATGGCGGTGGTGGCCAGAATAATGGTCAATCCCCCCATCTCCACCACGGAACGCTGCATTAGCCACGCCGCCGTAGGGGCGAGGATCGCCGTAGCAATCCCTTCGAAACAGACAGCATGAAAGATCCGCTCCGGCAGCTTACGTTGGAGTGCATCCTGATGTTGCATAGTCATAGACCTCATTAATTCGCCGGTATGGGCGTTGATGCAGCCTATTTTTATCGCTAAAGCTGATATATTAAAGATAGTATCCATCGCTAAAGTAGATAGGTTATGCGCTATTCACCCGAAGCCCTTACCGCGTTTGTCGAGACCGTTGCGGCGGGCTCTTTTTCCGCTGCCGCACGCCGGCTGCGGAAAAGCCAGTCGACGATCAGCACGTCCATTGCCAATCTTGAAGCCGATCTCGGTTTCGAGCTGTTTGACCGCTCGGCGCGTCAGCCGGTGTTAACGGTCCAGGGAGAACAGGTGCTGGGCTACGTGCAGGCTATCCTGGCCGCCAGCACGCGGCTGGACGAGCTGGCGGTGTCGCTAACGGCGAAAACGGAGGCGCGTCTGACGTTTGTCCTTTCCGATACCCTCAACCCGGACGTGCTGGAAGATATGATGAAACAGTTTGACGCGCGTTTTCCCCATACGGAATTCGAATGTCTGATTGGCGAGGAAGAGGACGTGATCGATCTGCTGCAAAAGGAGCGAGCGCAGATTGGCCTGACGGAAGCGCGCGACGGTTACCCTACGGATATTGGCGTCACCCGGTTGCCGATGCAGACCCGCATGGCGATCTACGTCGCGACCACGCATCCGCTGGCCGGACAACATGACGTTCAGCATGACGAGCTGCACGGCTGGCGCGAGCTGCGGCTGAGCACCTATCTTGAGCGCGAGGCTGAGATCGCGCGCGGACCCGTCTGGTCAGCGCCGAATTACCTGTTACTCTTGAGTATGGCGGTACAGGGATTTGGCTGGTGCGTGCTGCCGTGTGCGCTGGTGGATGAATTTGCCGCCGCGAAATCCCTGGTACAGCTCAATGTTCCCGGCTGGCCGCGGGCGATCGGCATCGATCTGCTGTGGAATAAACGATCCCCTCCCGGCGTTGCCGGCAGCTGGCTGCGGCAGTATCTGCAGGATGCGCGCTGATCCTTGTGATTAAACTCACTATTTTTAAACAATTAAGATAATTGCCAGTAACAATCCTCTACTATCGTCATGTCATTTAACACAGAGGTCGTGATGAAAGATGTCGTAATAGTGGGTGCGTTGCGTACAGCTATCGGCTGTTTTCAGGGAGCGCTTGCGCGTCACTCGGCGGTTGACCTGGGCAGCGTGGTCGTAAGAGCGCTGGTGGAACGTAGCGGGATCGCAGCACATGAAGTTGATGAGGTGATTCTGGGCCAGGTCCTCACGGCCGGTGCCGGGCAAAACCCTGCGCGTCAGGCGGCGCTGAAGGGCGGGCTGCCCAATACCGTCTCCGCTATCACCATCAACGACGTCTGTGGCTCAGGATTAAAAGCGCTGCATCTCGCGACGCAAGCCATTCAGTGTGGTGAAGCGGACGTGATCATCGCGGGCGGGCAGGAGAATATGAGCCGCGCGCCGCACGTGTTGACCGACAGCCGGACCGGCGCACAGCTTGGCAACAGTCAGCTGCTCGACAGCCTGGTGCATGACGGGCTGTGGGATGCGTTCAATGACTATCATATGGGCGTGACGGCGGAAAACCTGGCGCGCGAGTACGGCATCAGCCGTGAGGTGCAGGATGCCTATGCGCTAAGCTCGCAGCAAAAAGCGAGTGCGGCGATTGATTCCGGTCGTTTTCGCGACGAGATTGTCCCGGTCAGCACGCAGCGTCAGAGCGGCGAGCGTATCCTCGTGGATACCGATGAACAACCGCGCACCGACGCCAGCGCTGAAGGCCTGGCGAGGCTGAACCCCGCGTTTGAAATGCAGGGCTCGGTGACGGCGGGAAATGCCTCTTCCATTAACGACGGCGCTGCCGCCGTCATGATGATGAGCGAAAGCAAAGCCCTTGAACTCGATCTTCCGGTCCTGGCCCGCATTAAAGCATTCGCCAGCGTGGGGGTTGATCCTGCGCTAATGGGGATCGCACCGGTCTACGCTACCCGCCGCTGCCTGGAGCGCGCGGGCTGGCAGCTTTCGGATGTGGATCTGATCGAAGTGAACGAAGCCTATGCCGCGCAGGCGATCTCCGTCGGAAAAATGCTGGAGTGGGATCCTCTGCGGGTCAACGTTAACGGCGGCGCGATCGCGCTGGGGCATCCTATCGGTGCGTCCGGCTGCCGGATCCTGGTTTCGCTGGTCCACGAAATGAAAAAACGTAATGCCCGCAAAGGGATTGCCACACTCTGTATAGGCGGCGGGCAAGGGGTGGCGCTGGCCATCGAACGCTAACCTCTTCTCAAACAAAATGACCTCCTCCGGGAGGTTTTTTTTCGCGTCCTTTTTCTCCCGGCGGTTGAATTGTGATCCGAACATCATTTCCGCTATAAGCAAAAATAAAAATGAAACGTTGTTTTAAATATAATTGAAAAGCCCACTTTATACCGATAGTATGTGCTCATTATGAAAAACGGAACGCTGTTTCGTTTATTTCCGCCTTCGGGCATGACCACATCTGGAGGTTACCGTGGACGTCAGAGAAAGCATCCACAGTGCGCACGCCAAAACGCTGGATACTCAGGGGCTGCGCAATGCATTTTTAGTCGAGCAGGTATTCGAGGCCGACAGGTACACCATGGTTTACAGCCATATCGACCGCATTATTGTGGGCGGGGTTATGCCCGTCACGAAAAGCGTCTCCGTGGGCGGTGAAGTCGGTAAACAGCTGGGCGTGAGCTACTTCCTTGAGCGTCGCGAGCTGGGTGTGATTAACATCGGCGGGCCGGGCACCATCATCGTAGACGGACACTGCTATGAGATTGGCCATCGCGAGGCGCTGTACGTGGGTAAAGGGGCGAAAGACGTGGTCTTTGCCAGCATCGACGGCAGCAAGCCTGCGAAGTTTTACTACAACTGCGCGCCGGCTCACTCCACCTACCCAACCAAAAAAGTGACCCCGGCGGACGTCGCACCCGTGACGCTGGGCGACAACCTCACCAGCAACCGCCGCACCATCAATAAATACTTCGTGCCGGACGTGCTGGAGACCTGCCAGCTCAGTATGGGATTGACCGAGCTGGCACCGGGCAACCTGTGGAACACCATGCCGTGCCATACCCACGAGCGCCGCATGGAAGTCTACTTCTACTTCAATATGGATGAGGACGCCTGCGTGTTCCACATGATGGGACAGCCGCAGGAAACGCGCCATATCGTGATGCACAATGAGCAGGCGGTGATTTCACCGAGCTGGTCCATTCACTCTGGCGTAGGGACGAAAGCCTACACCTTTATCTGGGGAATGGTGGGTGAAAACCAGGTCTTTGATGATATGGACCACGTTGCGGTCAGCGATCTGCGCTAGTCGCGGGCGGTGAAGCATAAACCTGCCTGTGAGTGACAGGCTCTGAAAGAGTAAGGAATAAACATGATTCTGGATGCATTCTCTCTGCAGGGAAAAGTGGCCGTGGTTTCCGGGTGCGACACCGGGCTGGGTCAGGGGATGGCGTTAGGCCTGGCGGAAGCGGGCTGCGATATCGTCGGGATTAATATCGTTGATCCGACTGAAACCATCGAACGCGTGACGGCCCTGGGCCGCCGTTTCCTGAGCCTGACCGCTGATCTGCGTAAAATCGATGCCATTCCTGAACTGCTGGACCGCGCGGTGGCTGAATTCGGTCATATCGACATTCTGGTGAACAACGCCGGGCTGATCCGCCGCGAAGACGCCATCAGCTTCAGCGAGCGCGACTGGGACGACGTGATGGATTTGAACATCAAGAGCGTATTTTTCATGTCCCAGGCGGCGGCGAAGCATTTTATTGCGCAGGGGAAAGGCGGCAAAATCATCAATATTGCCTCTATGCTCTCGTTCCAGGGCGGCATCCGCGTGCCGTCGTACACCGCGTCCAAAAGCGCCGTAATGGGCGTGACCCGCCTGCTGGCAAACGAATGGGCGAAACATAACATCAACGTGAATGCGATTGCGCCGGGCTACATGGCGACGAACAACACGCAGCAGCTGCGTGCGGACGAGCAGCGTAGCGCGGAAATCCTCGACCGCATTCCGGCCGGACGCTGGGGTCTGCCGATCGATCTGATGGGGCCGGTTGTCTTCCTGGCCTCCTCCGCATCGGATTACATCAACGGCTACACCGTGGCTGTAGACGGTGGCTGGCTGGCGCGTTAATTCCACCCGTATTAAGAACCTCTGCCCGTGGGCGGAGGTTTTTTTTGCGCAATAATTGGCTTAGTCCATATCGATAAAGATGAAAAATCCATACTAAAAAATCACAAATGACGGCAATCACACTTTTATTGCTTAAATATTAACTGATTAGTAAAAAAGCGTGATTATTCGCCATGAGTTGAAATTGTAATGTCCATCACAGAACCGTATGCCGTAGCGGAATAATCCATAACTTCGCGATTTCCGGCCTGACACTTTTCCTCGCTTTCTCGTAATTTCAGTTAACGAATTTTGCTGTTGAGGCAGGAAAAATATGACATCGATAAATGACTCTACCCTAATGCCCGCTGCGCTGCGCGATACTCGCCGCATGAACCAGTTTGTCTCCATTGCCGCCGCCGTGGCGGGCCTGTTATTTGGACTGGATATCGGCGTCATTGCCGGCGCATTACCGTTTATTACCGATCACTTTACCCTCAGCAGTCGCCTGCAAGAGTGGGTGGTAAGCAGCATGATGCTCGGCGCGGCCATCGGTGCGCTGTTCAACGGCTGGCTGTCGTTCCGCCTGGGGCGCAAATATAGCCTGATGGTCGGGGCAATTCTGTTCGTTGCCGGCTCCATTGGCTCGGCGTTTGCCGCTAACGTTGAAATCCTCCTGCTCTCTCGCGTGCTGCTGGGCGTGGCGGTGGGGATTGCGTCCTACACGGCGCCGCTTTATCTCTCCGAAATGGCGAGTGAAAACGTGCGCGGCAAGATGATCAGCATGTATCAGCTGATGGTCACGCTGGGTATTGTGCTGGCGTTCCTGTCTGATACCTACTTCAGCTACAGCGGCAACTGGCGCGCGATGCTGGGCGTGTTGGCCTTACCGGCGCTGGTGCTGATCGTCCTGGTGATTTTCCTGCCAAACAGCCCGCGCTGGCTGGCGCAAAAAGGGCGTCACGTGGAGGCGGAAGAGGTCCTGCGCATGCTGCGTGATACCTCGGAAAAAGCGCGCGAAGAGCTGAACGAGATCCGCGAAAGCCTGAAGCTGAAGCAGGGGGGCTGGGCGCTGTTTAAGATCAACCGCAACGTGCGCCGCGCGGTCTTCCTCGGCATGTTGCTGCAGGCGATGCAGCAGTTCACCGGCATGAATATCATCATGTACTACGCGCCGCGCATTTTCAAAATGGCCGGATTCACCACTACGGAACAGCAGATGATCGCAACCCTGGTGGTCGGGCTGACCTTCATGTTCGCCACCTTTATTGCGGTATTCACCGTGGACAAAGCCGGGCGTAAACCGGCGCTGAAAATCGGTTTTAGCGTAATGGCGCTCGGCACGCTGATCCTCGGCTACTGCCTGATGCAGTTTGATAACGGCACGGCCTCAAGCGGGCTTTCCTGGCTTTCTGTCGGGATGACCATGATGTGTATCGCAGGTTACGCGATGAGCGCCGCGCCGGTGGTGTGGATCCTGTGCTCCGAAATTCAGCCGCTCAAATGCCGTGATTTTGGCATCACCTGCTCCACGACCACCAACTGGGTATCAAACATGATCATCGGCGCGACCTTCCTGACGCTGCTGGACGCGATTGGCGCAGCGGGAACGTTCTGGCTCTATACGGTGCTGAACGTGGCGTTTATTGGCGTCACGTTCTGGCTGATCCCGGAAACCAAAGGCGTGACGCTGGAACATATCGAGCGCAAGCTGATGGCTGGCGAGAAGCTGCGGAATATCGGCGTGCGATCGTAATGACTGTTTAAGCGTTCAACACAAGTCAGAGTTGGTAAAATGGTTAGTCATTACAATAATAACGTAATGAAATTCACTACCAACTCTGGCAGGGAAGGATGAATAGAGGGATTTGAACTTAGGATAATTCTTAGGATAATGTATCATCGGAACACCGCTGTTATTTGCGCAACATGAAACGCATCCTAAAAAGAAGAATGTCTATGTCTGAGATGGATATCAAAAAAAGCACCGATCTTGATTTTCCCCGTTATGCCTCCCCGGTAATACACGCTAAAGAAATTGATCTTTTCGGTTTATTAGCGGTCCTTTTGGCGGCCAAAAAACGCATTGTCACCATTACCCTTGCTTTTGCACTGGCGGGGCTGGCCATTTCATTTTTATTGCCGCAGAAGTGGACCAGTAAAGCAGTGATCACTCAGGCAGAATCGTCGCAGTGGAACCCGCTGCGCCAGATGATGGTAGCGTTGCAGGTACTTGACGTGGACGCGAAAATTTCCCGTCCGGAAGTCTTTGACATGTTTATTAAAAAGTTTCAGTCGCAGTCATTGCTCGAAGAGTACCTGAAATCCTCTCCTTACGTGATGTCACAACTTAAAGATGCCGAGGTGGATCCGCTTGAGCTGCATCGGGCGATAGTTAACATTTCAGACAGAATGAAAGCGGTGAATGACGCTCAGGGAAAAGACGCGGATAAAGCGCCTTTTGTTTCCTGGACATTGAGCTTCACTGCCCCGACAGCTGACGATGCGCAAGCCGTCCTGAATGGATACATCGATTATATCGCGGCTATTGTTGAAAAAGAGACGGTGCAGAATATCCGCAACCAGATCGCCCTGAAAAAGAACGTCGTTGAGCAGCAGCTGGAACTGGATCGTGTCCGTCTGACCAATATTCATAATACCAACCTGCAGCGACTGAATTATTCGCTGGAAGTGGCAAATGCCGCAGGCATTAAGAAACCGGTTTACAGCAACGGGCAGGCCGTAAAAGATGACCCGGATTACTCCGTTGCGCTCGGCGCTGACGGTATCGCGCAAAAGCTGCAGATCGAAAAAAATCTGAAGGACGTGACCGAGCTGAATGCGGATTTCCAGAACCGGGAATACCACCTCGCACAGCTGAAAAAGCTCTCCTTTGCCGATGTTAAACTTGAGCCATTCAGATACCAGCTTTCTCCCTCCATGCCGGTGAAAAAGGATGGCCCGGGCAAGGCTCTGATTGTCGTTCTGGCGGCGCTTCTGGGGGGCCTGTTTGCCTGCGGTAGCGTTTTATTGCGCGAGGCGATGCTCGCCCGTACTTCGCCGCCGGAGCCGGTAGTGGAATAAGCTCTGCAGTTTAAAAAGGCGCTGAATACAGCGCCTTTTTTTATGTGCATCGGTTGTGTTAAAAATGAAACACAGATAAGGAGGGATGATGAAAACGATCGGCCTGTTAGGTGGAATGAGCTGGGAATCGACAATCCCTTATTACCGCCTGATTAATGAAGGGGTAAAGCAGCGTCTGGGCGGTCTGCACTCCGCAAGCCTGCTGCTGCATAGCGTTGATTTCCATGAAATCGAAGCCTGCCAGTCGAGCGGGGAATGGGATAAAGCCGGGGAGATCCTGGCCCAGGCGGCGCTGGGGCTGGAGCGCGCCGGCGCCGAGGGTATCGTGCTTTGTACTAATACCATGCACAAAGTGGCGTCGCATATTGAGAACCGCTGCGCGCTGCCGTTTCTGCATATCGCGGACGCAACCGGGCGTGCGATTGCGGCATCCGGGATGCGCCGCGTAGCGCTTTTGGGGACACGCTACACCATGGAACAGGATTTTTATCGTGGACGTTTGCACAGTGAATTTGGGATCGAGAGCCTGATCCCGGATGAAGAAGATCGCGCGCGCATCAATCAGATTATCTTTGACGAGCTCTGCCTCGGTACCTTCACCGAGTCTTCCCGCGCGTATTACGTCAGCGTCATCGATAAACTCGCGCAGCAGGGGGCTGAAGGGGTGATCTTCGGCTGCACCGAGATTGGCCTGCTGGTGCCAGCCGAGCGAAGCCCCGTCCCGGTATTCGATACCACCGCCATCCATGCCGCGGATGCCGTGGCGTTTATGCTGTCATAACGGGTTTTGCAGGTCAGGTAAGCGAAGCGCCACCTGACGCGCGTGCTCCTTTAAGTGTTCGGTGAACGCGTCCACCAGCGCGGAAGCCGGACGGTGCAGCGGGCGGATCAGGCTCACGGTGAACGGGACGGAGACGCTAAAGCGGCGGATGACGATCCCGCTTCCGGCATAGTCCAGCGCCGTGAGCGGATTCACCACCGCGACGCCGACGCCTGCACGCACCATCGCGCAAATCGAAGCCGCGCTGTGCGTTTCCACCACCATTCGCCGTTTGACCTGATGCTCGGCAAATAGCGTATCCAGCAGCTGTCTGTAGCTGTCGGTCTGCGAAAGGCTAATGTAGTTTTCCCCGTGGAAATCCTCCGGTGTGAGCACCGCCTTACCGGCAAGCCGATGCCCTGCGGGCAAAACGCACACTTCATCTAACGAGATCAACTCCGTGCGCGCCGTTCCCGCCGGCGTGGAGAGGGTTTCGGTCAGGCCTAAATCATGGCGCTGAGCCGAAAGCCACTCTTCAAGCAGGGGGGATTCCTGAGGCACGATAGTGAGGCTGACCTCCGGGTATCGGGCCAGAAAGGGCTGCAGCAGCATCGGCAAAAAGGATTGCGAAAAGACGGGCAGGCAGACGATCGACAGCTCGCCCTGGCGAAACTCGCGCAGGCTTTCCGCAGCACTCACTATTCTGTCCAGTCCGTACCAGGAGCGCTGGACTTCCTCGAACAGGCGCAACCCCTGCACCGTCGGGTGAAGCCTGCCCCGGGTGCGCTCGAACAGCTTCAGCCCCAGCACTTTCTCGAAGCGGGCCAGCTCGCGGCTCACCGTCGGCTGCGAGGTATGCAGCATCTGTGCGGCTTCGGTGAGATTGCCGGTAGTCATCACGGCGTGAAAAATCTCGATGTGGCGTAAATTGACGGCGGGCATAGGGCACCTGAAAGCAGATAACTGTCCATATCATTTTTGCATAGACTCGCGATAAAACGATATTTTTTATTCTCTTTGCGCTGTGGCGTAATCATGAAAACGCATTTACCCGGAGAAGACCATGCCACGCCCGCTGAACCAGACTGATACCGATTTGAACGCCGACAACCTGCTGCGCCTGCCCGCCGAGTTTGGCTGCCCGGTGTGGGTCTACGACGCGCAGATCGTTCGCGAGAAGATCGCCGCCCTGCATCAGTTTGACGTGGTGCGTTTTGCCCAGAAGGCGTGCTCAAATATTCATATTCTGCGCCTGATGCGTGAGCAGGGCGTGAAGGTCGACTCCGTCTCGCTTGGCGAAATCGAGCGCGCGCTGGTAGCCGGATTCGATCCGAAAGCCGACAGCGACGCGATCGTCTTTACTGCCGATGTGATCGACGATGCGACGCTTGCGCGCGTCCACGAACTGCAGATCCCGGTGAATGCCGGCTCTGTAGATATGCTGGAGCAGCTGGGTCAGGTTTCTCCTGGCCATCGCGTCTGGCTGCGCGTGAACCCGGGCTTTGGTCATGGCCACAGCCAAAAAACAAATACCGGCGGCGAAAACAGCAAGCACGGGATCTGGTATGCCGATATGCCTGCTGCGCTGGAGGTATTACAGCGCTACGGCCTGAAGCTGGTGGGGATTCATATGCACATTGGCTCTGGCGTCGATTACGGCCACCTGGAGCAGGTGTGCGGTGCGATGGTGCGCCAGGTTGTCGACTTCGGCCAGGATCTGGAGGCGATTTCAGCCGGTGGCGGTCTCTCCATTCCTTATCGCGAAGGCGAAGAGGCGATCGATACCGATCACTACTACGGTCTGTGGAGCGCCGCGCGTGACCAAATCGCCGCGCATCTGGGTCACGCGGTGAAGCTGGAAATTGAGCCGGGTCGTTTCCTGGTGGCGGAAGCCGGCGTGCTGGTTTCGCAGGTGCGCAGCGTAAAAGAGATGGGGTCTCGCCACTTCGTATTGATTGATGCAGGCTTTAACGATCTGATGCGTCCGTCCATGTACGGCAGCTATCACCACATTACCGCCCTGGCCGCCGACGGCCGTGATTTAACGCAGGCGCCGCGCGTTGAGACGGTCGTTGCGGGCCCGCTGTGCGAATCGGGTGACGTGTTTACCCAGCAGGAAGGCGGCAAAGTGGAGACCCGCGCGCTGCCAGAGGTCAAACCGGGTGATTATCTTGTGCTGCATGATACCGGTGCCTACGGGGCGTCGATGTCATCTAACTACAACAGCCGCCCGCTGCTGCCGGAAGTGCTGTTTGATAACGGCAAGGCACGGCTGATCCGTCGTCGTCAGACCATTCAGGAACTGCTGGCTTTAGAACTCATCTGAGGAAAGTAGGGCCCCGTTGTAACCGAATCGCGTAACACCAGCGTGCCGGTAAACGGCGGGATGGCATCGACCGGCTGGTTTTTTGCCAGCCGGATCGCCTGATCGATGGCCGTGACAATCATGTTGTCGATGGGCAGATAAACCGATGAGAGCGCAGGCTCCAGCCATTTCGCGCTTGGGGCATCGTCAAAGCCGAACAGTGAAATATCCTGCGGAATTTTAAGCCCTGCCTGGTGTAACGCTTTGGACGCCCCCAGAGCCATATCGTCGTTACAGGCAAACAGGGCGCTAAACGGCACACCGTCGGCAATCAACTCCTTGCACAGCTCGTATCCCCGCGTCATTCCCGCATCGCCGTACTTTATCCGACGCTCGTCCAGGCGAATGCCGTGCTTTTCCAGCGCCTTACGGTAGCCCATCAGCCGTGCTTTCCCGGTTGGGGTATGGATCGGTACGGTGATACAGGCGATCTCCCGATGGCCCTGGTCGATCAGGTAATCCACGGCCTTAAACGCGGCATCCTGCTGCTCGAAAAACACGCAGCGATCCGGCGCCTGGCTCACTTCTCGGTTAATGACCACCAGCGGCGTTTTCACGGTGTTCATCAGTTTGACGATCGCTTTTTCGCTCATGTAGCGCGTGTAAAGCACGATGGCATCGCACTGGCGATCGGCCAGCATCTGCACGGCCTGTTCTTCCTGTTCCGGCGCGTCGTGACCGTCGGTGACGATCAGCTGTTTCCCGTGAGTTTCCGTCTGCCGCGACGCCTGCTGGAGAAGACGACCAAAGTAAAAGCCGTCGAAGGTCGAGACGACCAGGCCAATGCTGTTGCTGGTCTGGTTAGCCAGCGAACGCGCGAGAAAGTTCGGGCGATAGCCCAGCTCTTCCATCGCAGCAAAGACCTGCTGACGCGTACTCTCTTTAACCTGACCCGTGCCGTTCAGCACGCGCGAGACGGTAGCCTTCGACACGCCCGCACGCAGTGAGACATCCAGCATTGTTGCCATTCTACATTCCTGCTTCCACGTAATGGTTTGCAGTTTAACACAGACCTCACGGCGTATAAGCGATGCGGGAAGCGCAAAACTTCTGCCACGATCACGCTTTTTGGTCACGATTCGTCTGGCCTGCGTGAAGTAAAACGAAATAGTCTGACTCTGGTAAAGTAATCGCCGAACCGAGCTGGGGCGACAGGCCAGCAAATAGACGAGAAAACGCAGGTGAAACGTGAAAAAGATAGCCATCCTCCCGCTTTACCAGGCACCGCACTATGCGGAGCAGGTCACCGACTGGCTCTGGCAGGCCTTTGGCGAAGGGCTTTCTCGGGAATTTTTCCACAGCATTATTGAGCACAGCCAGACGCCGGGAGCATTACCGCTGACCTTTATCGCCGTAGAAGACGAACAGCTTGTTGGTACGGTAGGGCTTTGGCGCTGCGATTTGATCACCCGTCAGGATCTTTTTCCGTGGCTGGCGGCGCTCTACGTTGATGACGCGGCGCGAGGCAAGGGGCTGGCAGGAAAGCTACAGCAGCACGTTATTACCTGGGCCGCGCAGGCGGGATATGAAGAACTGCACCTCTGGTCTGCCTGCCGCGACTTCTACGAACGTTACGGCTGGCAGTATATCGGTGATGGGCTGGAATACCCCAACACCCGGGTTCACCTCTACCGTTATTCGCTCTGCGCTTCCGCAGGCGATGCAACGGAGTGACGGCGAACCAGCGTCGGGCTAAACAGATGCGTAATATCCGGCGGCTGGCGCTGTTCAGCCAGCGCTAGCGCCAGCTCGGCGGCCTGCGTCGCCATGGTGATAATCGGGTAGCGTACGGTGGTCAGACGCGGGCGCACGTAGCGAGACACCAGCACGTCATCGAAGCCAATCAGCGAAATTTCTGCCGGTACCTCAATCCCGTTGTCATTCAGCACCCCCATTGCCCCTGCGGCCATGGAGTCGTTATAGCTGGCAACCGCCGTGAAATTTCGTCCGCGACCGAGCAGCTCGGTCATGGCCTGTTCACCGCCGCTCTCATCCGGTTCACCGTAAGCCACCAGACGGTCATTACACGGCAGGCCGTTTTCGCGCAGGGCGTCGTAGTAGCCCTGCAGGCGGTCTTCCGCATCAGAAATCGGATGATTGGAACAGAGATAGCCAATCCGGGTATGGCCCTGTTGAATCAGATGACGGGTCGCAAGCCAGGCGCCGTAGCGGTCGTCGAGGGCCACACAGCGTTTTTCAAACCCGGGAATAATGCGGTTGATGATCACCATTCCGGGCATCTGCTTCATCAGATGAATCAGCTCGGCATCCGGGATCATTTTGGCGTGAACTACCAGCGCGGCGCAGCGGTGGCGGATCAGCTGCTCGATGGCCTGGCGTTCTTTTTGCTCATTATGATAGCCATTGCCGATCAGCAAAAAATTGCCTGTCTGGTAAGAGACCTGTTCAACCGCTTTCACCATGGCGCCGAAAAAGGGGTCGGAAACATCACCCACTACCAGCCCAATGGTTTCGGTGGACTGCTGGGCGAGCGCGCGGGCATTGGCATTGGGATGATAATTCAGGGATTCCATGGCGGTTTGTACCGCCTGGCGCGATGCGTCACTGGCTTTTGGGGAGTCGTTAATCACTCGAGAGACGGTTGCCACCGACACACCTGCCAGACGGGCCACATCCTTTATTGTCGCCATTCATTACCTTCTTATTGGGGGTAAGCGTTTACACACCAAATAGTGTTGCGGAAAAGCGCCGCGCATTCAAGGGGAGCGGATTTTCGCTCTCCACAAACGTGACGCAGGACAACACTGGTAGTGTAATCGTTACACGCGCAGTCATGTCTGAAAAATGTCAATCTGAACCTTTGGTTACACTTTGCCTCAGGCTGTTGCGATTGTCTGATAGCGGGAACGTTAACACGATTGATACAGTCGAGATCCCAGAGGTATTGATTGGTGAGAATTCTTAGTACGGTTTCGTACTCATCTCTTGCACCAACCTGCGCGGATGCGCAGGTTTTTTTTCGCCTCCACTTTTGCTGTCGCTCCCGTATCACTTCTCGTGTAATCTGCCACCATTTACTATCAACCCTCCACACTGGCTGGCAAAGGGAGTTGAGATGCTATTTGGGTTCTTCCGTACACTGTTCCGTATTCTTTTTCGCATCCACGTCACTGGCGATGCCCAGGCGCTTCGCGGCGAACGCGTTCTTATCACACCAAATCATGTTTCCTTTATAGACGGCATTCTGCTGGCGCTATTTTTACCCGTGCGCCCGGTGTTTGCGGTCTATACCTCTATCAGCCAGCAGTGGTACATGCGCTGGCTCACGCCGCTGATTGATTTTGTGCCGCTCGACCCGACAAAGCCGATGATGATTAAGCATCTGGTGCGTCTGGTTGAGCAGGGGCGCCCGGTGGTTATTTTCCCGGAAGGGCGTATCTCCGTGACCGGTTCGCTGATGAAAATCTACGATGGCGCGGGGTTTGTTGCAGCGAAATCAAAAGCGACCGTGGTGCCGCTGCGTATTGAAGGCGCAGAGTTGACCCATTTCAGCCGACTGAAGGGGCTGGTGAAGCAGCGTCTGTTCCCAAAAATCACGCTGCATATTCTGCCGCCCACGTTGTTACCGATGCCGGACGCCCCGCGTGCCCGCGATCGCCGTAAAATCGCCGGGGAAATGCTGCATCAGATTATGATGGAAGCGCGCATGGCCGTGCGTCCGCGCGAAACGCTGTACGAATCTCTGCTTTCCGCTCAGCACCGCTATGGCGCGAAGAAAAACTGCATCGAAGACATCAACTTTACCCCGGATACCTATCGCAAGCTGCTGACTAAGAGCCTCTTTGTGGGCCGCATTCTTGAGAAATACAGCATGAAGGGCGAAAAGATTGGCCTGATGCTGCCTAACGCAGGCATCAGCGCGGCGGTGATTTTTGGTGCGGTTTCCCGGGGGCGCATCCCGGCAATGATGAACTACACGGCGGGCGTGAAAGGGCTGACCAGCGCCATCACCGCTGCCCAGATTAATACCGTCTTTACCTCTCGTCAGTTCCTGGACAAAGGCAAGCTCTGGCATCTTCCCGAGCAGCTCACCCAGGTGCGCTGGGTCTTCCTGGAGGATCTGAAAGCGGATGTGACCACCGGCGACAAGCTGTGGATTTTTGCTCACCTGCTGATGCCGCGTCTGGCGCAGGTCAAACAGCAGCCGGAAGATGACGCGATCATTCTCTTCACGTCGGGATCGGAGGGCAACCCGAAAGGCGTCGTCCACAGCCACAAGAGCATTCTGGCGAACGTTGAACAGATCAAAAGCATTGCCGACTTTACCGCGAATGACCGTTTTATGTCGGCGCTGCCGCTGTTCCACTCCTTTGGCCTGACGGTGGGGCTGTTTACGCCGCTGCTGACCGGCGCAGAAGTGTTCCTTTATCCAAGCCCGCTGCATTATCGCATTGTGCCGGAGCTGGTGTATGACCGTAACTGCACCGTTCTGTTCGGCACCTCAACCTTCCTCGGCAACTATGCGCGTTTCGCCAATCCGTATGACTTCTATCGCGTGCGGTATGTGGTGGCCGGTGCGGAAAAACTGCAGGAGAGCACGCGTCAGATCTGGCAGGACAAGTTTGGCCTGCGCATTCTCGAAGGCTATGGCGTTACCGAGTGTGCTCCCGTGGTCTCGATTAACGTACCGATGGCGGCGAAGCCGGGTACGGTGGGTCGAATTCTGCCGGGGATGGATGCGCGTCTGCTGGCCGTGCCGGGCATTGAGGACGGTGGCCGTCTGCAGCTGAAAGGGCCAAACGTGATGAACGGTTATCTGCGCGTGGAAAACCCAGGCGTGCTAGAGGTGCCGACGGCTGAAAACGTCAACGGCGAGGTTGAAACCGGCTGGTACGACACCGGTGATATTGTCCGTTTTGATGAACAAGGCTTTGTACAGATTCAGGGACGCGCGAAGCGCTTCGCCAAAATCGCCGGTGAAATGGTCTCTCTGGAAATGGTTGAGCAGCTGGCGACGGCCGTCTCCGCGGATAAGATGCATGCGACGGTGGTGAAGAGTGATGCCAGCAAAGGCGAGGCGCTGGTGCTGTTTACGACTGACGCTGAGCTTAAGCGCGACAGGTTACTGAGCTATGCGCGTGAACACGGTATTCCTGAACTTGCGGTGCCGCGCGATATTCGCTTCCTGAAGCAGCTCCCGGTGCTGGGTAGCGGGAAGCCCGATTTCGTGACCCTGAAAGGCATGGTTGAAGAGGCGGAACAGCAAAATGCGTGAGTCAGTACACACTAACACCTCACTGCGTTCAAAAGGCATGATGGCGGTCATTGCCGCGCAGTTCCTCTCTGCGTTCGGTGATAATGCGCTGTTGTTCGCCACGCTGGCGCTGCTGAAAGCCGAGTTTTACCCCGACTGGAGTCAGCCGATCCTGCAGATGGTGTTTGTGGGCGCTTACATTATCTTTGCTCCGTTCGTAGGGCAGGTAGCGGACAGCTTCCCGAAAGGCCGGGTGATGATGTTTGCCAACGGTCTCAAGCTGCTGGGTGCCGCCAGCATTTGCTTTGGCTTCAATCCGTTTATTGGCTACACGCTGGTGGGCATTGGCGCTGCCGCCTACTCCCCGGCAAAGTATGGCATCCTCGGAGAGCTGACCACGGGCGATAAGCTGGTGAAAGCCAACGGCCTGATGGAGTCGTCAACCATTGCCGCTATTCTGCTCGGATCCGTCGCGGGCGGCGTATTGGCCGACTGGCATGTGCTGGCGGCCCTGGGCGTGTGTGCGGTGGTGTATGGCGGGGCGGTCGTGGCGAACCTCTTTATTCCGAAGCTGCCAGTGGCTCGCCCGGGGCAATCCTGGCGCTTCAAACCGATGACCGGCAGTTTCTTTACCGCCTGCCGCGTGCTGTGGCGTAACGGTGAAACGCGTTTCTCCCTGATGGGAACCAGTATGTTTTGGGGGGCGGGCGTCACGCTGCGCTTCCTGCTGGTGCTGTGGGTGCCGGTAGCGCTGGGAATTACCGATAACGCGACGCCGACCTATCTGAATGCGATGGTGGCCATCGGCATTGTGGTGGGAGCAGGCGCGGCGGCGAAGCTGGTGACGCTCGAGACGGTAGCACGCTGCATGCCCGCAGGGATCCTGATTGGCGTCGTGGTGCTTATTTTCTCGCTGCAACATGCATTATTGCCTGCGTATGTTCTCCTCATCCTGATTGGTATTCTGGGCGGTTTCTTCGTGGTGCCGCTGAACGCGTTGCTGCAGGAACGTGGCAAGCAGACCGTCGGGGCGGGGAATGCCATCGCGGTACAAAACCTGGGTGAAAACCTGGCGATGCTGTTAATGCTGGGGCTCTACTCGCTGGCGGTAAAAGTCGGTGTGCCGGTGGTGGGGATTGGCGTCGGGTTTGGCGGGCTGTTTGCGCTGGCAATTGCGGGATTGTGGGTTTGGCAACGTCGGCGCTGATAAGTGCGGCCTGATGTCCTCACTCTGGCCCTCTCCTACAGGGAGAGGGAGCAAACCCTAAAAACGGCAACGTGCGTTGCCGTTTTGCTTTTATTACGGCGCAGGATACGTATAAACCTGATGCACCGCTTCAATCTCCGCTAACACCTCTTCACTCAGGTTCAGATGGAAACTCTCAATATTGGTTTTCAGTTGCTCCATCGTGGTCGCGCCCAGCAGGGTGCTGGCAACAAACGGCTGACGACGCACGAAGGCCAGCGCCATCTGGGCAGGGTCAAGACCGTGACGCTTTGCGATATCCACATAGGCGGCAACGGCTTTCTGCGTCTGCTCGCCGCTGTAGCGGGTAAAGCGGCTAAAGAGGGTATTTCGCGCCCCGGCCGGTTTCGCGCCGTTCAGGTATTTTCCCGTCAGCGTGCCAAAGCCGAGACAGGAATAGGCGAGCAGTTCCACTTCTTCATACTGCGTCACTTCGGCCAGACCAACCTCATAGCTACGGTTAAGCAGGCTGTACGGATTCTGGATGGTGACGATACGCGGCAGATCGTGTTTATCCGCCAGGTGCAGATAGCGCATTACGCCAAAGGCCGTTTCGTTAGAGACGCCAATGTAGCGGATTTTTCCCGCGCGCTGGCACTCGGTCAGCGCTTCCAGCGTTTCCAGCAGCGTTACGGCGGGGGCACTCTCATTCCAGCTGTAGCCGAGCTTACCAAAGCAGTTGGTTGGGCGCTGCGGCCAGTGCACCTGATACAGGTCGAGGTAGTCGGTTTGCAGGCGCTTCAGGCTGGCGTCCAGTGCAGCGCGGATATTCTTACGATCGAGGATCTGATTCGGGCGGATCCCGGTATCGTTGTTGCGCGCGGGACCACTGACTTTTGAGGCAATCACCAGCTTTTCACGGTTGCCGCGTTTTGCCAGCCAGTTACCGACGTAGGTTTCGGTAAGTCCCTGCGTTTCCGGACGTGGCGGAACAGGGTACATCTCCGCGACATCAATCAGGTTAATCCCCTGGCTGACGGCGTAATCGAGTTGTGCATGGGCATCGGCTTCGCTGTTTTGTTCACCAAATGTCATCGTGCCCAACCCCAGTTGGCTAATTTCCAGAGCGCTGTGGGGGATACGGTGATAATGCATAGCCGGCTTCCTCAGTAGACTTATAGACCGCGTCAGGGCGTGCCCGACAAAGGAATATAAACATGGCAGAGGGGAAGCAAAAGGGGAAGAAAAAAATCAAAAAGGCCAGCAAGCGACTGACCTTTAACTGTTTATCGCTCGATAATTTGCGATACTTCGTCGCGATTGATCTGCATTTTATTGCCTTCCTGGTCGCGGTAGCTGACCAGACCGGTATCATCGTCGACTTCGGGTTTGCCGTCGGTCAGGATCATTCGACCATCTTTTGTCGCCATGACGTAATCGCTGCTACAGCCCGATACGGCAAATGCTAAACCGACTGCTGAAACTAACACTGCCCATTTTTTCATCGTTATCGTCCTCATCTGGCGCGTATCAAATCATAATCTAGTATTAACCCGATATGGCGACTTGAGGAAGCGGTAAAATCTTAAAAAGCAGTCGATTATGTTTGAGAGCTCGCAAAATAAGTAAAAAACTATGTTTTTAAGAGGAAATGACGTGCCAGGAGTGCGCCGGTGAAGTTCTTTTTGAGATAAAAACCGCGCGGCAGCGTCAGTATCGGCTCGCCCTGCGCGCCGATTGCCTCGGTAAGCGCTTTGCTGTTGGCCGCTTTCGGGCGCAGCTGTAATACTTCTCCGTGTCGGGCTGTGATGCGCTCTACCTGCCCAAGCACGATCATGTCCATCAGCTCCTCCCAGTCCAGCCGCAGCTGATGCTCTTCTTCGTCGTTCGGGCTCCAGAGCAGCGGCGCGCCAACGCGACGCTCAGCCAGCGGGATCTGACGCTCACCTTCAACCGGTACCCACAACACGCGCTTCAGCTTGTGGCGAACGTGGCTGGTTTCCCACGTCACGCCGGTGTTGCCGGTTAGTGGCGCAACGCAGACGAAAGTTGTCTCAAGGGGCTTGCCCTGGCTGTCTATGGGGATGGTTTTTAACTCCACGCCAAGCGCTGCAAAATCCTGCTCGGGTTTGCTCCCTGCGCTGGCGCCCAGCCACAGCTCGAGCAGCATGCCGATCCAGCCTTTATCCCGTTTCAGATCCTTCGGGATCTGAAGCCCTGCCATTGCCGCCAGCTCGCCAAGCGAAAAGCCTGCCAGACGCTGTGCCTGCTGTAGCAACTGGCCCTCGCTGGACGGCGGTGAGAGCAAGGGTGTAAGCGGATGCATGAAGGTAACCTTTTGATTAAAAAATAAACGAAGAAATTGTCCCCTGTGGATAGAGTTTAACTATTTCTGTACCAATATTCCATGTCTATGATTTATAGGTTTTTTTATTGCTTGTAAATCGTTTCACCAGACTCAGAAAACCGGTTGTTCAAATCTGGTCACTGACAATGAACAGGATCTTACACCATGTTATCCACAGAAAAATGGGATAACTGGGCATAACCCTGACTACTGTTTCAATTTACAGCCTTGACGTGCGATGAAAATCGAATTTTCAAACAAATTGTGACTAACTTATTGGCACAATCTGTGGATAAAACCGACGCTGTTCGATCTTTCATCAGTACGACGATCCCTGATGTGACGATCGTCACGCTATTCTGTTTTTTGTTCATAAAAATACATTTAACTTTATGAAAAATATTGAATTATTTGAATGGCTCGAAAGCGTTGGCAAAACAGGGTTTGAGGTTGTTCATCGGTAATCAGACACTTCTTCACAACTATATCCACAGAAAAGGTGAATAAAATTCCCTTCACTGCCTCTCATCTGTTTATAACTCAGTACTTATTTGTGAGTTATTCAAATGTTATTAGGTTGCAGCCCTGTAAGAGAGTGGTTTACCGCCTCCCTGTAGTGTGAAACAATCATTCATATATAAGGTTTAATTTGGGGTAGTCCGGTGATTGATGACGATGGCTACCGCCCGAACGTAGGAATAGTAATTTGTAATCGTCAGGGCCAGGTAATGTGGGCCCGGCGATATGGTCAGCACTCCTGGCAGTTCCCGCAAGGCGGGATCAATCCGGGAGAGTCCCCAGAACAAGCGATGTACCGGGAGCTTTTTGAAGAGGTCGGTTTGAGCCGAAAAGATGTTCGCATCCTGGCTTCGACCCGCAACTGGTTGCGTTACAAGTTACCGAAACGTTTGGTGCGTTGGGACACAAAGCCGGTTTGTATCGGCCAGAAACAGAAGTGGTTTCTGTTGCAGTTGGTGGGCAACGATTCAGACATCAATATGCAAACCAGCAGTACGCCGGAGTTCGATGGCTGGCGCTGGGTGAGCTATTGGTATCCTGTTCGTCAGGTCGTGTCATTTAAACGCGATGTTTACCGTAGGGTGATGAAAGAGTTTGCAAGTGTGGTAATGCAGCTTCAGGAGATCCCGCCTAAGCCGCAGAGCGCACCTGCCTGGCGACGTAAAAGAGGTTAAGCTACGCAAATCATGCTCACCCGCTTGCGAGAAATAGTCGAGAAGGTGGCCAGTGCTCCGCGTCTGAACGAGGCGCTGAATATTCTGGTCACTGACATCTGTCTTGCGATGGAGACCGAGGTCTGTTCGGTGTATCTGGCCGACCACGATCGGCGCTGCTATTACCTGATGGCGACCCGTGGTTTGAAAAAACCACGTGGACGCACCGTCACGCTCGCATTTGATGAAGGTATCGTGGGCCTGGTTGGGCGACTGGCTGAACCCATCAACCTAGCTGACGCGCAAAAACACCCCAGCTTTAAATACATCCCTTCCGTAAAAGAAGAGCGCTTCCGCGCTTTCCTTGGCGTGCCGATTATCCAGCGTCGCCAGCTGCTCGGCGTGCTGGTTGTCCAGCAGCGCGAGCTACGTCAGTACGATGAAAGCGAAGAGTCTTTCCTCGTCACGCTGGCCACGCAGATGGCGGCGATCCTCTCCCAGTCCCAGCTTGCTGCGCTCTTTGGTCAATATCGCCATACGCGCATTCGTGCCCTTCCGGCCTCGCCAGGCGTAGCGATCGCGGAAGGCTGGATGGATGCCACGCTGCCGCTGATGGAGCAGGTTTACGAAGCCTCTACGCTTGATGAAGCGCTTGAACGCGAGCGTCTTACCGCTGCGCTGGAAGAGGCGGCGAATGAATTTCGTCGTTACAGCAAGCGCTTTGCCGCAGGCGCACAGAAAGAGACTGCGGCCATCTTCGACCTCTATTCGCACCTGCTCTCCGACGCGCGTCTGCGTCGTGAGCTGTTTGCGGAAGTGGATAAAGGCTCGGTCGCAGAGTGGGCGGTTAAGAAGGTCATCGAAAAATTTGCCGATCAGTTTGCGGCACTGACCGACGGTTACCTGAAAGAACGGGCTGGCGATCTCCGCGCCCTGGGACAGCGTCTGCTGTTCCATCTCGATGACACCATTCAGGGGCCGAATGCCTGGCCAAAACGGTTTGTTCTGGTCGCCGATGAACTCTCGGCAACGACGCTGGCTGAACTGCCTCAGGACAGGCTGGCCGGTGTGGTGGTGCGCGATGGTGCCGCCAATTCACACGCCGCCATTATGGTGCGCGCGCTGGGTATCCCAACCGTTATGGGGGCCGATATCCAGCCGTCGGTACTGCACCGCCGTACGCTGGTGGTTGACGGCTATCGCGGTGAGCTGCTGGTCGATCCTGAGCCAGTTCTGCTCCAGGAATACCAGCGACTTATCAGCGAAGAGAATGAATTAAGCAAGCTGGCGGAGGATGACGTTAACCTGCCCGCACAGCTTAAGAGCGGAGAGCGGATCAAAGTCATGCTCAACGCCGGTTTAAGCCCTGAGCATGAAGAAAAGCTTGGCAGCCGCATCGACGGTATTGGTCTATACCGTACTGAAATCCCGTTCATGCTGCAGAGCGGTTTCCCCTCAGAAGAGGAACAGGTGGCGCAGTATCAGGGGATGCTGCAGATGTTTAACGACAAACCTGTCACCCTGCGAACCCTCGATGTCGGCGCGGATAAACAGCTGCCCTATATGCCGATCAGCGAAGAAAACCCGTGCCTGGGCTGGCGTGGGATCCGCATTACGCTCGATCAGCCGGAGATCTTCCTGATCCAGGTGCGTGCAATGCTGCGCGCCAACGCGGCGACGGGCAATCTCAGCATCTTACTCCCGATGGTCACCAGCATTGATGAGATCGACGAGTCCCGGCGACTGATCGAACGTGCAGGCCGTGAAGTGGAAGAGATGATCGGCTATGCGATCCCGAAACCGCGGATCGGGGTGATGCTTGAAGTGCCGTCTATGGTCTTTATGCTGCCGCAGCTGGCAAACCGTGTTGATTTTATCTCTGTCGGCACGAACGACCTGACGCAATATATTCTGGCCGTCGACCGTAACAATACCCGTGTCGCCAGTATCTACGACAGCCTGCATCCGGCGATCATTCGCGCGTTAGCGATGATTGCCCGTGAAGCGGAACAGTACGGCATTGATTTACGCCTGTGCGGTGAAATGGCCGGGGATTCAATGTGCGTTGCGATCCTGATTGGTCTGGGATATCGCCATCTGTCGATGAACGGTCGCGCTGTCGCCCGCGTGAAGTACCTGCTGCGGCATATCGACATCAACGATGCCCGCGAGCTGGCTGAACGCAGCCTTGACGCGCAGCTGGCAGCAGAGGTTCGTCATCAGGTCGCGGCGTTTATGGAACGACGCGGTATGGGCGGCCTGATCCGCGGCGGCCGCTAATCATCTTTCTGCCTCTCCCTCCGGGAGAGGGCTCCAGCGCGCATAAAACCCTATACACATCTTTTACATCTCTGGCGCATCCTCCGCGCCCGCCTTGTGCTATGATTCGCAACTTTGGAGCCTCTGCTTACGGCAGAATCGCATTTCTACCGCTGTCCACTTTCAGCGGAATAACAACATCTTGTGGTGACAGATGAACAGTGGTTATCTGCATTTTCCGGAATTTGATCCGGTCATTTTCTCAGTAGGACCTGTTTCGCTTCACTGGTACGGTCTGATGTACCTTGTGGGCTTCATTTTTGCCATGTGGCTCGCTGGCCGTCGCGCCAGTCGTCCGGGCAGCGGCTGGACGAAAAACGAAGTTGAAAACCTGCTCTATGCGGGTTTCCTCGGCGTGTTCCTCGGTGGCCGCATTGGGTACGTGCTGTTCTATAACTTCCCGGTATTCCTGAACGATCCGCTCTATCTGTTCCGCGTGTGGGACGGCGGCATGTCCTTCCACGGCGGCCTGATTGGGGTGATCCTGGTGATGGTGATTTTTGCCAAACGCACCAAACGCAACTTCTTCCAGGTTTCAGATTTTATCGCACCGCTGATCCCGTTTGGTCTCGGCGCTGGCCGTCTGGGGAACTTTATCAACGGTGAGCTGTGGGGCCGCGTCGACCCGAGCGTGCCGTACACGATGCTCTTCCCGGGCTCCCGCGCAGAAGATATCGCATTGCTGCCATCACACCCGGAGTGGCAGTCCATTTTCGATACCTACGGCGTTCTGCCGCGCCATATGTCTCAGCTGTACGAGCTGGCGCTGGAAGGTGTGGTGCTGTTTATCATCCTCAACCTGTTTATCCGCAAACCGCGTCCGATGGGCGCTGTCTCCGGCCTGTTCCTGATTGGCTACGGCGCATTCCGTATTATCGTCGAGTTCTTCCGTCAGCCAGACGCACAGTTTACCGGCGAATGGGTACAGTACATCAGCATGGGGCAGATCCTCTCCATTCCGATGATTGTCGCGGGTGCCATTATGATGATTTGGGCGTATCGTCGTCGTCCACAGCAACAAATTTCCTGAGGAACCATGAAACAGTATCTTGAATTGATGAAAAAAGTGCTCGACGAGGGCACGCCGAAAAACGACCGCACCGGCACCGGTACGCTCTCCATTTTTGGCCACCAGATGCGCTTCAATCTGCAAGAAGGCTTCCCACTGGTGACGACAAAGCGCTGCCACCTGCGCTCGATCATTCATGAACTGCTCTGGTTCCTGCAAGGCGATACCAACGTTGCGTATCTGCACGAAAATAACGTCTCAATCTGGGACGAATGGGCAGATGAAAATGGCAACCTGGGCCCGGTTTACGGCAAGCAGTGGCGCGCCTGGCCAACGCCTGATGGTCGCCATATTGACCAGATCACCACCGTGATGAACCAGCTGAAAAACGATCCGGATTCGCGCCGAATCATCGTTTCCGCCTGGAACGTCGGCGAGCTGGATAAAATGGCGCTGGCACCGTGCCATGCGTTCTTCCAGTTCTATGTGGCGGATGGAAAGCTTTCTTGTCAGCTCTACCAGCGCTCCTGTGACGTGTTCCTCGGCCTGCCGTTTAACATCGCCAGCTATGCGCTGTTGGTCCACATGATGGCGCAGCAGTGCGATCTGGAAGTGGGTGATTTTGTCTGGACCGGTGGGGACACCCATCTTTACAGCAACCATATGGAACAGACGCATCTCCAGCTGACCCGCGAACCGCGTGCTCTGCCGAAGCTGATTATCAAGCGCAAACCGGCTTCAATCTTCGACTACCGCTTTGATGATTTCGAGATTGAGGGCTATGACCCGCATCCGGGCATCAAAGCGCCTGTCGCTATCTGATGCGATAAAGCGTGACACAACCGGTGCTGTTTAGCGCCGGTTTTTTTTCGCCTTTATCCTGTTTCCCGAAGCGCTATCCAGAAAGCGTGCAACGCGCTGCAACACTCTCAATTCCTCGGATAACGCCTCGTAAAACGAAGAACTGTCGCTCGTCATGTTCACGGCGCTTCGCCACACTCCCGGTATGAAAAAAGAGAACGGTTTTACGCTTATCGAAACGCTGGTCGCGATTTCGCTTGTCGTTATCCTCAGCGCCTCAGGGCTGTACGGCTGGGACAACTGGCAGCGGCAGCAGCGGCTGTGGCAAACCGCCAGTCAGGTGCGAGATTACCTGCTGTTTCTGCGCAATCATGCCAACCGCTACAACCGCGACCATCAAATTACCCGTCTGCGGGTGGGAGGCATGGATTGTCTGGTGAGCTCTGCAGCGCAAGGCTGTGAGAAGGGCAGTCCCTTTGTGGTGATACCACTCTGGCCAGAGGTCGCGATCGGCGAGGTAACGCCGTCGCTCGCGTTCTATGGATTAAAGGATACTGCATGGGCTGGGCGGATACGCGTTCAAAGCCGCGCGGGAGAATGGCTGATTATTGTCTCAAATGGAGGACGCATCAGGATGTGTAAGGTCTCTGCGGGAGGTTCATGTCGATGAAGCAGCGAGGTTTCTCACTGACTGAATTTCTGATTGCCACGGCGATTAGCAGCCTTTTGCTGATAAGCGCATCGCGTTTTTTACCCGGCTTGCAGCGTGCGATCTTAGCGCAATCTGGTCAGAGACAACTGGAGGAAGAGGTCTGGCACCACCTGTTTGCTCTGGGCAAACAGCTTCAGCGTGCGGGGTACTGCGCGGGAAACTGTCAGGGACAGGCGCTGGTGACAGCCAGGCAAGGAAGTTGCGTCATTGTGCGGTGGGATGCCAACAGTAACGGCAGCTGGGATAACAGCGCATCAGAAAATGACAGCACCGGTTTTCGACTGGAGTCTGGTGCGCTTGAAACCCAGCGTGGAGCGACCTCATGTGAAGGAAAAGGATGGGAAAAGCTCACGGACCCGGACAGGCTAGCGATCGCGCATTTTGTGGTGAGGACAGTGGAACATGCCGGTTTTGCGCCAGAGGTGAATATCGAACTGGCGGCGATTCGTAAAGGCGAGCAGGGGGAACCCTGGCAGGCGTTGTATACGGTCACGGGGTACAACCTGTGAATCGTCAACGCGGAATGTCTTCGCTGGCGCTGGTTCTGCTTTTACTGGTGCTGGGTACCCTGATCCTCACCGGTCTCAGTCAGCAGCTCACAACGTTTAGCGCGCTCGTTGGCGGGGAGAAAAGTTCGATTCAGCAGCAGGCGACGGTGCAGTCCGCGCTTGAGTGGGGACGAGTTCAGAGCTGGTCGTCGGAGCCACAGGTTCAGTGCAAGAAGACACCGGCGTGGCGAGCGTGTTTGCGCCAGCTGAGTGGGGCGCGTGTACTGCTGATTGCCGGAGACAGAGGCCTGCTGCTTTGGCGCTCAGGAGAGATTGTCGACGGGAACGTTCGCTTTTCGCCTCACGGCTGGAGTGATTTTTGTCCCCTTAAGGAGAGCGCGTTATGCCAGCTGCCGTGAACAGAGAAAAAGGGTTTAGCATGGTTGAGGTACTGCTGGCGATGATGCTGCTGGTGATCGTCGTGACGGCTCTGTCGGGTTATCACCGGGCGCTGGCGGCGCGGTTTACCCTGTTTAATCAGTATCGCCAGCTCTGGCAACATGCCTGGAATCAGTCTCAGCTTTCAACAAATGTTCTCCCGGCAGGCTGGCAGGCCAGTCGGGGGCAGACAACGCACGCAGGATGTGTCAGCATCACGGTCACACTTATTTCTCCTCTGGGGCGGCGCGGTGAGATAACGCGTCTGCATTGCCCGGTTAGCCAGTAGTCGGGAGCGTCTATGTTAAGGGTCTACCACTCAAATCGTCTGGATGTGCTGGAAGCGCTGATGGAATTTATCGTTGAGCGCGAGCGGCTTGACGATCCTTTTGAGCCTGAAATGGTGCTGGTGCAGAGCACCGGTATGGCACAGTGGCTGCAAATGTCGCTTTCCCGTAAATTTGGCATAGCCGCAAATATTGATTTCCCGCTGCCCGCGAGTTTTATCTGGGAGATGTTTGTGCGCGTGTTGCCGGACATCCCGGAGCAGAGCGCCTTCAACAAACAAGGCATGAGCTGGAAGCTCATGGCGCTGCTGCCGGAAATGCTGCAGCACGATGAATTCGCCATGCTGCGCCACTACCTCAATGACGATACCGATAAGCGCAAGCTGTTCCAGCTGGCGTCGCGTACCGCCGATCTCTACGACCAATACCTTGTTTACCGTTCTGACTGGTTAATTCGTTGGGAAGCGGGCGAGTTGGTTGAAGGGCTACCGGAGGCGCAAATATGGCAGGCACCTCTGTGGAAAGCACTGGTAGAACATACGGAGAAACTTGGGCAGCCTAAGTGGCATCGTGCCAACCTGTACGAGCGGTTTATCTCCATACTCGAGAATGCGTTGGAGCGCCCGGCCCGACTGCCGTCACGCGTTTTTATCTGCGGGATATCCGCCTTACCGCCTGTTTATCTGAAGGCTTTGAACGCGCTGGGTAAACATATTGATATCCATATTTTGTTCACCAACCCTTGCCGACAGTATTGGGGGGATATCCTCGACGAACGTTGGCTTGCGCGGCTGGTAACTCGCCAACGAAAGCGCCTTTTTGAAGAACGTTCCGTCCCGCTGTTTAAAGACGGCTCGACTGCCGGTCAGCTTTTTGATGAAGACGGTATCCAGAACCTGCCCAATCCACTGCTTGCCTCGTGGGGGAAGCTGGGGCGTGACTACATTCACATGCTTTCAGACATCACTTCATCAGGCGAAGGCGACGTGGATGCCTTTGTCGATATTGCCCCTGATAGCCTGTTGCATCATATTCAGCTGGATATCCTCGATCTGGAAAACCGTGCCGTGATGGGCGTGACGGCGAACGAATTCGAACGTAGCGACAGCAAGCGCAAGCTGGATGCTGACGATCGCAGCATCACGATCCATGTTTGCCATAGCCCTCAGCGTGAGGTCGAAGTGCTTCACGACCAGCTGCTGGCGATGCTGCAGGACGATCCCGAACTGACGCCACGCGATATTGTGGTGATGGTGGCGGATATCGACAGCTATAGTCCCTTTATTCAGGCCGTTTTTGGCAGTGCGACGGGCGAGCGATATCTGCCTTACGCTATCTCTGACCGTCGTGCCCGCCAGTCGCATCCGGCACTGCAGGCCTTTATCACTCTGCTTTCACTGCCGGATAGCCGCTTCATCTCCGAAGATGTCCTGGCGTTACTGGATGTTCCCGTGCTGGCTGCACGCTTTAACATCACTGAAGAGGGGCTGCGCTACCTTCGCCAGTGGGTGAACGAATCTGGCGTGCGCTGGGGGATCGATGACGATAACGTTCAGGAGTTCGAACTTCCTCCAACCGGGCAGCACACGTGGCGTTTTGGCCTGACGCGTATGCTGCTGGGCTACGCCATGGAGAGCAGCCAGGGTGAGTGGAATGAGGTGCTGTCTTACGATGAGTCCAGCGGGTTAATTGCTGAACTGGTGGGGCATTTAGCGTCACTCCTGATGCAGCTTAACCGCTGGCGACACGAGCTGATGCAGCCGCGTCCGCTTGAAGCGTGGCTTCCGGTTTGCAGGGCATTGCTTAATGATTTCTTCCTGCCAGACAGTGACACCGAAGCGGCAATGGCACTGATTGAAACGCAGTGGCAGGCGATCATCGACGAAGGCGTGAACTCCCACTATCAGGAGGCCATCCCGCTGTCGCTGTTGAGGGATGAGCTGACGCAGCGGCTCGATCAGGAGCGAATCAGCCAGCGTTTCCTGGCAGGCCCCATCAATATCTGCACCCTGATGCCAATGCGTTCTATCCCGTTTAAAGTGGTCTGTCTGCTTGGCATGAACGACGGCGTTTATCCGCGCGCGTTGGCGCCGCTGGGGTTCGATTTGATGAGCGCAGATCCAAAGCGGGGCGACCGTAGCCGCCGCGATGATGACCGCTACCTCTTCCTTGAGGCGCTCATTTCCGCCCAGAGTAAGCTCTATATCAGCTATATCGGCCGTTCCATTCAGGACAACAGCGAGCGTTTTCCCTCCGTTCTGGTGCAGGAGCTGGTGGACTATATCGGCCAGAGTCACTATCTGCCAGGGGATGAAGAGCGCAACTGCGATGAAAGCGAGAAGAGGGTGAAATCTCATATCACCTGTTTCCACAGCCGCATGCCGTTTGATCCGGTGAACTATATTGCCAGCGAGCGCCAGAGCTATGCGCAGGAGTGGCTACCGGCGGCGAAAAAGGAGGGGAATGCGCATACCGATTTCATTCAGGAACTTGATCCGCGCCCTGTCGACACCCTGACCTTCGAGCAGCTTCAGCGGTTTTGGGCGCATCCGGTGCGCGCCTTCTTCCAGCAGCGATTGCAGGTCACCTTCCGTTCTGAAGAGAGTGAAATTCCTGATGCAGAGCCCTTTACGCTGGAAGGGCTGGAGCGCTACCAGTTAAACCTGCAGCTGTTGAATGCGCTGGTTGAAGAGGAAGATGCTGACAAACTTTATCGCCGCTACCGTGCTGCAGGGCAGCTGCCCTATGGGGCGTTCGGGGAAATTGTGTGGGAGGCGCAGTGTCAGGAGATGACCGCCCTGGCAGAGCGCGTAAGAGCGTGCCGACAGCCAGGGAAAAGCATTGAAATCGATCTCAACTGCAATGGTGTACAACTCACGGGCTGGTTAACCCAGGTTCAGCCGGACGGGCTGCTGCGCTGGCGGCCCTCTATGCTTAGCGTTTCACAGGGTTTGCAACTCTGGCTGGAACATCTTGTCTACAGTGCGGATGGTCATAAAGGTGAAAGTCGGATTTTCGTGCGCAAAGAGGGCGAATGGCGCTTCCCGCCGATGGAGTCTGAGCAGGCGTTACGGTATCTGTCTTTGTACATTGAGGGCTACCGTCAGGGAATGAACAAACCGCTCCTGGTACTGCCGGAAAGTGGCGGGGCCTGGATAAAAGCCTGTTATGACGCACAGAATGATGCGATGTTAACGGATGAGGCGTCACTGCAGAAAGCGCGCAGTAAATTTATGCAGGCCTACGAAGGTAACATGATGGTGCGGGGCGAAGGTGAAGATGTCTGGTATCAGCGCTTATGGCGAACGCTTGAGCCAGAGTACTTTGAAGCCATCACGGAAGAGGCGCAGCGCTACCTGCTGCCGTTGTTTAAATTTAATCAGTCCTGAGCGCTGTATAAAAATTGCGCAGTATGGGGTGTTCATTTATGATGCACTTCTTATCACGGACTGATGTACCCAATAAAGAGATGTTGGCGTGTCCAGCACGCAATGTGTTAATGATGTAGCCGTGATAAAGAGGTAGCACCTTGTTTAAAGCGTTTGTTTTGTTTTTCGCCCTCTGGGTACCTGTCACTCAGGCAGACTCCGGTTGGCAACCCGTTCAGGAAACTATTCGTAAAAGCGAAAAAGATACTCGTCAATATCAGGCTATTCGTCTTGATAACGGCATGACTGTGCTGTTGGTTTCCGATCCGCAGGCGGTGAAGTCCCTCTCGGCATTAGTGGTGCCGGTTGGATCGCTGGAAGATCCTGACGCGCATCCTGGGCTTGCACACTATCTGGAACATATGACGCTGATGGGGTCAAAAAAATACCCGCAGCCAGATAGCCTGTCCGAATTTTTGAAAATGCATGGCGGCAGCCACAATGCCAGTACGGCACCGTACCGCACGGCCTTTTATCTCGAAGTCGAAAATGATGCGCTGGAAGGCGCGGTCGATCGCCTTGCTGATTCCATCGCCGCCCCCCTGCTGGATAAAAAATATGCCGACCGTGAACGCAATGCCGTCAATGCTGAGTTGACCCTTGCCCGCACGCGAGACGGTATGCGCATGGCCCAGGTCAGCGCCGAAACCATCAACCCTGCGCACCCGGGTTCGCGCTTCTCCGGCGGTAACCTGGAGACGTTGAGCGACAAACCGAACAGCCCGGTGCTTGATGCCCTGCACGCGTTTCGCGATAAATACTACTCCGCCAACCTGATGAAAGCGGTCATCTACAGCAATAAACCGTTGCCGGAACTGGCAGGCATGGCGGCTAAAACGTTTGGTCGGGTGCCGAATAAAAATATCGACCTGCCGCAGATAGACGTACCGGTGGTCACGGACGCGCAAAAGGGCATTGTGATCCACTACGTGCCTGCGCTGCCGCGCAAAGTGCTGCGCGTCGAATTCCGCATCGATAACAACACCGCACAGTTTCGCAGTAAAACCGATGAGCTGGTGACCTACCTGATAGGTAACCGTAGTCCGGGTACGCTTTCTGACTGGCTGCAAAAACAGGGGCTGGTGGAAGGTATTCGCGCCGACTCCGATCCGGTTGTGAACGGTAATAGCGGCGTGCTGGCGATCTCCGCCACCCTGACCGACAAGGGCCTGGCAAACCGTGACGAAGTGGTGGCTGCGATCTTCAGCTACCTCTCTTTACTGCGTGAGAAAGGCGTCGATAAGCGCTACTTTGATGAGCTCGCGCACGTGCTGGATCTCGATTTCCGTTACCCGTCCATTACCCGCGACATGGATTACGTTGAGTGGCTGGCGGATACCATGATCCGCGTGCCGGTGGAGCACACCCTCGACGCGGTGAATATTGCCGACCGGTATGACGCCGAGGCGGTAAAAGCCCGCCTTGCGATGATGACGCCGGAGAATGCCCGCATCTGGTACATCAGCCCGAACGAACCGCATAACAAGACGGCGTATTTTGTCGATGCCCCCTATCAGGTGGATAAAATCAGCGCGCAGACCTTCGCCGACTGGCAGAAGAAGGCCGGAGAGATTGCGTTGAAGCTGCCGGAGCTGAACCCCTATATTCCGGATGACTTCTCGCTGACCAAAACGACAAAAGATTATCCACACCCGGCGCTCATTGTTGATGAGCCGACGCTGCGCGTGGTGTATACGCCCAGCCGCTACTTCGCAAGCGAGCCAAAGGCCGATGTCAGCGTGGTGCTGCGTAACCCGAAAGCGATGAACAGCGCCAAAAATCAGGTGATGTTCGCGCTCAATGACTATCTCGCCGGGATTGCGCTCGATCAGCTTAGCAACCAGGCGGCCGTGGGCGGGATCAGCTTCTCCACCAACGCCAACAACGGTTTGATGCTCAACGCAAACGGCTATACCCAGCGTTTGCCTCAGCTGTTTCAGGCACTGCTGGAGGGCTATTTCAGCTATACGCCGACGGAAGAGCAGCTTGAGCAGGCCAAATCGTGGTATGCGCAGATGATGGATTCTGCGGAGAAGGGCAAAGCTTACGATCTGGCGCTTATGCCGGCGCAAATGCTGTCGCAAGTTCCTTATTTCCAGCGAGAGGACCGCCGCGCGCTGTTGCCTTCGATCACCTTAAAAGACGTGCTGGCTTACCGTGACGCGCTGAAAACCAACACGCGTCCGGAATTCCTGATCGTCGGCAACATGAGTGAGGATCAGGCCAAAACCCTGGCAGAGAATGTACGCACTCAGCTCGGTTCGAAAGGCGACGAGTGGTGCCGCAACCAGGACGTGCTGGTTGAGAAAAAACAGAATGTGATTTTTGAAAAGGCGGGTAACAGCACGGATTCCGCGCTGGCCGCGGTATTTGTGCCAACGGGCTATGATGAATTCGCCAGCTCGGCGCAGAGTGCCGTGCTGGGGCAAATTATTCAGCCGTGGTTCTACAACCAGTTACGCACTGAGGAGCAGCTTGGCTACGCGGTGTTTGCCTTCTCCATGAACGTAGGCCGACAGTGGGGGCTGGGTTTCCTGCTGCAAAGCAGCGATAAACAACCGGCGTATCTCTGGAAGCGTTACCAGGCCTTCTTCCCGCAGGTGGAAGCGAAACTCCGCGCCATGAAGCCGGAAGAGTTTGCGCAGATCCAGCAGGCCGTCATCGCACAGGTGATGCAGCCGCCGCAGACGCTGGGTGAAGAAGCCTCGCAGCTGAGCAAAGATTTCGATCGCGGTAATCTGAAATTTGATTCGCGTGATAAAGTAGTGGCCGAGATAAAACAGCTGACGCCGCAGAAGGTTGCCGACTTCTTCCATCAGGCGGTCATTAAGCCGCAGGGAATCACCATTCTGTCCCAGGTTTCCGGTAGCCAGAACGGGAAAACGGAGTACGTGAACCCGAAAGGCTGGAAAGTCTGGAAGAGCGTCAGCGCGCTGCAGCAATCTATGCCCTGGAGTAAGAAAGAATGACCGATACCGCTGAGTCCCTTGATCCCTTACGTTTACCTCTGCAGGGTGAACGATTGATTGAAGCCTCAGCGGGAACGGGAAAAACCTTCACCATTGCCGCCCTGTACCTGCGTCTGCTGCTGGGGCTTGGCGGCAACGCCGCTTTTCCACGCCCTTTGAGCGTGGAAGAACTGCTGGTAGTCACCTTCACCGAGGCTGCCACCGCTGAGCTGCGGGGCCGTATTCGCAGCAATATCCACGAGCTGCGCATCGCCTGTCTGCGTCAGAGCACGGATAACCCTCTCTACGCCAGCCTTCTGGAAGAGATTGCCGATAAGCAACAGGCAGCCCAGTGGCTGCTCCTCGCTGAACGGCAGATGGATGAAGCGTCCGTCTTCACCATTCACGGTTTTTGCCAGCGTATGCTGAGCCTGAATGCATTTGAATCCGGAATGCTGTTTGAACAGCAGCTCATTGAAGATGAATCCGTGCTTCGCTATCAGGCCTGTGCGGATTTCTGGCGTCGCCACTGCTACCCGTTACAGCGCGATATCGCCGAAGCGGTACACGCACTATGGAAAGGCCCTGAGGCGCTGCTGCGCGCGATCGATCGTTATCTGCAGGGTGAAGCGCCGGTCATCAAATCCCCGCCGCCAGCGGATGAAACCCTGGCCTCACGGCATGAAAAAATCATCGCGCAAATTACCGACATCAAGCAAAAATGGATTGAGTCCGTTGGCGAGATTGACGCAATCATCGAAAATTCCGGGATTGACCGACGCAAGTTTAACCGTGGCAACCAGGGGAAATGGATCGACAAGATCAGCGCCTGGGCGCAGGAAGAGACGCGAGGCTACCAGCTCCCGGACGCGCTGGAGAAATTCTCCCGGCGTTTCCTGGTTGAGCGGACCAAATCCGACGGCATTGTGCCTGAGCATCCCCTGTTTGTGGCGATTGAAACCCTGCTGACTGAGCCTTTAACGCTCAACGATCTGATGATTACCCGCGCCATGACGGAAATTCGCGACGCCGTCGCGCGTGAGAAACGCCGCCGGGGTGAGCTGGGGTTTGACGACATGCTGAGCCGCCTCGATGCGGCGCTGTGCAGTGAAAATGGCGAAGCGCTTGCCGCCGCGATCCGGACCCGCTTCCCGGTGGCGATGATTGACGAATTTCAGGATACCGACCCTCAACAATACCGCATTTTCCGCCGTATCTGGCGCCAGCAGCCCGGTACCGCGCTGTTGTTAATCGGCGATCCGAAACAGGCCATCTACGCCTTCCGCGGTGCGGATATTTTCACCTACATGAAAGCCCGTAGCGAAGTTGACGCGCACTACACTCTCGATACTAACTGGCGCTCCTCTCCCGGCATGGTGGAAAGCGTCAACGCGCTCTTCAGCCGCATGGATACGGCGTTTATGTTCCGGGAGATCCCGTTTCAGCCGGTAAAGTTTGCCGAGAAAAATGCCTCGTTGCGCTTCGAGTTCAACGGCGAGGCGCAGCCTGCCATGAACTTCTGGCTACTGGATGGGGAAGGCTGCGGCGTTGCCGACTATCAAAATGCCATGGCCCAGCACTGTGCCGCACAAATCCGCGACTGGCTCAGTGCGGGCGCGCACGGTAAAGCGCTGCTGTGGAAGGGGGATAAACCAAACCCGGTAAAGGCATCCGATATCACGGTGCTGGTTCGCAGCCGTCAGGAAGCCGCGCTCATCCGCGACGCCCTGACGTTACTAAATATCCCCTCCGTCTACCTCTCAAACCGCGACAGCGTCTTTGAAACGCTGGAAGCGCAGGAGATGCTATGGCTGCTGCAGGCCGTGCTGGCTCCGGAGCGGGAAAGCACGCTGCGTAGCGCACTGGCGAGCGCGATGCTCGGGCTGAACGCGCGGGATATCGATGCGCTCAACAATGACGAAGCCGCGTGGGATGCCGTGGTAGAAGAGTTTGTTCGCTACCGCGAAAAGTGGCAGAAGCGTGGAGTCATGGCGATGGTGCGCGAGCTCATGGCACAGCGCCACATTGCCGAGAATATGCTGGCGACAGCAGGCGGCGAGCGCCGTTTGACCGATATTTTACATATCAGCGAACTGCTGCAGGAAGCCGGAACGCAGCTGGAGAGCGAACACGCCCTGGTGCGCTGGCTGGCGCAGCAGATTGCCGATCCGAACAGTAATTCGTCCAGCCAGCAGATGCGCCTTGAGAGTGATAAACATCTGGTGCAGATCGTCACCATTCACAAGTCGAAAGGCCTGGAATATCCGCTGGTCTGGCTGCCGTTTATCGCCAATTATCGCGTGCAGGATCAGGCCTTTTACCACGATCGCGAGTCTTTTGAGGCGGTGCTCGATCTCAGAAACGCGGAGTCCAGCGTTGAGCTGGCCGAAGCCGAGCGTCTGGCAGAAGACCTGCGCCTGCTTTACGTGGCGCTGACCCGTTCGGTCTGGCACTGCAGCCTGGGCATTGCGCCTCTGTTCCGTCGCCGTGGCGAAAAGACCGGGGAGAGCGATTTTCATCTGAGCGCGCTGGGGCGGCTTATTCAGCATGGTGAACCCAAAGACGCGGCGGGCCTGCGCCAGTGCATCGAATCTCTTTGCACAGAGCATGTTGCCCTGCATATTCCGTCGCAGCCCGACAACAGCCGCTGGCAGATGCCGGAGCTGAGTGAGTCAGAGCTCCATGCCCGCCAGGTTGTGCGTACCATTGCCGACGACTGGCGCGTCACCAGCTACTCCGGTTTACAGCAGCACGGGCAGAGTATTGCGCAGGATCTGATGCCAAAACTGGACGTGGATGCCGCAGGAGCCGGTAGCGTACCCGCTGAGCCGGTGCTCACGCCGCACCAGTTCCCGCGCGGCGCCTCGCCGGGCACGTTTTTGCACAGCCTGTTTGAAGAGCTGGATTTTACCCAGCCAGTTTCCGAAGAGTGGGTACTGAAGATGTTACAGAGTGGCGGCTACGACGCGCAGTGGCAGCCGGTTCTTACCGACTGGATCCGCGCGGTACTGCACGCGCCGCTCACGACGCAGGGGATCTCGCTGAACCAGTTGACCGGCAAAGACAAGCAGGTGGAGATGGAGTTTTATCTCCCCATCGCCAGCCCGCTCAGGGCCGAGGCGCTTGATGCGCTGATCCGCGAGTACGATCCGTTATCCGCCGGGTGCCCGCAGCTGAACTTCCGCCAGGTGCAGGGGATGCTCAAAGGCTTTATCGACCTGGTTTTCCGCCACGAAGGGCGCTACTACCTGCTGGATTACAAATCAAACTGGCTGGGTGAAAGCAGCGAAGCCTACACCCAGGACGCGATGGCCTCGGCAATGCAAATGCATCGCTACGATCTGCAGTACCAGCTTTACACCCTTGCGCTGCACCGTTACCTGCGCCATCGCATGGCCGATTACCGCTACGAAGATCATTTTGGTGGCGTCATTTACCTGTTCCTGCGCGGAGTGGATGCTAACGACCCGCGTTCCGGCGTCTTTAGCACGCGTCCGGCTGCGGAACTGATTGAAAAAATGGATAACCTGTTTGCTGCAGGCACGGAGGAGGTGGCATGACGATGCAGGCGCTACTGCTGGACGCGGTTGAACAACGATTACTGCGCCACCTGGATGTGCAGTTCGCCATGATGGTGGCAGGCGAGGAGCCGGCCGTCATGCTGGCCGCCGCCATTCTGAGTAAAGACGCGGGGGAAGGGCACGTATGTCTGCCGCTGTCGCGTCTGGCGGTGGATGAGAAAATGCCTCCGGCTTTACAGGCGTGTTTCGCGCTGCTGGGGGACGCAGTGGACTGGCAGGAGATATTACTCGGTTCGCCTGCCGTGAGCGGAGCCGATACCGGGACGCCAATGATCCTTGTCGGCGAGCGTTTGTATCTTAACCGGCTGTGGCGTAACGAATTGACGGTAGCGCGCTTCTTCAGCGAGACCAACGCCCCGCTTCCCTGCGATGAAGCGCAGCTCCGGCAAACGCTGGATGCGCTGTTTACCTCTGACGACGCGACAGACTGGCAGAAAGTTGCGGCAGCCGTGGCCTTAACGCGACGGATCTCGGTGATTTCTGGCGGCCCGGGCACCGGGAAAACGACCACTGTGGCAAAACTGCTTGCCGCGCTGATTCAGCTATCGGGTGAGCAAAAGTGCCGTATTCGCCTGGCGGCCCCCACCGGTAAAGCGGCGGCACGTCTGACGGAATCGTTAGGCGGCGCGCTGCAAAAACTGCCGCTAACCGGGAATCAGCTTGCGCTTTTCCCCAATGAAGCCAGCACGCTGCACCGCTTGCTTGGCGCACAGCCGGGTAGCCAGCGTCTACGCTATCATGCCGGTAACCCACTGCACCTTGACGTGCTGGTCGTGGATGAAGCGTCGATGATTGACCTGACGATGATGTCGCGTTTGATCGATGCGCTACCGCCGCACGCGCGTGTCATTTTCCTCGGCGATCGCGACCAGCTTGCCTCCGTAGAGGCGGGAGCCGTATTGGGGGACATCTGCACCTATGCCAGCCTGGGATATACCGCGGAACGCGCGCAGGAGTTAGCCCGTCTCACCGGATGTTCGCTCACGTCTGAAAACCATTCGCTTGCGGGGGCGCTGCGCGACAGCCTGTGTCTGCTGCAAAAAAGCTACCGTTTCGGCAGCGACTCCGGCATCGGCCAGCTTGCGGCGGCGGTGAACCGGGGCGACCGCCGCACCACCACTGCGGTATTTGACGGAACCTATACGGATATTGAGAAAAAATCGCTGCAAAGCGGGGAAGAGTATCAGGCGATGCTTGACGACGCCCTGCAGGGGTACCAGCACTTTCTGACGGGCGTACAACAGCAAAGTACGCCGGAGCAGGTCATTGCCGCGTTTGGCGAATACCAGCTGCTCTGTGCGCTGAGGGAAGGCCCTTTTGGCGTTCGGGGTCTGAACGACAGGCTGGAACAGCTGCTGGCGCAAAAACGCAAAATTAACCGTACCCCGCACTCGCGCTGGTATGAAGGGCGGCCGGTGATGATCTCCCGCAACGACAGCGCGCTGGGGCTCTTTAACGGGGACATCGGGATTGCGCTCGACTGCGGTCAGGGCCTGCGCGTCTGGTTCCAGATGCCGGACGGGACCGTTAAGTCCTTCCAGCCGAGCCGTTTGCCCGAGCATGAAACCGCATGGGCAATGACGGTGCATAAATCCCAGGGCTCCGAGTTTAACCATGCGGCGCTGATCCTGCCCACGCAGCTTTCACCCGTCGTTACCCGCGAGCTGATCTATACCGCCATTACGCGCGCGCGTCAGCGCCTGTCGCTCTATACCGATGAACGGGTGCTGGTGCAGGCGATCGCCACCCGAACGGAACGCCGAAGCGGGCTGGGCGCGATATTTGAGTCACTCTGAACAACGCCAGACATCCAGGCCGGGTACGCGCAGCGCTACCCGGCAAGCGTTGTATTATCCCAGGTCAGCCATCAGCACCTTTGAACGACGCTGATAGTTGTACATCTCTTTCTTCGTTTCCGGCAGAGAATCGATATCCACCGGCGTGAATCCGCGCTCCTGGAACCAGTGAATGCTGCGCGTCGTCAGGACGAACAGCTTGCTTAGCCCCATCTGGCGCGCCTGTGCCGCCACGCGTTCAAGCAGCATTTCGCCGCGTGAAGAGCTACGGTAATCAGGATGCACCGCCACGCAGGCCATTTCACCGATCTTCTCTTCCGGGAACGGATAGAGCGCGGCGCAGGCTATGGTCAGGTTATCGCGCTGAATAATGGTGAATTTGTCGATCTCCATCTCCAGCTGTTCGCGTGAGCGACGCACCAGAATACCCTGCTGTTCCAGCGGGCGGATCAGCTCCAGAATGCCGCCGATGTCATTGATGGTGGCGCGGCGGATCTGCTCCGCACTCTCCATCACAATCTGTGTACCAATACCGTCGCGGGAGAATAGCTCCTGCAGCAGGGCCCCGTCTTCCTGATAGCTGATCAGGTGGCTGCGGCGCACGCCGCTGCGGCAGGCCTTCACGGCGCCACGCAGGAAGCGGACGGTGCCGGAGTGGTAATCACCTTCGGCTTCCAGCGCTTCCACGCGGGCCTGGGCTTCATTCGGGAAGAGTTCCGGTACGATTGTTCCTTCAGCGTCCACGACGCCCTGGGAGGAGCAGAACCCAATCATTTTTTCCGCCTTCAGCTTGATCGCCAGCTGCGTGGCGATCTCTTCGGACGTCAGGTTAAAGCTTTCGCCGGTCACGGAAACGGCGACCGGGCCCATCAGCACGATGGCACCGCTGTCCAGCTGGCGGTGAATAGCTTCCTCATCAATACGACGGATACGGCCGCTGTGGCAGTAATCCACGCCATCGTCCACGCCGAGCGGCTGGGCAATGATAAAGTTGCCGCTCACGACGTTGATATGCGCCCCCTGCAGCGGCGTATTGTTCAGGCTCATGGACAGGCGAGCGGTAATATCCAGCTGCAGCAGACCCGCCGCCTGTTTCACCAGCTCCAGGGTTTTGGCATCGGTGACGCGGGTGTGTTTGTGGTAAATCGGCTCGTGGTGGTGAGCGGCCAGGTTGGCGTCGATCTGCGGACGCGCGCCATACACCACCACCAGGCGGATCCCGAGGCTGTGCAGCAGGCCAATGTCATTGACGATGCTGGAAAAATTTTCATGCTCAATGGCTTCGCCGCCAAGCATGATGACAAACGTTTTTCCCCGATGGGCGTTGATATAGGGAACAGAATGGCGGAATCCCTGGACCAGTTCGGTTCTACGTTCCTTCACCATGGCACAACCCTTAATGAATGTTTATTCGTAATTTCTGTATTTTTATTCGATTGTGGTCCCGTGTGCAAGCGCAAATTTTCCGCGCCCCACAGAAATTAATAAGTAATCCGTGCGTTAGCGTATGATTGTTTACCCTTTTATAGATGACAGTTTATGCGTCATTCGTTAAAGTTTTCGGTCAATTTGGACATTTTGTATATCAGTCAGTGTTCTTGCTCGGGAGAAGCATGTCGGGATCCAATTCAGCAATAAGCCGCCGCCGTTTGTTAAAAGGGGCCGGGGCAATGTGGTTGCTTAGCGTCAGTCAGGTCGGTCTTGCCGCCACCAGTCAGGTGGTGGCGGTGCGCGTCTGGCCGTCGTCGACCTATACGCGCGTGACGGTCGAATCCAATCGCGTGCTGAAATATAAGCAATTTGCCCTCAGCAACCCGGAACGCGTGGTGGTGGATCTCGAAGGCGTTAACCTCAACTCCGTGCTGAAAGGGATGGCGGCGCAGATCCGCGGCGACGATCCGTTTATTAAATCGGCGCGCGTCGGGCAGTTCGATCCGCAAACCGTGCGCATGGTGTTTGAGCTTAAACAGAACGTTAAGCCGCAGCTGTTCGCCCTGGCGCCCGTCGCGACGTTTAAAGAGCGCCTGGTGATGGATCTCTACCCGGCCAACGCAACGGATATTCAGGATCCGCTTCTTGCCCTGCTGGAGGATTACAACAAGGGCGACTTGCAGCGTCAGGTTCCACCTGCGCAAAGCGGTCCGCAGCCGGGGAAAGCAGGGCGCGATCGTCCGATTGTGATCATGCTCGATCCCGGACACGGCGGTGAAGACTCCGGCGCGGTGGGGAAATACCGCACGCGTGAAAAAGACGTGGTGCTGCAAATTGCCCGCCGCCTGAAGGCGTTGATTGATAAAGAAGGTAATATGCGCGCCTATATGACGCGCAATGAAGATATCTTTATTCCGCTGAAGGTCCGGGTGGCGAAAGCGCAGAAGCAGCGCGCCGATTTGTTCGTCTCGATCCATGCAGATGCGTTTACCAGCCGTCAGCCAAGCGGCTCGTCGGTGTTCGCGCTCTCAACCAAAGGCGCGACCAGTACCGCAGCAAGATATCTGGCTGACACCCAGAACGCCTCTGACCTGATTGGCGGCGTGAGCAAAAGCGGTGACCGCTACGTCGACCACACTATGTTCGATATGGTGCAGTCGCTGACCATTAACGACAGCCTGAAGTTTGGTAAAGCGGTGCTGGGCAAGCTGGGCAACATCAATAAGCTGCATAAAAACAGCGTTGAACAGGCCGGGTTTGCGGTACTCAAGGCGCCGGATATCCCGTCCATCCTGGTCGAAACCGCGTTTATCAGTAACGTCGAAGAGGAGCGTAAGCTCAAGACGGCAAAATTCCAGCAGGAGGTTGCGGAGTCGATTCTGGCGGGGATACGGGCGTATTTCTCTGACGGGGCGACGCTGGCGCGACGCGGATAACGCTTTCAGCCGGGTAAACGCCCGGCAAATTCACAAACGACAGATACAAAAAAACACCCTTGAGGGTGTTTATTGTTTTCAGAAGTGTTGGTTGCGGGGGCCGGATT
>NZ_JADCKW010000006.1:0-33924 GCF_014982155.1 Enterobacter cloacae complex sp. P16RS2 | reverse complement strand
TGCTCCACCCCGCGTCCGTGGATGCGCACTATACTCGGATAGGTTTGTGATGCAACCCCTTTTTCACATAAATCATGATTTTGTATGCAAATTGAACGACATGGCTCTGTTTGGACTATTTTTTGCGCAAAATTTGCCAAAGGGTATGCGATTGCATTTCATTAGCCCTGGCGGTTTGTTATCTTCATCACGCGGAAATGGGCAACTTAAAGACGAGATATAATGAAAGGACGTTGGGCGAAGTATCTGATGGCGGGCGCAATGGTAGCGATTCTTGCGGCCTGTTCTTCCAAACCGACCGATCGCGGTCAACAGTATAAAGACGGGAAGTTATCCCAGCCTTTCTCTTTAGTTAATCAGCCTGATGCCGTCGGCGCACCGATTAATGCCGGTGATTTCTCCGAGCAGGTCTACCAGATCCGCACCGCGTCGCCGCGTCTGTATGGTACCCAGAGTAGCGTGTATAACGCGGTCCAGGACTGGCTGAAAGCAGGCGGCGATACGCGCAACATGCGCCAGTTTGGTATCGACGCCTGGCAGATGGAAGGGGCCGACAACTACGGCAACGTCCAGTTTACCGGCTACTACACCCCGGTTATCCAGGCACGGCACTCGCGTCAGGGCGAGTTCCAGTATCCTATCTACCGTATGCCGCCAAAACGCGGTCGTCTGCCGTCTCGCGCTGAGATCTACGCCGGTGCGCTAAGCGAAAACTACGTTCTGGCCTACAGCAATTCCCTGATGGATAACTTCATCATGGACGTTCAGGGCAGCGGCTACATTGATTTTGGCGACGGGTCGCCGCTTAACTTCTTCAGCTATTCCGGGAAAAACGGCCACGCCTATCGCAGTATCGGTAAGGTGCTGATCGACCGCGGCGAAGTGAAGAAAGAAGATATGTCGATGCAGGCGATCCGCGAGTGGGGCGAGAAACACAGCGAAGCCGAGGTGCGCGAGCTGCTGGAGCAGAACCCGTCGTTCGTCTTCTTCAAACCGCAAAACTTCGCGCCGGTGAAAGGGGCCAGCGCGGTTCCGCTGATTGGCCGCGCGTCGGTAGCATCGGATCGTTCGATTATTCCTGCAGGCACCACGCTGCTGGCTGAAGTCCCTCTGCTGGACAATAACGGCAAGTTCAACGGTCAGTATGAGCTGCGTCTGATGGTGGCGCTGGACGTCGGCGGGGCAATTAAAGGCCAGCACTTCGACATCTATCAGGGTATTGGCCCTGACGCAGGCCATCGCGCGGGCTGGTATAACCACTACGGACGCGTGTGGGTACTGAAGGCGGCGCCGGGTGCTGGAAACGTATTCAGCGGCTGATTGTGGTATTCTGAGCACAATACGGATTACTGTTCAGGGTGAGGAAAACCTCACCCTTTTTACATCTGAGGTTTTATGTCTGTGGTAATCAGCGACGCCTGGCGCCAGCGTTTTGGCGGAACGGCACGTTTATATGGTGAAAAAGCCCTGCAGCTGTTTGCGGATGCGCACGTCTGCGTCGTGGGCATTGGTGGTGTGGGGTCGTGGGCGGCAGAAGCGCTGGCGAGAACCGGTATTGGCGCAATTACCCTGATTGACATGGATGACGTTTGCGTCACCAACACTAACCGTCAAATCCATGCGCTGCGTGATAGCGTCGGCCTGGCAAAATCCGAGGTGATGGCGGAGCGTATTCGTCTCATCAACCCGGAGTGCCGCGTGACGGTGATCGACGACTTTGTGACGGCAGATAACGTCGCGGAGTACATGAGCAAAGGCTACAGCTATGTGATTGACGCCATCGACAGCGTGCGGCCAAAAGCGGCGTTGATCGCATACTGCCGTCGCTACAAGGTGCCGCTGGTCACCACCGGCGGTGCGGGCGGGCAAATCGATCCGACGCAGATCCAGGTGGCCGATCTGGCGAAAACGATCCAGGATCCGCTGGCGGCCAAGCTGCGTGAACGCCTGAAGAGCGATTTTAACGTGGTGAAGAACAGCAAAGGCAAGCTCGGCGTCGACTGCGTGTTCTCGACGGAAGCGCTGGTCTACCCGCAGGCGGATGGTTCAGTCTGCGCGATGAAAAGCACGGCGGAAGGGCCAAAACGAATGGACTGCGCCTCAGGTTTTGGAGCGGCCACCATGGTGACCGCCTCCTTCGGCTTTGTGGCGGTGTCTCACGCCCTCAAGAAAATGATGGCGAAGGCGGAACGTCAGGCCTGAGCCTGGCGTGCGGCATCCAGTACCGCGTCGCTGAGCGCGATCAACCCCTGACCGCGCGAGGCGCTGAGCTGCGCGCGCAGCCCAAGCTCATCAAATAGCGCCAGCGGCGAATGTGCCAGCAATTCCGCCGCGCTTTTCCCTTCCACAGCGGTCAGCAATACGGCCAGCAGGCCCCGGACGATGCGGCCTTCGCTGTCGCCGAAGAAGTGCAGCTTCTCGCCGGAGACGCTCACGCCCAGCCAGACGCGGTTTTCACAGCCTGCGATCTCTTTCGCCTGCGCTTTAAGATCGTCTGAAAGGGCAGGGAGCTGTTTACCCAGCAGGATCAGCTGTCGATATTTATCTTCCCACTGCTGGAGCGGGGCGAAGGTCTGTTTTAAGGTCTCTTCTGTGATGACGGTGCCAAACGGATGTCCGGCTAAAGCAGCGCTAGTCATTAATCCACCAGTATTTCAAGCGTGCGGTCAACGGCGGCGACCAGCGCGTCAACATCGCTTTGTGTGTTATAGGGCGCGAACGAGGCGCGCAGCGTACCGTTAACGCCGAGCGCCGCCAGCAGCGGCTGGGCGCAGTGCTGTCCGGCACGCAGGGCAATGCCGTACCCGGCCAGTAGCGTCACCATGTCGCTATGGTGAACGCCCGCAAAATCAAAGGCGAGCAGGCTTGAATCCTGAACGCGGAACGAGCGGAAACCCGGGCGCTTTTTGAGTTCTTCCTCTGCCAGCGTCGCCAGCCCCCGGCTCCAGCTTTCAGCCTGAACGATGTCTGTTTCTGCCAGCCACTCCAGCGCCGCGCTTAAGCCAATCACACCCGCAACGTTCGGCGTACCGGCCTCCAGGCGATAGGGAACATCCTGAGTTTTGAAGCCATCGAACGACACTTCGGTGATCATTTTACCGCCACCCAGCCACGGCGTCATTTTTGCCAGCAGTTCTGGCTTGCCGTACAACGCCCCAATACCGGTTGGCCCGTAGAGCTTATGTCCTGAGAAGGCATAGAAGTCGATATCAAGCGCCTGCACATCAGCGGGGAAGTGCACCACGCCCTGAGCGCCGTCGACCATCACCACCATCCCGCTGGCATGGGCAATGCGAATGGCCTGAGCGAGGTCCGGGCAACCACCCGTAACGTTCGACATCTGTCCGAGCGCCAGAATGCGGCTGCGGGGGGTAATCAGTTCGGGGAGACGGGCCACGTCGGGCAGAAGGTCTGCACCCAGTGGAAGCTTCACCACGCGTGCGCCCGTCTGCTCGGCCACCATCAGCCACGGCACCATGTTGGCGTGATGTTCCGCCTCGCTGACGACGATCTCATCGCCCGGCTGAAGCAGCGGGCGCGCGTAGCACTGGGCCACCATATTGATGGCTTCGGTGGTGCCTCGCGTCCAGACGATGTTTTTCCCGCTTTCGGCATTGATCAGGCGCGCGACCTGATCGCGTGCGGCTTCGTAGCGCGCGGTTAATCGCTGGGCTTCGGCAAACTGGCTGCGATGCACGTTCCCGGCGCTCAGGCTGTAGAACTGCTGCGTGGCCTCAATCACCGCCTGTGGCTTAAGGGCGGTCGCGGCGCTATCCAGGTAAATACCGGCATCGGCCAGGGCCGGAAACTGTGCGCGGAACTGCGCAGGACTGAAAGCGTTCATGGGATTCCTCATTTCAATATAGCGATCGTCGCGCAATTTCAGCGGCAGGGCAAGGAGGTTGATATCTATCAGAATTGTCTGCTTATCCTTACGACCTCAAAAAAGCAGGTTATGCTAAATAGTGTTAGGCGGATGTTTTAGCCTGTTATAAATCGAGGTTTGAATAGCATTAATTGCTAAAGGAGAATAATCATGAATAAGACAGCTGCAATCATTTCTGCCTGTGCGTTTACTTTTGCCCTGAGCGCGTGTTCTGGTAACAACTACGTGATGCACACCAACGATGGTCGTTCTATCGTTTCGGAAGGGAAACCGACTACCGATAATGATACCGGGATGATTTCGTACAAAGATGCTAACGGGAACAAGCAGCAGATCAACCGCACGGACGTGAAAGAGATGAAAGAGATCGAGCATTAACAGATCGCAGGCGAAAAAAAAGCACCGCAAATTGGCGGTGCTACATTAATCACTATGGACAGACAGGGTAAATGTACAGGAAGTGAAAAATTGGTAGCGTTGCTACCGTGGTCTGAATCGCAGACCAATTGCAAACACAACAACACAACATCACAACCGTAAGCCAAAAGCCCTTCAGAACACGCATTCCGAAAAAAGCTCTTCGTTCCGGCTCAGGAAGTGCCGCCACTATAGGTATTTGCTGGTAGTTCCTCAACGGACAAATTATAATGGCTCAGATAAAAAAAACTAATAGGTTAAGCGTTGTTTCCTGTTTGTTAAAATCCGTTAACATCTAAGCCAGATAACCATGTCAAAGCGATTGCCACCCCTTAATGCATTACGTGTTTTTGATGCAGCAGCACGTCACCTGAGCTTCACCCGCGCAGCAGATGAGCTTTTTGTGACACAGGCCGCAGTAAGTCACCAAATCAAGTCTCTTGAGGATTTTCTGGGCCTTAAGCTGTTTCGTCGACGCAACCGTTCGTTGCTGTTGACCGAAGAGGGACAGAGCTATTTTCAGGATATTAAAGAGATTTTTTCGCAGCTTACGGAAGCCACGCGAAAGCTGCAGGCTCGCAGTGCAAAAGGTGCTCTGACCGTCAGTTTATTGCCCAGTTTTGCCATTCATTGGCTGGTGCCAAGACTCTCAAGCTTTAACTCAGCTTATCCGGGGATTGACGTTCGAATCCAGGCAGTAGATCGTCAGGAGGACAAGCTCGCCGATGACGTAGATGTCGCCATTTTTTATGGTCGCGGTAACTGGCCGGGCTTGCGCGTTGAAAAATTATACGCAGAATATCTCCTGCCGGTCTGTTCTCCTCTGCTGTTAACGGGTGAGAAGGCGTTGAAGTCACCCGCTGACCTGGCTCAGCATACGCTTTTGCATGATGCCTCTCGCCGCGACTGGCAAACTTATACCCGTCAATTAGGTCTTACACATATTAACGTGCAGCAGGGACCCATTTTTAGCCACAGTGCGATGGTGTTACAGGCTGCCATTCACGGGCAGGGCGTGGCGTTGGCGAACAACGTCATGGCGCAGTCCGAAATTGAGGCAGGCCGCCTGGTTTGCCCTTTTAATGATGTACTGGTCAGCAAGAATGCGTTTTATCTGGTTTGTCATGACAGTCAGGCAGAACTGGGTAAAATAGCCGCCTTCCGGCAGTGGATACTGGCGAAAGCGGCAACCGAGCAAGAAAAATTCCGCTTCAGGTATGAGCAATAACGTTTGTGTGCCGGGCACGCATCAACTCAGGACTTAAACATGACCAGCCGATTCATGCTGATTTTTGCCGCGGTGAGTGGCTTTATTTTTGTTGCACTGGGCGCCTTTGGCGCACATGTATTAAGCAAGTCTTTAGGCGCAGTAGAGATGGGCTGGATCCAGACCGGCCTTGAATATCAGGCGTTCCACACGCTGGCTATTTTTGGGCTGGCGGTGGCGATGCAGCGTCGTATCAGTATCTGGTTTTACTGGAGCAGCGTGTTTATGGCGCTGGGTACCGTGTTGTTTAGCGGTAGCCTGTACTGCCTTGCGCTCTCACATCTGCGCCTGTGGGCGTTCGTTACACCTGTCGGCGGCTTCAGCTTCCTGGCGGGTTGGGTATTAATGTTTATCGGAGCTATCCGTCTGAAACGCAAGGGCGTTGTTCATGAATAAGGTTGTTTTATATTGTCGCCCGGGGTTTGAGAAAGAGTGCGCCGCGGAAATTACCGATAAAGCGGCGAAGCGCGAAGTCTTCGGCTTTGCCCGCGTAAAAGAAAACGCGGGCTATGTGGTATTCGAGTGCTATCAGCCTGAAGACGCGGACAAGCTGGCGCGCGAGCTGCCGTTCAGCTCGCTGATCTTTGCTCGCCAGATGTTTGTCGCGGGTGAGCTGCTGAAGGATCTTCCGCCGGAAGACCGCATCACGCCTATTGTCGGCATGCTGCAGGGCGTGGTGGAGAAGGGCGGCGATCTGCGCGTTGAAGTGGCGGATACCAACGAAAGTAAAGAGCTGATGAAGTTCTGCCGTAAGTTCACCGTGCCGCTGCGTGCGGCGCTGCGTGATGCGGGCGTGCTGACGAACTACGAAACGCCGAAGCGTCCGGTGGTGCATATCTTCTTTATCGCACCGGGCTGCTGCTATACAGGCTATTCGTACACCACCAACAACTCTCCCTTCTTTATGGGTATTCCGCGTTTGCGCTTCCCGTCCGATGCGCCAAGCCGTTCCACGCTTAAGCTGGAAGAGGCGTTCCACGTTTTTATCCCGGCAGATGAGTGGGATGAGCGTCTGGCAAACGGCATGTACGCCGTCGACCTTGGCGCGTGCCCGGGCGGCTGGACCTATCAGCTGGTGAAACGCAATATGTGGGTATCGTCCGTTGATAACGGCCCAATGGCGCAAAGCCTGATGGACACCGGGCAGGTTACCTGGCTGCGTGAAGACGGATTCCGCTATCGCCCGAACCGTAACAACATCTCGTGGATGGTGTGCGATATGGTTGAGAAACCGGCAAAAGTGGCCGCGCTGATGGCCTCCTGGCTGGTGAACGGCTGGTGCCGTGAGACCATTTTCAACCTCAAGCTGCCGATGAAAAAGCGCTATGAGGAAGTGTCGCAGAACCTCGCCTACATTCAGGAGCAGATGGACGAACACGGTATTAACGTGGAGATGCAGGCGCGTCAGCTGTACCACGACCGTGAAGAGGTGACGGTGCATATTCGTCGCTGGTGGGCTGCGGTTGGCGGACGTCGCGACGAGCGATAGTCCGCTGATTGCCCCTCACCCCGGCCCTCTCCCAAAGGGGCGAGGAGGAAAAGACCGCACCGAGAAGTTCCCTCTCCCCCATGGGGAGAGGGTTAGGGTGAGGGGATATTAACGTTCTAACCGCAGCTGCTGTAAATTCCCGTCCAGCTGTAAATCCGTCTGTAGCGTTGCGATCTCCCGGCAGATAAACGCCATCTCTTTATGCGCCTCCAGCTTCTTGCGCCACTTTTCCGGTACCTCATACAGACGGGCGTAAATCCCTTCCAGACTCTGAAAATCGTTCAGCAGCTGCGCGGCGCTCTTTGGCCCAATACCGGCGACACCCGGAACTTTAGAACTGCTGATGCCTGCCAGCCCCCAGTAGTCCGGCAGCTGCTCGGGCGAGACGCCGAACTCGCTGGCAATAAACGGCGCGTCCAGCCAGCGTTTTTGAAAATAGTCGCGAATGCGGATAGTCGGGGAGAGCAGCTGGCAGTAGCCTTTGTCAGTTGAAACGATAGTGGCCTGATGTCCGGCGCTTGCCACCTTTACGGCCAGGGTGGCCGCGAGATCGTCTGCTTCATTTCCCTGTGCACCCCAGCAGGGAACGCCCCGCTGTTCAAATGCAGCGCGCAGCATGGGCAATTCAGCGTGAAGATCGTCCGGCATCGGGGCGCGTCCGGCTTTGTAGTCGGGCAGACGCTGGTGTCGCCAGCCCGTGTTGCGGGCTTCGTCATCAAATACCGCGACCGCATGGGTGGGCTCACTGTGGCGGATAAGCTGCTCCAGCGCGTGCAGGCAGGTGTCTTTACAAGGCGTCCCCTGTACCGCATGGATACGGCGGATCAGGTTAAGAGCATCGACGATAAGTAAATGAACGGCCACAGATAATCTCCCTTCTATCTCATGCGTAAAGGGTAACACTGTCAGCAGCGTGAAACTATGAATGGTGGGGAAAACAGGAAGAAGCCTCGCAAAACGAGGCTTCCTGAGGGGGTTAATCGCAGGTCACGATCTTCATCGCCAGGCCGCCGCGAGAGGTTTCGCGATATTTGGCGTTCATATCTTTACCGGTTTCGTACATGGTTTCGATAACCTTATCGAGACAGACGCGCGGCTCGCTGGTGCGGCGCAGCGCCATACGTGCCGCGTTCACCGCCTTCACGGAGGCAATCGCGTTACGTTCGATGCACGGCACCTGTACCTGTCCGGCAACCGGGTCACAGGTCAGTCCCAGGTTATGTTCCATGCCGATTTCCGCAGCAATGCACACCTGTGTCGGGCTTGCACCCAGCAGTTCGGCCAGACCCGCCGCCGCCATGGAGCACGCCACGCCGACTTCACCCTGACAGCCCACTTCCGCACCGGAAATAGACGCGTTCATCTTATACAGCGAACCAATCGCACTGGCGACCAGCAGGTAGCGCGCCAGCGAGTTCGCGTTCACTTCACGGATAAACTTGTCGTAGTACGCCAGCACCGCCGGAACGATACCGCAGGCGCCGTTAGTTGGCGCGGTGACCACGCGGCCCCCTGCGGCGTTCTCTTCGTTTACCGCCAGGGCGAACATGTTGATCCAGTCTACAACGGCCATCGGGTCCGTCGTCGTTTTGTCGGTGCTCACCAGCATACGGCGCAGCGCAGCAGCGCGACGCGGCACGCGAAGCTTGCCCGGCAGAACGCCTTCGGTGGTGATCCCGCGCTCAATACCGCCGCGCATCACTTCCCAGACGTTAGCGAAGTGCTGTTCGAGCTCTTCTTTACTGTGAAGTGCCAGCTCGTTTTTCATCATCAGGCCGGAGAGGGAAAGGCCCGTCTCCTGACAGTGACGCTGAAGATCCGCCGCCGTTTTGTACGGATACGGCACTTCGACAGAAGAGGTATTGGTTTGACCAAAGTGGTCTTCGTCGACGATAAAGCCGCCGCCGATAGAGTAATACGTCTGGCTGTATACCGCTTTGTCGCCGGCCAGCGCGGTAATGCGCATGCCGTTTTCGTGCAGCGACAGGTTGTCCGCATGGAAATTCATGCAGTGGTCAACCGGGAATTCAACCTCATGCTCACCGTTCGCCAGCAGCAGGCGACCGTGTGTGTTCACATCCTGGATGAAGCCAGGGATCGCATCAATATCAACGGTATCCGGCAGGTTTCCCGCCAGGCCCATGATAATGGCGATATCGGTATGGTGGCCTTTCCCGGTCAGGGAAAGCGAGCCGTATACATCGACAACCACGCGGGTAACGTCATGCAAGATGCCGCGTGCAATCAAGTCATCCGTGAACTGCTTACCGGCTTTCATTGGTCCGACGGTGTGAGAGCTGGAAGGACCAATACCGATTTTGAAGATATCGAATACGCTAATCATGATGCGTCCATTGCTTTCAGTCAGAGAGGGAGGAGTGCGCCGTCCGAAGACGGCGCGGGTGATAATCAGAACATGGTGTACAGGGAGTAGAAGATCGCAGAGATTGCGATAAGACCCATGATAACCACAAAGACGTTGCTCACATGACCGCTGTACTTGCGCATAGCAGGGACTTTCTGAATCGCGTACATAGGCATCAGGAACAGAATCATCGCGATGACCGGGCCGCCCAGGGTTTCAATCATGCCCAGGATGCTTGGGTTCAGGGTCGCTACCGCCCAGGTGGTGAGCAGCATGAACAGTGCAGTGATTTTGTTCAGCTTGTTGATTTCAATGCTCTTGCCTTTACCGCGCAGAGATTTAATCACCATACCGTTGAAGCCTTCACGCGCGCCGAGGTAGTGGCCCAGGAAGGATTTGGTGATGGCGATAATCGCGATGATAGGTGCCATCCACGCAATGACCGGTGCGTTAAAGTGGTTCGCCAGGTAAGACAGAATAGAGATGTTCTGCTCTTTCGCTGCCGCCAGATCCGCCGGGGAGAGGCTCAGTACGCAGCTGAAGACGAAGAACATAACGGTCAGCACCATCATGATGTGAGCGCGCGCCAGGATGCTGGAGCACTTCTTCTCTGCGCCATTACCGTACTCTTCACGTTTCGCCACGGCGAAAGAGGAGATGATTGGGGAGTGGTTGAAGGAGAACACCATCACCGGAATCGCCAGCCAGAGGGTCATCAGCAGGCCGTTACCGGTTGCCGATGCGCTGCTCAGGGACAGGGTTTCCAGCGCTGCGCCGTTCCACTGTGGGATCAGGTAGAAAGCCAGTACCATCAGAGCAATAACGAACGGGAAGACCAGTACGCTCATTGCTTTCACAATCATCTGCTCACCGAAGCGAACGATGGTCATCATGCCCACGATCAGGATCAGAGACAGAATCGCACGCGGCGGCGGCGTCATGTGCAGCTGGTGCATCATGAAGCTTTCAACGGTGTTGGTGATTGCCACGCTGTAGACCAGCAGAATAGGGTAAATCGCGAAGAAGTAGAGCAGGGTAATCAGTTTACCTGCGCCAACGCCGAAATGCTCTTCAACAACTTCAGTGATGTCTTCGCCCGGGTTTTTACCGGACAGCACGAAGCGGGTCAGACCGCGGTGTGCGAAGAAGGTCATCGGAAAAGCAATGATAGCCATGATGATCAGCGGAATCAGACCGCCGACGCCTGCGTTGATAGGAAGGAACAGTACACCAGCGCCGATTGCTGTGCCGTAAAGGCCAAGCATCCACATGGTATCCGTTTTGCGCCAACCACTTCGGGATTCAATCGAAGCAACGGTGCTGGTTTGAGTGGTTTCCATCTGTATCTCCTGGAGGAAGCGAATTGTCAGGTTTTTTAGTCAAATCCGATGAAAAAGTGCCTGACGGTAATATGAAATTCGTTCAGTGACGGTTTTTTAATAATTTTCGCCCGTAACTATTGGCGGGCGGAAAGATACATTCTAGTTATGAATCTATCAGTGATCCTGATCCCAAATGCAATAATCCACTTATGATGTGGGCATCTTTAGACCATTTATCTGTTAAAAAAACGTCAAAGAGAATTTACGGGCGCGAAGGCTACCACCAACGACATGTGAGCTGAAAGACTGGCCCGTGATATAGGTGTCTTTAGCTGTAAAGAAATGGGTTTTTAGTATTTTCTGGCAGGTAATTTGGATTAAGGCTGATAATTTACGGTTGAAAAAACCAGGTAATCGTTTGCGTTTGCGCATAGTTTGTAAAAGACATAAGTGTTGCGTATGAATTACCTCGGTAATAAAAAAGCCGGGACGCGCAACAGGGCGACCCGGCTTTGATCAGATGCTCCTGAGCGCTATGTGCAGATTTCGTAGCAAGGAATATAGGCTGAGCCCGGCAGCTTCATGCGGTGCTGAGCGACAAAGCCCTGCAGCATGTCGTCCATGCGGCGCATCATCTCCGGATCGCCGTGGATCTTGTACGGACCGTACTGTTCAATGGCGCGGATGCCCATCTCTTTGACGTTGCCCGCCACAATCCCGGAGAAAGCACGACGCAGATCGGCCGCCAGAACTTCCACCGGCTGGTCCGGGTAGAGTTTCAGGTTCGCCATATTTTCATGCGTTGGCTCGAACGGGATCTGCAGGTCCGGCGCGATACGGATTGACCAGTTAAAGCTGTACGCATCGCCGGTATCGCGACGGTTTTCTTTTACCAGCGGCATCGCTTTTTTCATCTGGCGCGCCACTTCCGCGGCATCGTCAATGATGATGCGATAGTGACGACGCGCGGCTTCGCCCAGCGTGTGCACGATAAACTCGTCCAGCACGCGGAAGTAGTCGGCGCTCTCTTTTGGCCCGGTCAGGATCAGCGGCAGAACCTGATCTTTGTTGGCCGGGTTCATCAGAATACCCAGCAGGTAGAGCAGCTCTTCCGCTGTCCCCACGCCGCCCGGGAAGATGATAATGCCGTGGGCGATACGGACAAACGCTTCAAGACGTTTCTCGATATCCGGCATGATAATCAGCTCGTTAACCAGCGGGTTAGGCGGCTCAGCGGCGATGATTGACGGCTCGGTCATGCCGATAAACCGTCCCTCTTTGTAACGCTGCTGCGCGTGTCCCACTGCGGCACCTTTCATTGGCGCTTCCATCGCACCCGGACCGCAGCCGGTACAGATATTCAGCTCGCGCAGGCCGAGCTGGGTGCCCACCCGACGCGCATAAAGGTATTCGGTTTCGTTAATAGAGTGGCCGCCCCAGCAGACGACCATGTTCGGCGCTTCGCCAACGTGCAGGGCACGGGCGTTACGCAAAATGGAGAACACCAGGTTGGTGATATGGACCGAGCTTTCCAGGTCGAGATGCTGGAAACGGCCTGCGTTGTGGATCTGCCCGTTAACAAACAGGATGTCACGCAGCACGGCAAACAGGTTAGCCTGAAGTGAACGAATGATGCGCCCGTCGACAAAGGCCTCTTCCGGCGGGTTAATGACTTCAAGCTTCACGCCACGCTCGCGGCGCAGCACGTTGATATCAAAGCTTTCGAAGCGGGACAGCAGTTCTTTACTGTTATCTGTCAGGCTTCCGGAGTTCAGTACGGCAAGTGAACAGTTACGAAACAGTTGATAAAGATCGCTGCTGGCCGTGCGCTTAAGCATGTCTACTTCCAGCTGCGACAACATATCCATTGAGCCAAGCGGGCTAATATGTGTAATCAAGTGAGCTCCTTACGGGACGATTATCGTCTTTCCCTGTTGATTACAATAGCCCTGGCGCGTGACGTTTCACAACCTAAAGCGCGGAAGATACCGCGCATATTGTGAAAATATTTATATTACTGACGCACCAGCCGTCCCGTTGCCGGCACAAAATCGGTGTTGGTGCGCCACGGGTTGATGTCCAGACCGCCCCGGCGGGTATAGCGCGCATAAACGCTCAGTTTTTCTGGCTGGCAGAAACGCTGAATATCGCTAAAGATGCGCTCCACGCACTGCTCGTGGAATTCGTTGTGATGGCGGAAAGACACCAGGTAGCGCAGCAGCTTTTCCCGGTCAATTTTCGGGCCGCGGTACTGGATCTGCACCGAGCCCCAGTCCGGCTGGTGGGTGATCAGGCAGTTGGATTTCAGCAGGTGGCTGACCAGCGTCTCTTCGACCACTTTGCCGCTCGCCGCGTTTTCGAGGTAGTCCGCGCTGAATTCGTAATTCTCCACCTCGATATCCTGATCGTCGATGCAGCTGCCGGTGAAGTGGGCGACCGGCTGGCCTTCCAGCTCGTGCAGGCGATACAGTGAGACGCTCACCTTTCCCTGCGCGCAGGCGCTTAAATCACGTTCCAGGGTATGCTGAACGTCGTCCCAGCTGTTGAATTTTGTCTGGTTAAAACTGTTGAGATAAAGCTTAAAGCTTTTGGACTCGACGAGATTTACGCTGGCATAGTCCAGCTCCACGTGGCCCACCGCCACCTGCGGCAGGCCGCGCGCGTTGAGCCACGAGAGCTCGTACAGCGTCCAGATGTCACCGCCGACAAACGGCAATGCGTCTGCATGCAGGCCCAGAGGATCGCGATTCAGGCTGCGCGGCACGCCCTGAAGCAGGCTTGCATCGTAGGTATCGCGGTAATCGGTCGATTTACCCAGCGTTAAGCCGGTTAACGCCTGATGATTTTCGTAAGACATGTTTCATAGCCACTTTACAGGTACACTTATGGCCTGAGTTTATCCTGTCTGACAAGAAGAGAGAAATCGGTGGACATCGAAACTGCAAATGCCCTCACTACCTTCACGACCCGCTATTGCAACGCATGGCATGAAAAGCACCAGACATGGCCGCAAAGTGCTGATTTGTTTGGCGTACCCTCGCCGTGCATTATCTCTTCAGTCGACGATCATGTTATCTGGCAGCCAAAACCTTTCGACGGCGAGCAAAATGTAAATGCGGTTGAACGGGCAATGGACATTGTGGTACAACCAGCGGTTCATGCGTTGTATACCACGCAGTTCGCAGGGGATATGCCCGCGCGCTTTGCTGATATCACGCTGACGCTGTTGCAGACCTGGAGCGAAGACGATCTGCAGCGTGTTCAGGAAAACCTGATTGGTCATCTGGTCACGCAAAAACGCCTGAAGCTTTCTCCGACGCTCTTTATTGCCACGCTGGACAGCGAACTGGATGTGTTATCCGTCTGTAACCTGTCAGGTGAAGTAGTTAAAGAGACTATCGGCACCCGCAATCGCGAGACTCTCGCACCCTCTCTTGCGGATTTCCTCACCCGACTTGAGCCCCTTCTGTAATCCATGCTGCTACAGCGCGTGTGAGAGATCTCTTACAAGGTTTGTGAGAGATCGCTGGAACATTCAGTATTACCTCATTAAATTCAGATTAATATCACTCTATTTTTCAACGGATTAATTGTTCATCCTATTATTTTTAGGGAGCCTGTGCGTCTTACAACTCTGGCTGAGTGGGTTGTAAGACGAAGCGGAATAGCGGATTCTATCTCCGTCGACAGGACGCCGACACGAGAAACGAACATCAGGATGATGGCGTTTCTCACACAGGACTCGTCAGGATGGCGCTGCAGGAAGGCTTCAGGATGAAGCGAAGTGGATAACGCAGGATGCGTAAGGGACACCTCCAGGAAGGAGAACGAGAGCCGGTCAGGATGGTCGGTGGGTCAGGAAGGCCAGGACGTTTCGGGATGAAACAAACGCGTCAGGAAGATGTGTGCAGGATGCATTGGCTTACGGATGACCAGGCCTTCGGGCTTCAGGAAAAGTTGTCACGGATGAGCAGGGAGCACGAATTGTAGCTGGAATGCTGCGAAACGAACCGGGAGCACTGTTTTTACAGTGCTCCCTTTTTTATTTCTGCCTTCCGCAATGCTATGCTGCGCGCCGTTCACTTTTTCAGTTGAGGTTACTATGACGCAACACGATAGCGTTCGTGCTCAGTTGCACGCCATCGAAGCCCTTTTGCGCCAACATCAGCTGTGGCAGGAGACCGCGCCGCAGCCAGAAGCGTTCGCGAGCACTCAGCCCTTCTGCCTGGATACGCTGGCCCCGTTTGAATGGCTGCAGTGGGTGTTAATTCCGCGCATGCACGCCCTGCTTGAGGGCGGTCACCCGCTTCCGCAGGCGTTTGCTGTCTCTCCCTACTATGAAATGGCGCTCGAGACGACTCACCCTGCGCGCGACGTGATGCTGGTCGAACTGGAAAAACTGGATGCCCTGTTTGCCGGTGAAGATGCATGACGCTTGAGATCCTCTATCAGGACGAGTGGCTGGTGGCGGTAAATAAACCGTCAGGCTGGCTGGTACACCGCAGCTGGCTCGATCGCGATGAGAAAGTGGTGGTGATGCAGACCGTTCGCGATCAGATTGGTCAGCATGTTTTTACCGCCCATCGTCTCGACAGGCCGACCTCCGGCGTGCTGCTGATGGGGCTTTCCAGCGAGGCGGGGCGTCTGCTGTCACAGCAGTTTGAACAGCATCAGATGCAAAAGCGCTATCACGCGATCGTGCGCGGCTGGCTGACGGAAGCCGCCACGCTGGATTATCCGCTGGTAGAGGAGCTGGACAAAATCGCCGATAAATTTGTCCGCGATGACAAAGGTCCTCAGCCCGCGGTGACGGATTATCGCGGCATGGCGACGACCGAAATGCCGGTTGCAACCAGCAAATTTCCGACCACACGCTACAGCCTGGTTGAGCTTCTGCCTAAAACCGGGCGTAAGCACCAGCTGCGACGCCATCTTGCGCACCTGCGCCACCCGATTATTGGCGACAGCAAACACGGTGATTTGCGCCAGAACCGCAGTGCGGCCGAACACTTTGGCTGCCATCGTCTGATGCTGCACGCCAGCGAGCTGAGCCTGACGCACCCGTTTACCGGCGAGCCGCTGACTATCCGTGCGGGGCTGGACGACGTCTGGATGCAGGCGCTGTCACAGTTTGGCTGGCTGGGACAACTCCCCGAAAATGAAAGGGTTGAGTTTGTATCGGGCAACGTTCAGGATGAACGGTAAACGCATTCATTATGGGAAAATATCATGGCTGAAGTAGGCATTTTTGTCGGGACAATGTACGGCAACTCGCTGCTGGTAGCGGAAGAGGCTGAGGCAATACTCGCCAGCCAGGGCCATAAAGCCACGGTCTATGAAGATCCGGAACTGGCAGACTGGGAAAAGTATAAAGATAAATACATTCTGGTGGTGACCTCCACCACCGGGCAGGGCGATCTGCCGGACAGCATCGTGCCGCTGTTTCAGGGCATTAAAGACCAGCTTGGCTATCAGCCGGACGTGCACTACGGCATCATTGCTCTGGGTGACAGTTCTTACGCCAACTTCTGCGGCGGCGGCAAGCAGTTCGATGCGCTCCTGCAGGAACAGAGCGCCCAGCGCGTCGGCGAGATGCTGCTGATTGATGCCGGGGAGCATCCGGAGCCAGAAAGCGAATCAAACCCATGGGTCGAGCACTGGGCAACTCTCCTTAAATAGTTATGTAGGCCGGGTAAGGCGTAGCCGCCACCCGGCGATACACCCCGCACCAAACGCCAATTCCGTGAACCACCTTCCATTCCCCTGGGCTTATGCCATAAACAACCTCTCATACACCCTTTAATACTGTGTTTCTGCACGGTGAGGTGATGAGGCACTCCTTCATATACTTTTCCGGTCACTATAAAACGGCGTCAGGCCGTACCAAAACGACAAAACACCAATCTCATTCTGATTACCCTACCGGTGCTGTACAGAATGAACCAGGCGAAAGCTATGTTTCAGGAGTGCAACAATGAGTACATTAAGCCACGCAGCGAGCAGCGCTGAAAAGCGCACCAACGCCCGCTACTGGATAGTGGTGATGCTGTTTATCGTCACATCCTTTAACTATGGTGACCGCGCCACGCTGTCGATTGCCGGTTCGGAAATGGCAAAAGATATCGGCCTTGATCCGGTGGGCATGGGTTACGTTTTCTCCGCATTCTCATGGGCCTACGTCATCGGGCAAATTCCTGGCGGCTGGCTGCTGGACCGTTTTGGATCTAAACGCGTCTATTTCTGGTCCATCTTTATCTGGTCGATGTTTACCCTGTTGCAGGGTTTCGTCGATATCTTCAGCGGCTTCGGCATTATCGTGGCGCTCTTCACGCTGCGCTTCCTGGTAGGCTTAGCGGAAGCACCTTCCTTCCCGGGGAACAGCCGCATTGTCGCTGCCTGGTTCCCGGCGCAGGAGAGGGGAACGGCGGTGGCGATTTTCAACTCCGCACAGTACTTCGCAACGGTGATCTTCGCACCAATCATGGGCTGGCTGACGCATGAGGTGGGCTGGTCGCACGTCTTCTTCTTCATGGGGGGGCTTGGGATCGTCATCAGCTTCGTCTGGCTGAAAGTGATCCACGAACCCAACCAGCATCCTGGCGTGAACAAAAAAGAGCTGGAGTACATCGCGGAAGGTGGCGCGCTGATCAATATGGATCAGAAATCCGCAAAAGCAAAAGTCCCGTTCAGCCAGAAATGGGCGCAGATCAAGCAGCTCGTCGGCTCGCGCATGATGATCGGCATCTATCTGGGCCAGTACTGTATTAACGCCTTAACCTACTTCTTCATCACCTGGTTCCCGGTGTACCTGGTGCAGGCTCGCGGCATGTCGATTCTGAAAGCGGGATTTGTCGCGTCGGTTCCGGCAATCTGCGGCTTCGTCGGTGGCGTGCTCGGCGGAGTGATTTCCGACTGGCTGATGCGCCGGACCGGCTCGCTGAACATCGCGCGTAAAACCCCGATTGTGCTCGGCATGCTGCTCTCCATGACCATGGTGTTCTGTAACTACGTCAACGCCGAATGGATGATTATCGGCTTTATGGCGATGGCCTTCTTCGGCAAAGGCATTGGCGCGCTGGGCTGGGCGGTGATGGCGGATACGGCACCGAAAGAGATCAGCGGCCTGAGCGGCGGACTGTTCAACATGTTCGGCAACATCTCCGGGATTGTTACGCCCATCGCTATCGGCTACATCGTTGGCACCACCGGCTCTTTCAACGGTGCGTTGATCTATGTTGGGGTGCATGCGCTGGTGGCGGTGCTGAGTTACCTGGTGCTGGTAGGGGATATCAAACGCGTCGAACTTAAACCTGTTGCGGAGCGTGGATGATGACAACGCAATCGAGCCCAACCGTTACGGAGATGAAGGTTATTCCGGTGGCCGGGCAGGACAGCATGCTGCTCAATATTGGCGGGGCGCATAACGCCTGGTTTACCCGTAATATCGTCGTGCTGAAAGACAGCGCAGGGAATACCGGCGTGGGCGAGGCGCCAGGCGGAGAGGTGATTTACCAGACGCTGGTCGATGCCATTCCGCAGGTGGTGGGCCAGGAGGTCGCCCGTCTGAACAAGGTGGTTCAGCGGGTGCATAAGGGCAATCAGTCGGCGGACTTTGACACGTTCGGTAAAGGTGCCTGGACGTTCGAACTGCGGGTCAACGCAGTCGCCGCGCTGGAGGCCGCCCTGCTCGACTTACTGGGTAAGGCGCTCAATGTTCCGGTTTGCGAGCTGCTGGGGCCCGGCAAACAGCGCGATGCGGTTACCGTGCTGGGCTATCTGTTCTACGTGGGCGATCGCAATAAGACCGATCTCCCGTATCCGGCGCGATCCACGGGCGATCACGACTGGTATCGCCTGCGCCACCAGGAAGCGCTCTCCAGCGACGCGGTGGTGCGGCTGGCCGAGGCGGCGCAGGATCGCTACGGCTTTAAGGATTTCAAGCTGAAGGGCGGCGTGCTGCCCGGCGAGCAGGAGATTGAAACGGCCCGGGCGCTGAAAAAACGCTTTGCGGATGCGCGGATCACCGTCGATCCCAACGGCGCATGGCTGCTGGATGAAGCCATTAGCCTGTGCAAAGGGCTGGGGGATGTCCTGACCTATGCGGAAGATCCCTGCGGCGCGGAGCAGGGCTTCTCGGGCCGTGAAGTTATGGCCGAGTTTCGTCGCGCCACCGGGCTGCCTGTCGCGACCAATATGATAGCCACCAACTGGCGTGAAATGGGTCATGCGGTGATGCTGAACGCCGTCGACATACCGCTGGCGGACCCTCACTTCTGGACGCTTTCAGGTGCAGTGCGCGTGGCGCAGCTGTGCGATGACTGGGGGCTGACATGGGGCTGTCACTCGAACAACCACTTTGATATTTCGCTGGCGATGTTTACCCACGTTGGCGCGGCGGTGCCGGGTAACCCGACCGCCATCGACACCCACTGGATTTGGCAGGAAGGGAAAGCCCGTCTGACGAAAAATCCGCTGGAAATCATCAATGGCAAGATTGCCGTACCGGATGCGCCGGGGCTGGGTGTGGAGATTGACTGGGATCAGATCCATAAAGCCCATGAGGCGTATAAAAAGCTACCGGGCGGCGCGCGTAACGACGCGGGCCCGATGCAGTACCTTATCCCCGGCTGGACATTTGACCGTAAGCGCCCTGTTTTTGGACGTCACTGATAAAAGGATTACACGATGAGCACTTTTTCTACCCCTGTAGTCACCGCCATGCAGATCGTTCCGGTTGCTGGCCATGACAGCATGCTGATGAACCTGAGCGGCGCGCATGCGCCATTCTTCACCCGCAACATTGTCATTATCAAAGATAATTCTGGCCATACGGGCGTGGGCGAAATTCCGGGTGGGGAGAAGATCCGCCAGACGCTGGAAGATGCTATTCCGCTGGTGGTGGGCAAAACGTTGGGTGAGTATAAAAATGTCCTCAACACCGTGCGCAATACCTTTGCCGATCGCGATGCCGGAGGGCGTGGCCTGCAGACCTTCGATCTGCGCACCACCATTCACGTGGTGACCGGAATTGAATCCGCGATGCTGGATCTGCTGGGTCAGCATCTGGGCGTTAACGTTGCCTCGCTGTTGGGCGAGGGGCAGCAGCGCAGCGAAGTGGAAATGCTGGGCTATCTGTTCTTTGTCGGCGACCGCAGGCTGACGCCGTTGCCTTATCAGAGCCAGCCGGATGAACAATGCGACTGGTACCGACTTCGCCACGACGAGGCGATGACCCCGGATGCGGTGGTGCGCCTGGCGGAAGCCGCGTACGAAAAATATGGCTTTAATGATTTCAAACTGAAGGGCGGCGTTCTGGCCGGTGAGGAAGAGGCGGAAGCCGTCGCCGCGCTGGCAAAACGTTTCCCGCAGGCGCGCGTGACGCTGGATCCGAACGGCGCGTGGTCGCTTGATGAAGCGATCAAAATTGGTAAGCAGCTGAAAGGCGTGCTGGCGTATGCGGAAGATCCGTGTGGGGCTGAACAGGGCTTCTCTGGCCGTGAAGTCATGGCGGAATTCCGTCGCGCCACGGGGCTGCCGACCGCGACCAATATGATTGCCACCGACTGGCGTCAGATGGGACACACCCTGTCATTGCAGTCCGTCGATATTCCGCTGGCGGACCCGCACTTCTGGACGATGCAGGGGTCGGTGCGCGTGGCGCAAATGTGCCACGAGTTTGGCCTGACCTGGGGCTCGCACTCTAATAACCACTTCGACGTGTCGCTGGCGATGTTCACGCACGTTGCCGCCGCCGCGCCGGGCACGACTACCGCTATCGACACGCACTGGATCTGGCAGGAAGGTAATCAGCGTCTGACTAAGCGGCCGTTTGAGATCAAGAGTGGCATGGTGCAGGTGCCTTCCACGCCGGGGCTGGGGGTTGAGCTGGATATGGACCAGGTCATGAAAGCCCATGAGCTGTATCAAAAACACGGTCTGGGCGCGCGCGACGATGCGATGGCGATGCAGTTTCTGATCCCCGACTGGACATTCGACAATAAACGCCCGTGCATGGTACGATAAACGCATTGGGACCGCTCCCACAATCGGTCTTTTACGTGGTGTATGCTTAACGTAACGACTATGCGTAAGGATGGCTTATGAAAATTGTTATCGCACCGGACTCGTATAAGGAAAGTTTGAGTGCGCTTGAGGTTGCGACAGCGATAGAACGTGGTTTTCGCGAGATCTTTCCCGAGGCGGTTTACGTCAAACTCCCGGTCGCGGACGGTGGCGAAGGGACGGTTGAGGCGATGATCGCGGCAACGCGGGGACGCATGGTACATGTTCCGGTGACCGGCCCGCTGGGTGAGCGCGTGGAAGGATTTTATGGCTTATCCGGTGACGAGCAGAGTGCTTTTATTGAAATGGCGGCGGCAAGCGGCCTGGAGCTGGTCGTCTCTTCGCAGCGTAATCCCCTGAAAACCACCTCGTGGGGCACGGGCGAACTTATTCGTCACGCGCTGGACGCAGGCGTTAAGCATATCATCATCGGCATTGGCGGCAGCGCCACCAATGACGGCGGAGCAGGGATGGTGCAGGCGCTGGGGGCAAAGCTGCTGGACGCCAACGAACAGCCCCTTGGGCAGGGCGGGGGCGAGCTGGGAAAACTCGCGCGTATCGACCTGAGCGGGCTGGACAGACGTCTGGCGGAGTGCCGGATAGAGGTCGCCTGTGATGTGACGAATCCGCTCACCGGTAAGGATGGCGCGTCAGCCGTATTTGGCCCGCAAAAGGGGGCCACTCCCGAGATGATCGTCACCCTGGACAACGCGCTGGCGCAGTATGCGAGAGTCATTGCCCGGGATCTGGATATCGATGTGCTAAACCTTGCTGGCGGCGGCGCGGCGGGTGGCATGGGGGCCGCGCTGTATGCCTTTTGCGGCGCGCAGCTGCGCCAGGGCATTGAGATCGTGACCGATGCACTACACCTGGCCGACCAGGTGGCCGATGCGGATCTGGTGATCACGGGAGAAGGCCGCATCGACAGCCAGACGATCCACGGCAAAGTCCCGGTGGGCGTGGCGAAAGTGGCGAAACGCTTTAACAAACCCGTCATCGGCATTGCAGGCAGCCTGACGGCGGACGTTGGCGTGGTACACGATCACGGCATTGATGCGGTGTTTAGCGTGATTTACACCATCTGCTCGCTGGAGGATGCGCTGGAAAATGCCAGCGAGAACGTCAGGATGGCCGCCAGGAATATCGCGGCGGTGCTGAAAGTGGGACAGGGTATGTAGTGCTCCCTCTCCCTGCGGGAGAGGGGCGGGGTGAGGGCATCAGGCCGCACCCGCAATTGCAGGCCCGGTAAGCGAAGCGCCACCGGGCTTTTATCTCAGTTCCCCAACACCTTCATCGCTTCGCGCGTTACGTTATCCATCTCATCCAGCAGCTCCAGGAACTCCGGTTCAAGCTCCGATTCCGGCGTGCCGGCACGCAGCTGCTGCTCCAGCAGCTGGCAAAGGTTTTTCAGCCGCGGTACGCCGCTGTACCCGCAGCTGCCGTGTAGCTTGTGGATTGCTTCCAGCAGCGCTTCCGGGTTTTCACCCACCAGCTGCTCTTCCACCTTATTGCGAATTTCCGGCAGAAACGCGACCAGCATTTGCAGCATTTCGCGGGCCAAATCGGGTTTACCCGCCGCCTGGCGCAGCGCGAGCTGCCAGTCAAAGGTGGCGTTCTGGTTAACGCTGATTTCAACCGGCTCGCTGGAAACCGTGTACGTCCCGCCAATGTGACCCGGCTTATAGCGTAACAGCAGGTTATGAAGTTTCTCTTCATCGATGGGCTTCGCCAGATAGTCATTCATTCCGGCGCTCAGCAGCTTCTCTTTCTGACCGGCCATCGCGTGCGCGGTGACCGCAATGACCGGGGTTTGCTGCTGGTGCGGCAGCTGGTGGATCAGCTCGCAGGCCCGAATGCCATCCATGCCCGGCATCTGAATATCCATCAGGATTAAATCGAACTGCATCTGCTTCGCCTGTTCAACCGCCTGCGCGCCGCTGGTGCACAGCTCAACGTGCTGAACCTGGTCTTCAAGCAATGCGCCAATCAGCTTCAGGTTGGCTTGATTATCATCCACCGCCATCACGCTCATGGGCAATTTTTGCTCATCGTTAATCAGCGGGAGAGCATGCTGGCTAAGACGGCAATATTCCGTGAGCGCGGGCAGGAGGCGGGTCGAGGTGAGCGGCTTCAGCAGACACGCAGCGGCCCCGTCGTTTTTCAACTCCTCTGCATTAATCTGGGCGTGGCAGGGCAGCGCCAGCAGCAGATAGTCGGTCATTGAGGCGGCTTTCGCCAGCCGCTCCTGCTGCATGGTCAGCTCGCCGGTGAAGGTAACCGGGATCCCCATCAGCAGAATATCGTAGTGCTCAACCGCAAGCGCTGAGAAGGTTGGGCTGTAGACCACCTCCAGCGGCGTGGTGCTTAAAATATCGAGCGCACACTGCGCTGCTGCCGCATTAGGTTCGACGTAGGCCAGACGCTTGCCTTTCAGGCAGTCCGTCACCGGGCCATCGGTCAGGACATTCGGGTTGAGGTCCAGATTAATGTGGAACCAGAAGGTTGAGCCGCGGTTCGGCTGGCTGTGGAAAGAGATATCGCCGCCCATCTCGTTCACCAGGCGCTGGGTGATCACCAGCCCCAGGCCGGTACCGCCATGACGGCGGGAGATACTGGCGTCCGCCTGACGGAACGCCTGGAACAGACGCGACTGGTCCCGCTCAGGAATACCGATGCCGGTATCGCGGATCTGGACTTCAATCTGCACCTTATTGCTGCTGATGGAGCGTTTTTCTACCAGAATGTCGATGTTACCGCTTTCGGTGAATTTAATCGCATTCCCGACAAGGTTGGTAATGACCTGCTGCAGGCGCAGCGGATCGCCAATGACGTTATCCGGCACGTCGTTTTTAATGTTGAGCGTCAGCTCAAGGCCTTTGTCGTGCGACGAGTGCGCGAGCAGCGTCACCACCTCATCGAGCGTACTGCGCAGCGGGAACGGAATACTCTCCAGGATCAGCTTGCCCGCTTCCAGCTTGGAGAAGTCGAGCACGTCGTTGATGATCGCCAGCAGGTTGTTGGCCGAACGTTCAATGGTGTGCAGGTGATCGCGCTGAGTCGGGTTGAGCTCGCTTTTCAGCGTCAGGCGGGTAAAGCCGATCACGCCATTGAGCGGCGTACGCAGCTCGTGCGACATATTGGCAAGGAATTCCGACTTAATACGTGCCGCTTCCTGGGCGCGCTTTTTCGCCAGATCCAGCTCAACGTTCTGGATCTCCATCTGCTCCAGCGTTTCGCGCAGGTCGGACGTGGCCTGGTCAACGTTGTGCTGCATCTCTTCGTGATACGCCGCCAGCGACATGGCCATCGAGTTGATGCCGTTTTTCAGCATGTCCAGCTCACCCAGCATAAACCCTTCCACCCGGCTGTCGAGCTGTCCCCGGCGGATGCGGTCAACCGTATTAACCATGTTGCGGATGGGGCCCGTCACGTCGCGCATCAGGCGCCAGCCGAAGATCAGCGCAATGCCAATGCAGAACAGCATCATCACGCCAGAGATGAAAATTTCTTTGTACTGCTGTAGCCGGACCGACTTGAGATCCAGCTCCAGCGCCACATATCCCAGCATATTGTTGCTGGATTTGGCGTCGGATTGCGCAGACTCATCGGGAGAATAGCTTTCCGACACGATCGGCGTGCGCAGGATCATGATATCGCCGCGCCGCAAGACGGTGAGGTGGCGCGGGAATGGCGTACCGTCCGGGATCTTCAGGGCCGCCGGATCGAGATGAAAATTCGAGGTGACAAACAGGCGGTTATGTTCATCGTAAACGGAAATGGCGCGTACGATGTCCGAGTGACGGCGGTGGAGCACGCTGATTAACTGGCCAATGGATTCGCGGTTTTGCAGGTTCATGCCGTACTCGCTGGAAACGGCAAGCGGTTCGATAATGCTGGCGCCTGCATCCTCCAGCTGCCGCTGCAAATCGTTATAGCGGTGCACCACAAAGAAGATACTCAGCAGCAAACCGATGAGAACGGTGGGGGCGAGGATCAAAATCATCATGCGCGCGCGCAGGCTGTAGTTGGTCATGGCGTTCCGTTATGGGACAATTAAGATAATTATGTTTATGTGAGAAAAATCTCGGCGATGGCGCAATTCTACTCTGCAAAGCGACGCGTGACGACGCGTCAAATCATTACTGTTGAAGCCACGGACCTCGATCCGTTTGGTCAGGGAGTGGCACGTCACAATGGTAAGGCTCTGTTTATAACAGGTTTACTGCCAACAGAACGAGCAGAAATTACGCTGACGGAAGATAAACGCCAGTTCGCGCGCGGACAGGTTAAGCGTCGCCTCAACGATAGCCCGGAGCGCGTGAAGCCCCGCTGCCCACATTTTGGCGTTTGCGGGGGCTGCCAGCAACAGCATGCGAGCACAGAATTACAGCAAAAAAGCAAAAGCCGCGCGCTGGCGCGTCAGCTTAAACATGACGTTAACGAAATTCTCGCCGATGTGCCCTGGGGCTATCGTCGACGCGCGCGCCTGAGCCTCAGCTATCAGCCAAAAACGGCTCGGCTGGAGATGGGGTTTCGCAAGGCCGGTTCCAGCGACATTGTCGATGTGCAGCAGTGCCCTATTTTGGTGCCCCATCTTGAGGCATTGCTTCCAGAGGTGCGCACCTGTCTTTCCGGGCTGGACGGCGTTCGCCACCTCGGGCATGTCGAACTGGTTATGGCAAACAATGGACCGCTGATGGTCCTGCGCCATACCGCGCCGTTGTCGAAAAAAGATCGCGAAAAACTGGAACGCTTTTCGCATTCCCACGACCTGGCGCTTTTCCTTGCACCACAAAGCGAGATACTTGAGCAGGTTACCGGTGAGGCGCCCTGGTATGCGTCAAACGGGCTACGCTTAACGTTCAGCCCGCGGGATTTCATTCAGGTGAATGATGGCGTTAACCAGCAGATGGTTGAGAAAGCGCTGACGTGGCTGGACGTTCAGAAAAGCGATCGGGTGCTCGACCTGTTCTGCGGAATGGGCAACTTCACGCTGCCGCTGGCGCGAGAAGCGGCCAGCGTCGTCGGCGTGGAAGGCGTTGAGGCGCTGGTGGCTAAAGGGCAGGAGAACGCGCTGCAGAACGGCTTGCAAAATGTGACATTCTTTCATCAAAATCTTGAGGAAGATGTCACCCAACAGCCGTGGGCAAAGCAGGGCTTTGATAAAATTTTGCTCGACCCGGCGCGTGCCGGTGCCCCGGGTGTGATGGCACATATTATTAAACTCGCGCCGAAGCGTGTGGTCTATGTTTCCTGTAACCCGGCAACGCTTGCCCGGGACAGCGAGGCATTAATCAGCGCGGGTTACCAGATTCAGCGTCTGGCAATGCTGGACATGTTCCCGCACACTGGACATCTGGAATCGATGGTGTTGTTCGAGCACATCTAATTTGTTTGGCTTGTCGACTTCGACAGGCCCAGGTCCCTAAAGGAGAGGACAATGGTTGCGGTAAGAAGTGCACATCTCAATAAAGCTGGGGAATTTGACCCACAAAAATGGATCGCAAGTCTGGGAATTTCCAGCCAGCAGTCGTGTGAACGCTTAACCGAAACCTGGGCCTATTGTCTGCGCACCACGCAGGGGCATCCGGATGCCGATCTTCTCCTGTGGCGCGGCGTGGAGATGGTGGAAATCTTATCCATGCTGAACATGGATATTGAAACGCTGCAGGCCGCGCTTCTCTTCCCCCTCGCGGATGCGGACGTGGTCAGCGAAGACGTACTGCGCGACAGCGTCGGGAAATCCGTCGTCGCGCTGATACACGGCGTGCGCGATATGGCGGCTATTCGCCAGCTCAAAGCCGCGCATACCGATTCCGTCTCCTCTGAGCAGGTCGATAACGTTCGCCGGATGCTGCTGGCCATGGTGGATGATTTCCGCTGCGTAGTCATCAAGCTTGCCGAGCGTATTGCCCACCTGCGTGAGGTGAAGGATGCGCCGGAAGACGAGCGCGTGCTGGCGGCCAAAGAGTGTACAAATATCTACGCGCCGCTGGCGAACCGCTTAGGGATTGGTCAGCTGAAATGGGAGCTGGAAGATTACTGCTTCCGCTATCTGCACCCGGCGGAATATAAACGTATTGCCAAACTCCTGCACGAGCGCCGTATCGACCGCGAGCACTATATCGAGGAATTTGTCGGCGGGCTGCGCCAGGCGATGAAAGAAGAGAACGTGCGCGCCGAAGTCTACGGCCGGCCTAAGCATATCTACAGCATCTGGCGCAAAATGCAGAAGAAACACCTCGCCTTTGACGAGCTGTTTGACGTGCGCGCCGTGCGTATCGTGGCGGAGCGTCTGCAGGACTGCTACGCCGCGCTGGGGATAGTACACACTCACTTCCGTCATCTTCCCGATGAGTTCGATGACTATGTCGCCAACCCCAAACCGAACGGCTATCAGTCTATCCATACCGTTGTGCTTGGCCCTGGTGGCAAAACGGTCGAGATTCAGATTCGCACCAAACAGATGCACGAAGACGCCGAGCTGGGCGTGGCCGCGCACTGGAAATACAAAGAAGGCACCTCCGGCGGAGCGCGTTCTGGCCACGAGGACCGCATTGCCTGGCTGCGCAAGCTGATTGCGTGGCAGGAAGAGATGGCCGACTCCGGCGAGATGCTCGACGAAGTGCGTAGCCAGGTCTTTGACGATCGCGTGTACGTCTTTACCCCAAAAGGGGACGTTGTCGACCTGCCGGCGGGCTCTACGCCGCTCGATTTTGCCTACCACATCCACAGCGATGTGGGACACCGCTGCATCGGGGCGAAAATCGGCGGACGTATCGTACCGTTCACCTATCAACTGCAGATGGGTGACCAGATTGAAATCATTACCCAGAAGCAGCCCAACCCGAGCCGTGACTGGCTTAACCCGAACCTGGGCTACGTCACCACCAGCCGCGGGCGATCGAAAATTCACGCCTGGTTCCGTAAACAGGATCGTGACAAGAACATTCTTGCCGGTCGCCAGATCCTTGACGACGAGCTGGAGCATATCGGGATAAGCCTGAAAGAGGCGGAGAAATTCCTGCTGCCGCGCTACAACTTTAACGAGCTTGACGAGCTGTTAGCGGCCATTGGCGGCGGTGATATCCGTCTGAATCAGATGGTGAACTTCCTGCAGGCGCAGTTCAATAAGCCAAGCGCGGCAGAGCAGGACGCGGCGGCGCTGAAGCAGCTGCAGCAGAAAACCTACGCCCCGCAGCAGCGCAGCAAAGACAACGGCCGAGTGGTGGTTGAAGGCGTAGGTAACCTGATGCACCACATTGCCCGCTGCTGCCAGCCTATTCCGGGCGACGATATCGTCGGCTTTATCACCCAGGGACGCGGGATTTCGATTCACCGTTCCGACTGCGACCAGCTTGCGGAGCTGCAGTCCCATGCGCCGGAGCGCATCGTGGAGGCGGTCTGGGGTGAGAGCTACTCCGCCGGCTACTCACTGGTGGTGCGCGTCACTGCCAACGACCGCAGCGGTCTGCTGCGCGACATCACGACCATTCTCGCCAACGAGAAGGTCAACGTTCTGGGCGTCGCCAGCCGCAGCGATACCCGCGAGCAGCTTGCCACCATCGATATGACCATCGAAATCTACAACCTGCAGGTGCTGGGCCGCGTGCTTGGCAAACTGAACCAGGTGCCGGATGTGATTGACGCGCGTCGTCTGCACGGCGGTTAAACACACTCTTCTGTAGGCCGGGTAAGGCTTTGTCGCCGCCCGGCTTGTTTTTTTAATGGAAAACACTATGACTCAAATCGACCGCCTGCTTGGCATCATGAAACGCCTACGCGACCCGGAAAACGGCTGCCCGTGGGATAAAGAGCAGACTTTCGCCACCATCGCCCCGTACACCCTTGAAGAGACCTATGAGGTGCTGGACGCTATTTCCCGCGAAGATTTTGACGACCTGCGCGGCGAGCTGGGCGATCTGCTGTTCCAGGTGGTGTTCTATGCGCAAATGGCGCAGGAAGAGGGGCGCTTTAACTTTGACGATATCTGCGCTGCCATCAGCGACAAGCTTGAGCGCCGTCATCCCCATATCTTCGGCGATGCCACCGCAGGGAACAGCGCGGAGGTGCTGGCCCGCTGGGAGCAGATCAAAAGCGCCGAGCGGGCGGAAAAATCCCAGCACTCGGCGCTGGATGATATCCCGCTGAGCCTGCCCGCGCTGATGCGCGCGCATAAAATCCAGAAGCGCTGCTCCGCAGTCGGTTTTGACTGGACCTCCCTCGGCCCGGTGCTGGATAAAGTGCACGAAGAGATTGACGAAGTCATGCACGAAGCGCAGCAGGCAGTGGTGGATGAAGCAAAGCTTGAGGAAGAGATGGGCGACCTGCTGTTCGCGACCGTCAACCTTTCTCGCCACCTGGGTGTAAAAGCGGAAACCGCCCTGCAAAAAGCCAACCTAAAATTTGAACGACGCTTTCGCGAAGTTGAGCGGATTGTCGCCTCGCGAGGCCTGGAAATGAGCGGAATTGACCTCGAAGCGATGGAAGAAGTCTGGCAAGAAGTAAAGCGCCAGGAATCTGATCTCTAACGAGATTTTGCGATCAAGCGCAATTTGTGTGATTTTTTAAATGACAAGCGCTTGATTTGCGTCAAAAACATTTACCCAAAAGGGGCTATTTTCTCACTCCTTATGTTTGTCATGGCCTGGAATGGAGACGGAGAATGAAAGTTTGTGGCGCTCGCCGTGTTCGGGTATACTACTTTCCCGTCCTGGTTATTCCATCGTTTCACCCTAACTTCTCAGGTTCAGCATGACAACGAACTATATTTTTGTGACCGGCGGGGTCGTATCCTCTCTGGGTAAAGGCATTGCCGCAGCCTCCCTCGCAGCCATTCTTGAAGCCCGTGGCCTCAATGTGACCATGATGAAACTGGATCCGTACATCAACGTCGATCCGGGCACCATGAGCCCAATCCAACACGGGGAAGTGTTCGTTACTGAAGACGGCGCTGAAACCGATCTGGATCTTGGCCACTACGAGCGTTTCATCCGCACCAAAATGACCCGTCGTAACAACTTCACGACTGGCCGCATCTACTCCGACGTTCTGCGTAAAGAGCGCCGTGGTGACTACCTGGGTGCAACCGTTCAGGTTATCCCGCACATCACTAACGCAATCAAAGAACGCATTGTTGCGGGTGGCGAAGGCCACGACGTGGTGCTGGTTGAAATCGGCGGTACCGTGGGTGATATCGAATCCCTGCCATTCCTGGAAGCGATTCGTCAGCTGGCGGTAGATATTGGCCGTGAGCACGCGCTGTTCATGCACCTGACTCTGGTGCCGTACATGGCCGCCGCAGGTGAAGTGAAAACCAAGCCGACTCAGCACTCTGTGAAAGAGCTGCTCTCTATTGGTATTCAGCCAGATATCCTGGTTTGCCGCTCCGATCGCGCGGTTCCGGCGAACGAACGTGCGAAAATTGCATTGTTCTGTAACGTGCCTGAAAAAGCCGTTATTTCAATGAAAGATGTCGATTCCATTTATAAAATCCCGGGCCTGTTGAAATCTCAGGGCCTGGACGATTATATTTGTAAACGATTCAGCTTGAACTGTCCGGAAGCGAACCTGTCTGAATGGGAACAGGTTATTTATGAAGAAGCCAACCCGGCAGGCGAAGTGACTATCGGTATGGTCGGCAAGTACATTGAACTGCCGGATGCCTATAAGTCAGTGATCGAAGCGCTGAAACACGGTGGTCTGAAGAACCGTGTTTCCGTGAACATCAAGCTGATTGATTCGCAGGATGTTGAAACGCGTGGCGTTGAAATCCTTAAAGATCTGGATGCTATCCTTATCCCTGGCGGCTTCGGCTACCGTGGTGTAGAAGGCAAGATCGCCACCGCGCGCTATGCGCGTGAAAACAATATTCCATACCTCGGCATCTGCCTGGGTATGCAGGTTGCGCTGATCGAATTTGCGCGCAACGTAGCGGGAATGGAAAACGCGAACTCTACGGAATTTGTGCCAGACTGTAAGTACCCTGTTGTGGCGCTTATCACTGAATGGCGTGACGAAGAAGGTAACGTCGAAGTCCGTACCGAGAAGAGCGATCTGGGTGGCACCATGCGTCTTGGCGCACAGGCCTGCCAGCTGTCTGACGATAGCGTGGTTCGCAAGCTGTACGGCGAGCCGGTCATCACCGAGCGCCATCGTCACCGCTATGAAGTCAACAACATGTTGTTGAAACCTATTGAAGCCGCGGGCCTGCGTGTTGCGGGCCGCTCCGGGGATGATCAGTTAGTCGAGATCATTGAAGTGCCAAACCATCCGTGGTTTGTCGCCTGCCAGTTCCACCCGGAATTTACTTCAACGCCACGTGACGGGCATCCGCTGTTTGCAGGCTTCGTGAAGGCCGCCAGCGACTACCAGAAGCGTCAGGCGAAGTAAAAAAAGTTAGAACGGCAACGCGTACCTTTGGTACGCGTTGTTTGTCTGGAGTTTTAGTTTAACTTGTACTGAGGAAAATCTAATGTCCAAAATCGTTAAAGTCATCGGTCGTGAAATCATCGACTCCCGTGGTAACCCGACCGTTGAAGCCGAAGTTCACCTGGAAGGTGGTTTCGTTGGTATGGCTGCTGCTCCATCAGGTGCTTCTACTGGTTCTCGCGAAGCGCTGGAACTGCGCGATGGCGACAAATCCCGCTTCCTGGGCAAAGGCGTACTGAAAGCGGTTGGCGCTGTAAACGGTCCTATTGCTCAGGCAATCCTTGGCAAAGACGCCAAAGACCAGGCTGGCATCGACAAGATCATGATCGATCTGGACGGTACTGAAAACAAATCTAACTTCGGTGCGAACGCAATCCTGGCAGTTTCTCTGGCAAACGCCAAAGCGGCTGCTGCTGCGAAAGGTATGCCACTGTTCGAGCACATCGCTGAACTGAACGGCACCCCAGGCAAATACTCCATGCCTGTACCAATGATGAACATCATCAACGGTGGTGAGCACGCAGACAACAACGTTGATATTCAGGAATTCATGATTCAGCCAGTTGGCGCGAAATCCCTGAAAGAAGCGGTACGTATGGGTTCTGAAGTGTTCCACAACCTGGCTAAAGTTCTGAAAGCTAAAGGTATGAACACTGCTGTTGGTGACGAAGGTGGCTATGCGCCAAACCTGGGTTCTAACGCAGAAGCGCTGGCTGTTATCGCAGAAGCAGTAAAAGCTGCTGGCTACGAGCTGGGCAAAGACATCACCCTGGCGATGGACTGTGCAGCATCTGAATTCTACAAAGACGGTAAATACGTTCTGGCTGGCGAAGGCAACAAAGCGTTCACCTCCGAAGAGTTCACTCACTTCCTGGAAGACCTGACCAAACAGTACCCAATCGTGTCTATCGAAGACGGTCTGGACGAGTCTGACTGGGCTGGCTTCGCATACCAGACTAAAGTACTGGGCGACAAAATCCAGCTGGTTGGTGACGACCTGTTCGTAACCAACACCAAGATCCTGAAAGAAGGCATCGAGAAAGGCATCGTTAACTCCATCCTGATCAAATTCAACCAGATCGGTTCTCTGACCGAAACTCTGGCTGCGATCAAAATGGCGAAAGACGCTGGCTACACCGCTGTTATCTCTCACCGTTCTGGCGAAACTGAAGACGCTACCATTGCCGACCTGGCTGTGGGTACCGCTGCAGGCCAGATCAAAACCGGTTCTATGAGCCGTTCTGACCGTGTTGCTAAATACAACCAGCTGATTCGTATCGAAGAAGCGCTGGGCGAAAAAGCACCATACAACGGTCGTAAAGAGATCAAAGGCCAGGCATAATTGCTTAAGCCTTAAAATGAAAATGCCAGTCGAATGACTGGCATTTTTTTTGGCTATTTAAAATCGACCGCCATTTGCTCCGGAATGGTCAGCCCCTGAGTGGTTTGCACGCAGCGGGCGATGTAATCCGTAAACCGGGGTGGCTTCGGCATCCCCATGCTCAGCAGCTTATCGTTGCTGAAGCGCACGTTAAGCGTGGCAAACGCACCGTATAAACGCATGGCTTTCAGCATCAGACGTTCGTTGCACGGCCCAAAAATATGTTTCAGCTCGCGGCGCATTCTGACCAGCGTTTCGTAGCTGACCTGCGCATATTTATCCCCGACGGGGGCTTTCTCCAGCGCCTGCGCCATTGCCTGATCGATATCCGCAAAGCGAACGCTGTTCTCTTCTCCCGCAGAAATGTGTACCACTTCTCCCGGACGAGCGTTGCTGTTGAGCAGCATTAACATCGCGTCGGCGCAATAATCCACCGGAACAACGTCGATCCTGTCTTCCATTGAGCACATAAACTTCTGCAGCATCAGGCCCATGCTAAAGACCCAGAAAATGCTGCTCGACGGCGTGCAGCCGTGACGGGTATGGCCGACGACGATGGACGGACGGGCGATGAGCAGCGGCAGGTTCGGACACTCCTGGCGCATCAGCTGTTCGATAGTTGACTTCGAAAACGTGTATTCCACCAAGTGTTCAGCATTCTCTCTGAATTCAGCGCTTTCGGCGACCAGTGAATCCTGCTCCGGCGTGCATGACATTGCTGTGCCGACGTGGAGGAAACGCTGCAGTCCTGTAACCTGCTCCATACGGCGCGCCAGCGCGAGCGTACCTTCTACGTTTACCTTCCAGATCAGCGGGTTATTACCAAATGAGGCCACGGCCGCACAGTTAACCACGTGCGTGACCCGATCCAGACGGGGATCGTTGAGAAAGGCTTCAGGCTGGCTGAGGTCGCCAATCAGGATATTATCCACCTTCAGGGAGGCCAGTTTGTCCTCGGGAACGTTGAACTTGCGCATGTTCTCCAGTACGCGCTCCAGCCCGCTCTGCGGATCGCTGGCGCGCGCAAGCAAAAGGAGTTTTGCAGGTTGATCGCTGGTCAGGATTTTTTCAAGAACTGCACCGCCCAGAAATCCGGTCACGCCTGTAATCAATAACATCTTCATTAATACCGTCTCATTATGATTGATGAGGCGGATTGTAGGCGTGCAAAAGTAAACGGCATTTAAATAATAAAACGCCGAAATCAATGGCGTCTTAAGCTTATTTTAAGGAAAGGGAATCAGGTGGAGATATTGGACACTATCGCAAGGTTAAAAATTCACTTTATTAAAATTTAAATTTTA
>NZ_JADCKW010000059.1:0-2495 GCF_014982155.1 Enterobacter cloacae complex sp. P16RS2 | reverse complement strand
TAATTTATAAAGGATCTTCTTGAGATCCTTTTTTTCCGCGCGTAATCTCTTGCCCTGTAAACGAAAAAACCACCCTGGCAGGTGGTTTTTCGAAGGTTAGGTAATCCTGGCAGATCCCCTAACCGTGGTAACAGTCTTGTGCGAGACATGTCACCAAATTTGTCCTTTCAGTGTAGCCTCACTAAGGCCGCCACTTCAAGAACTCTTGAGACATCTCTCGCACATCCTGTTTGCCAATGGCCGTTGCCAATGGCGATTAGTCGTGTCTTTCCGGGTTGGACTCAAGTTGATAGTTACCGGATAAGGCGCAGCGGTCGGACTGAACGGGGGGTTCGTGCATACAGTCCATCCTGGAGCGAACTGCCTTCCCGGAACTGAGTGTCAGGCGTGGAATGAGAAACCGCGGCCATAACAGCGGAGTGACACCGGTAAACCGAAAGGCAGGAATGCGGGGGAGCACGAGGGAGCCACCAGGGGGAAACGCCTGGTATCTTTAAGCCGCATCGGGTTTCGCCACCACTGATTTGAGCGTCAGATTCTGTGATGCTTGTCAGGGGGGCGGAGCCTATGGAAAAACGGCTTTGGCGCGGCCTTATGCTTTCTTCGTTAAGTATCTTCCTGGCATCCCCCAGGAAATTTCTGATCCATCCGTAAGCCCGTCCCGCTCGCCGCAGCCGAACGACCGAGCGGAGCGAGTCAGTGAGCGAGGAAGCGGAATATATTCTGTATCACATTTTCTCCTGACGCGTTTTCTTTCACTTTCTGCGCCTGTCTTATGTGGCATTAATGCTATGTGTTACTGCCATGCTACATCTTAAGCCAGTATACACTCCGCTAGTGCTCCGTGACTGGTCCGGCGCTGCGCCCGGAACCCGCCTGTACCGGTTCAGCAGCCGTTCCGGCCTGACTGCAATTTTTTTTTTTTCATCCCTGCCCGCTACCCTGTAAACCTTTCTTCTGCGTTGCCGTTAACAGTAGGTAAGCCATGTTTGGTTTTTCTTCCGGAGCCCTGATGACTCTTAGTGATGATGAGCGACACCTGCTTGTGTCCGTTGTTTCGGTCTGGCTACGGCGTGCCGGAGGGGATGCCGGAGCCATGATGCTGGATGCATACCGGCAGATTTTGTCTGAAACCGAACCGGCCGTAAGGACTGTCATGCTCGAATTTCTTGAATCCGTTCGCATTCATTACATTTCGTCCTGAGCATTTTCTGTATTTCTGTCCATACTTAAACGAGGCGGCCGTCACGGACGGTGGTCGTCGTTCCATGATGCTGTTATGGACGAGTGAGAGTAATCTAATCTAACTTGATTGAGTTCCGGGCGTGCCGCCCGGTTTTTTTTGCTGTTTCCCGGTGTCCGTTCCGGGACAGGATGTGCATTTGTAATACCGCGCACGCGCCGGCATCACAAATACCCTGGTCAGGGCTGCGCCCCGACACCCCGCCATCGCCTCACGGCCGCGCACTGAATTGCGCACCCGTTCACCGATTTTCACGCATTTTCCTCGCCTATCTGTGCGTTCAGCATGGCGTAAAGCGCTTCGGCCTGATCGTGCAGGTGCTCACAGCAGCCGGCAGCCTCATCCAGATCCATCTGCTCGAGCCGCTCAAGGAGGAGAAGTGTCTGTGCGCGGATAAATTTGGCCATATTGAGGGCGGCGGATTCCTGTCTGGTCACTGGTGATTTTCCCCGTCTGGTGATGATTTTTGCGTGAAAAGAGCATGGCGTCATTCTGGTGCATAGTCATGCATGCCGTTAAAATTTAACAGGCGCGTTTCTGACGGGTTCCGGGGTGGTTTGTTGTGGTTTTTGTCATGGTTTCGTCAGGAACGCGCTGAACGCGTCTCAGGCGGTGCGGGCAACGGATGTTATGGTAAATTCTTGGGGGCTTGATTATAAAATACCGCACTTCCTCTTATGTCTTGTGCTTTTTAGACAACCCTGAAAGCTTTTAGCTTTGGTGATGCAATTTGCTGGGATTTTGGCGGAGAACCACAGGTAAAGAAAAAGGCCACATTAGCGGCCTTTTTCGGAGAAGATGCTCAGTGCGGAATTTCGGAGACTTCTTTAACGTCGGTTTTATTGATCTGCTGTTTGACACCATTCGCGTCTGTATAGCCAAGCAGGCCTGAGTCTGATTCTTTAGGTTTGCCGTCGCTGACAATAGTGCGACCGTCATTGGTGTGTATGGCATAGCTTGTGCGCGTGCAGCCGGTGAGGGCTGAAAGCGCAACTGCCGCTGCGAACACTGAAACAAAAATCTTTTTCAAAGCCAGCTCCTTTTATCCATATCAGTTTTGGTCACTAACCATCTAACTATAGGTCATTTTTTATGTGAAAAGAGGCTTGATGGTGGGCTGTATATCGAGTTAGGCGCGAGGTGCTATGGTCAAAGTGTGGTGTCAGGCGGGGAGGAGGCTTATATGAGATGTAATCCGGCCGATACATATACCAAGATGATTTAAGTATTCCTCTTTGTGAGGTTGGATGTC
>NZ_JADCKW010000058.1:0-11227 GCF_014982155.1 Enterobacter cloacae complex sp. P16RS2 | reverse complement strand
TTTTTGTTGACCACTTCACAGAGACACCCGCAACAACGACAATAAAGCCACATTCAGAGCACCTGAGAACGCCTTTGAAGAGATTCGTTAGCAGAGGTAGGTCAGATGAGGGTTTGCGCCCTGAACCCTGTTTAAGCTGCTGTACAGCGTAGAATTGTTCATCGGTGATTATTGAGGGGTAATAGTTTGGTATCTCTGAAACCCCCTTTACAGCCATTGATTTAGAAGGAACTTTGAAACCAATCACTGAACGGTTGGAAAGTAATTCTGTGACCGATGATTGAGACCAGCCCCCCTTCACGGATTTATGCTGGTTAAGGGTATAGAAACCTTCATCATTCATCTGTTTAGCTATCTTGATATGAGACAAGCCCTCTAGCCGTAGCTGAAAGACACGTTGAACAGCTTTCACATTCTCAGGGATGAATTCAAAGTGTGAACGGTCTTCAGAGACCTTTAACCATGCTGCACAACGCTTAGACATGATTTCACCTTTAGCAGCCCGTTCTCTTTTAGCAGCCCATACAGACCTTAAACGGGTAGATTTCATCGCTGATTCTTCATGTGCTCGCTCCATGACCAACATCGCTTTAATCATGGACAGTGAATCTTTCAGACTTTCTTTCGTGTACCACTCATTATCGACAAGTGTCACCACTTCAACGCCAGACCTGAGAATCTTTCTAAGCTGTTCTCCGGCTGTGTCGATGTCCTGACGGCTTACTCTATCTAATGACTCGACAAGAAGAACTGAACCCGCTTCAATGTAGCCAGATTCCACAGCGGCTAGAAATTCACCAAATGCACCTGACTTAGCATTAGCACCGGAGAAGCCGCTTATACCCAAATCCTGAAAACGTAATGATTCGTCTAAATAGTAATCGGGATTTCGTTTCAACCAATCGTTAATGTACTTGCTTTGACGCTTAGTAGAATCACCAACCGATTGAATTTTTGTAGAAAATCGTATGTATGAGATTGCTTTTGGCATGGGGTTTATGATGGGTTATGAAGAGATTGAACAAGTGTATCATAAGAAAGGTGTAATCCTCGATAGCCGCCCGGTGCACAGCGCTGTGCCCCATTGCGAAGCCATCGTTGAAGCTCAGCGTAAAAAACCGAAAGTGCCGGTCCACGCCATCGTTACTGCGCATAACCCAATGGTCAGGTATATCGGCAGCGATAACATGCAGCAAAATCAGGCGATGTTCGCCGTCTGGCTGCAAACGTTAGCGAAGTGGGAACACACCACCACGCCGTATCTCTTTTTGCATACGCCGGATATCGCCCAGGCCCCCGAACTGGTCGATGCTCTTTGGCAGGCCTTGCAGGCTGCGGTGCCGTCCGTGGGCAGCGCCCCTTCCATCCCACAACAATCTTCTCTTTTCTGATATCACCCCCTATCATAGTGAAGTGCCATCTGCCAAAAACAGGGAGTTTGTATGGTCAGCGCGCTGTATGCGGTGTTAGGTGCATTACTGCTGATTAAGTTTTCATTTGATGTTGTGCGCCTCAGAACGCTGTACCGCGTCTCTTACGGTGACGGCGGATTTTCCGAGCTACAAAGCGCTATCCGCATTCATGGCAACGCGGTCGAATACATCCCCGCAGCCTTAATCCTGCTGCTGTTTATGGAGATGAATGGCGCAGAAACCTGGATGGTGCACATCTGTGGCCTGCTTCTAATTGCTGGCCGCCTGATGCACTATTACGGTTTTCACCACCGCTTAATCCGCTGGCGTCGTTCCGGCATGAGTGCGACCTGGTGTTCGCTTTTGCTGATGGTGCTGGCTAACCTGTGGTATATGCCGTGGGAGTTGGTTTTCTCCCTCCATTAGCGCACAATACGCCACTTTATTTTTCCCGGATTTTTACGTTATGTCAGATCGCGACACGCTTTTTTCCGCGCCTATCGCCAGCCTGGGCGACTGGACCTTCGATGAACGGGTAGCCGAAGTCTTCCCGGATATGATCCAGCGCTCTGTTCCCGGTTATTCCAATATTATCTCTATGATCGGCATGCTGGCTGAGCGCTTCGTTCAACCCGGCACGCACGTCTATGACCTGGGCTGCTCGCTCGGCGCGGCAACGCTGTCGGTTCGTCGTAACGTTCACCAGGAAGGCTGCCGAATCATTGCCGTCGATAACTCCCCGGCGATGGTTGAGCGCTGCCGTCGCCACATTGACGCGTATAAAGCCCCTGTTCCGGTAGACGTGGTGGAAGGCGATATCCGCGAGATTGAGATCAATAACGCCTCGATGGTGGTGCTGAATTTCACCCTGCAGTTCCTGGTGCCTGAAGACCGCCAGCTGCTGCTGGACAAAATTTATCAGGGACTGAATCCCGGCGGCGCGCTGGTGCTCTCGGAGAAATTCAGCTTCGAAGATGCCGAGGTTGGCGAACTGCTGTTCAATATGCACCACGATTTCAAACGGGCGAACGGCTACAGCGAGCTGGAGATCAGCCAGAAGCGCAGCATGCTCGAAAACGTGATGCTGACGGATTCCGTAGAAACCCACAAAGCGCGTCTGAGCAAAGCCGGGTTTGAGCACAGCGAACTGTGGTTCCAGTGCTTTAACTTTGGCTCTCTGGTGGCGCTGAAAGCGGGGGAACCCGCATGATCGAATTCAGCAACTTCTATCAGCTGATTGCCAAAAACCAGCTTTCCCACTGGCTGGAAACCTTGCCCGCGCAGATTGCGGCCTGGCAGCGCGATCAGCAGCACGGCCTGTTAAAGCAGTGGTCAAATGCGGTGGAGTTTCTGCCCGAACTGACCCCGCATCGTCTGGATCTTCTGCACAGCGTAACCGCCGAGAGCGAAGAGCCGCTTCCGGCCGGACAGATCAACCGCATCGAAACGCTGATGCGTAACCTGATGCCGTGGCGCAAAGGGCCGTTTTCACTTTACGGCGTGAACATCAATACCGAATGGCGCTCGGACTGGAAATGGGATCGCGTTCTGCCTCACCTTTCCGACCTGACGGGACGTACCATTCTGGACGTGGGCTGCGGCAGCGGTTACCACATGTGGCGCATGATTGGCGCGGGCGCGCAGCTGGCGGTAGGAATTGACCCGATGCAGCTGTTCCTGTGCCAGTTTGAAGCGGTGCGCAAGCTGCTGGGTAACGACCAGCGCGCGCACCTGCTGCCGCTTGGCATTGAACAACTCCCTGCCCTGAAAGCCTTTGATACTGTCTTCTCCATGGGCGTGCTGTACCATCGTCGTTCCCCGCTTGAACACCTGTGGCAACTGAAGGATCAGCTGGTCAGCGGCGGCGAGCTGGTGCTGGAAACGCTGGTGATTGAAGGCGATGAACATGCCGTTCTGGTGCCGGGCGATCGCTACGCGCAGATGCGCAACGTTTACTTCATCCCTTCCGCGCTGGCGCTGAAGAACTGGCTGGAGAAGTGCGGGTTTGTGGATGTGCGGATTGCCGACGTCAGCGTGACCTCGCTCGAGGAACAGCGCCGCACCGACTGGATGATCACCGAATCGCTGGAGCAATTCCTCGACCCGGCCGACCACAGCAAAACTATCGAAGGCTATCCAGCCCCGATGCGTGCGGTGCTGATTGCGACTAAGCCGTAGCCTTTTTGCCGGGTGGCGGCTACGCCTTACCCGGCCTACTCGTAGCACGTTTTCTCCGAAATAGTTCAAGTTGCAGCGAGGCGGCCAACGCAGCTGCGGCTTGAAGCATGAAAGACAAAAAAAGGCCCCTGTTGAAATTGCAGGGGCCTGGTACAAGCAAGCATCATATTGGGCGACATGATGCGCGGTAAAAATCGGTACGTTGCTACACGTGATGGCGCTCAATCAGCGACTTCATTTCCGCAACCGACTCTCCCTCTACGCCATAGCGTGAATACTCATCCGCTTCAGCATCCGTCGACATTGACAATCCTGTATTGCGATAACGCATGGGCGAAGGTATCCATTTACCCGCGGAGCTGTGCAGCTCTTCTACCCCTGCGTTTAAAAACCGTTCCAGATTGCTGGCGCGGACTCCCGCACCCGCCATTATTATTGGAACACCGGAATGTACTTTTAGTTCCGTAATTAATTGCAGTCCTTTTTCAGCTGACGCCTGCTGACCCGATGTCAGGATGCGTGCCACGCCAAGTTCTCCAAGCGTTTCAAAGGCCTGAAGCGGATCTTTACACATATCAAATGCACGATGAAAAGTGACGGCCAGCCCCTGCGCGGCGCTCATAATCTGACGCATGCGCGGTATATCGATATTGCCGTCTTCATCCAGCAGGCCGGTCACCAACCCTGGAAACCCAAGGTCCCGAACGAGCGCGATATCATCAAGCATGGCACTGAACTCGCCCGCCGTGTAACAAAAATCACCGCCGCGCGGACGAATAATCGGGTGAACGGGAATGGTGACGGCCTGACGGGCAGACTTCAACACGCCGTAAGACGGCGTCAGCCCGCCCTCTTTGGGTGCCGCACACAGTTCAATGCGGTCAGCCCCGTGCTTTTGCGCGGTCACGGCACACTCCACGCTGTAACAGCAAATCTCCAGCAGCGCCATTTAATCCTCCTGAAATTCCACTAAACGAAACATCATGACACGCCGTCCGTTTTCAGTCCCGGCGTGAACTCACATCTCTTACGCTTCGCTGGCAACGATCTGCTCAATGGTCCACGGATGAAACTTCACCGTGACCTGCCCGTCAGTGACGGCCAGCGTCGGGTTTGGTAACCGCTCGCGCTCGCCTTTGGGTGAACTCGTCTTCACAAAAATTCCCGGCTTGCTTAAACCCTCGTCGGAAAGCAGGGCCAGCGCGCGCGCGTTCAACGTTTCCGGCTCACCCGGCAGGACAATTTCGATATGCTCCCAGCCTTCGTGCGGATAGCGTTTCTCGCCCGGCCACGGCAGTTCAACCACGCTGAAATGCCAGTGCGCCACGTTCACCGGCTCATGCAACTTAAACAGACAAATCGGGCGACCATTGATGATGTTCTCGGAGAGCAACTCGCCGCACCGTTCGAACCCGCGACGCCAGCGCTCGGCCGTGGCATTCTGATGACAGCGCAAAGAGATGTGATCGGCCTCAAGCGGCGCGATTTCCAGACCGAGACGGGTGGCAAGTTCTGTGAACGCCTGGGTGAAGCGCGGTAAATCTGCGGAAATATCATGCAGTTCGTCAATGGATTGCCAGTTCGCCATAAGTCACTCTCTTTTCATGTCGCAAAGCCGCTAATTTACTCTGTTGCCCTGTTTTGACCAACCGCAGAATCCGGCTTTTTGCGACTGCATGATTATGCACACCTTCAACGCCTGGATTCTGAGCAATCTTCGGGCCCCGCAATGCTGACGCCAGAGGGCATTTGCAGTATACTCCCGCCCTAAATTCTTTAACTGGCGCGGGCGGTTGTAAGCCCGCATCAAAAACGTAAGGTATCCAGGTGAATATTCAGGCTCTTCTCTCCGAAAAAGTCAGTCAGGCACTGATTGCCGCAGGCGCGCCTGCGGATTGCGAACCGCAGGTTCGTCAGTCAGCAAAAGTACAGTTTGGCGACTATCAGGCTAATGGCGTGATGGCAGTGGCTAAAAAACTGGGCATGCCGCCGCGACAGCTCGCTGAGCAGGTACTGACGCATCTGGATCTTTCCGGCATTGCCAGCAAAACCGAAATCGCCGGTCCGGGCTTTATTAACATATTCCTTGAGCCTGCATTCCTGGCAAGCCACGTTGACGCGGCGCTGAAATCTGACCGTCTGGGCGTTTCCCAGCCGGAGGCGCAGACCGTCGTGATCGACTACTCTGCCCCGAACGTGGCGAAAGAGATGCACGTTGGCCACCTGCGCTCCACCATCATCGGTGATGCCGCGGTGCGCACGCTCGAGTTCCTCGGCCACAAGGTGATCCGCGCGAACCACGTTGGCGACTGGGGTACACAGTTCGGCATGCTGATTGCTTACCTGGAAAAACAGCAGCAGGAAAACGCCGGTAAAATGGCGCTGGCGGATCTGGAAGGGTTCTACCGTGAAGCCAAAAAGCACTACGACGAAGACGAAGCCTTTGCCGAGCGCGCGCGCAGCTATGTGGTAAAACTGCAGGGCGGCGACCAATACTTCCTCGAGATGTGGCGCAAGCTGGTCGACATCACCATGTCTCAGAACCAGCTGACCTATAACCGCCTGAACGTCACCCTGACCCGTGACGACGTGATGGGCGAAAGTCTCTACAACCCAATGCTGCCCGGCATTGTGGCTGACCTGAAAGCGAAAAACCTGGCGGTAGAGAGCGAAGGCGCAACGGTGGTGTTCCTTGACGAGTATAAAAACAAGGAAGGCGAACCGATGGGCGTGATCATCCAGAAAAAGGATGGCGGCTACCTCTACACCACCACTGACATCGCCTGTGCGAAATACCGTTACGAGACGCTGCATGCTGACCGCGTGCTGTACTATATCGACTCCCGTCAGCACCAGCACCTGATGCAGGCGTGGACCATCGTGCGTAAAGCCGGTTACGTGCCGGATTGCGTTCCGCTGGAACACCACATGTTCGGCATGATGCTGGGTAAAGACGGCAAGCCGTTCAAAACCCGTGCGGGCGGTACCGTGAAGCTGTCCGACCTGCTGGACGAAGCGCTGGAACGCGCCCGCCGTCTGGTGGCAGAGAAGAACCCGGACATGCCTGCCGATGAGCTGGAAAAACTGGCCAACGCCGTGGGTATCGGTGCGGTGAAATACGCGGATCTCTCCAAGAACCGTACCACCGACTATATCTTCGACTGGGATAACATGCTGGCGTTTGAAGGCAACACGGCGCCTTACATGCAGTACGCCTACACCCGCGTGCTCTCGGTGTTCCGTAAGGCGAACATTGATGAAAGCGTACTGGCGAATGCGGCAGTGACCATCACGGAAGATCGTGAAGCGCAGCTGGCGGCGCGCCTGCTGCAGTTTGAAGAGACGCTGACGGTTGTCGCGCGTGACGGTACGCCGCACGTGATGTGTGCTTACCTGTACGATCTGGCGGGTCTGTTCTCCGGCTTCTACGAACACTGCCCTATTCTGTCTGCGGAAAACGAATCGGTCCGCAACAGCCGCCTGAAGCTGGCGCAGCTCACGGCGAAGACCCTGAAGCTGGGTCTGGATACCCTGGGTATCGAAACCGTAGAACGCATGTAATACAAAAACCCGGCAATCGCCGGGTTTTCTTTTTTGCCTTCCTGCTCATTCAAGCTTCAGCGGTAGTTCACGATGACAGAATTACTCTGCACTTTCAGCGCCGGGATTAAACGTCCCCCGCCCGGCACTTCCCAGATGAAACGCAAAGGTTCAATAGCCGGTACGCCGTTGAATGCCTGCGTCGTGCCATTTTCGCCGTCGATTTCCGTGCAGCGCGTCTGAGAACAAAGGCGCACCCGGAGCCCTGCGGGCGTTGGGCCAATCAGCCGGTAATTCCAGACCACAAGACCCATCTGACCGGAAACGCCTTCAGAAGGCGACAGCGGGTTAGATGACATGGCGACGCCCCGGTTGCTGAGGGTCACCCCCATGCTGCTTGCCTGCCAGGTGCCCTCCCCGGCAGCGTGCGCCGCCAGCGGGAAGAGCAAAATCCAGAGCCATTTACGCATTATTTTCCTCCAATCGTCGCGGTCATGCGGATATGACGGTTATCCGACAGCTCCATATTCGACAGCACGACCAGCTGATTCAGACTACGACGCAGGAAACGCGACAGCAGCGGACGCAGCGCATGGTTAACCAGCAGCACCGGCGGTGCGCCCAGCATCTCCTGGCGCGCCAGCGCCTCCTGCGTTTGCGCCAGCAGACGGTCCGCCAGCCCCGGCTCCAGGCCGCCCCCGCCCTGCAGGGCCTGCAGCAGCAGACGTTCAAGCGGCGTATCGAGGCCAATAACCTGCACTTCTCCGGTTCCCGGGAACCACTGCTGGGTGATCGCACGGCCCAGCGCCACTCGAACCACCGCCGTCAGCTCGTGCGGATCGTTTTGTATCGGCGCATGCTCGGCAAGGGTTTCCAGAATAGTGCGCATATCACGGATCGGCACTTTCTCTTCAAGCAGGTTTTGCAGCACCTTGTGCAGCGTGGTTAAGGTCACCACGCCCGGGACCAGATCTTCCGTCAGCTTCGGCATCTCCTGCGTGACGCGGTCCAGCAGCTGCTGCGCTTCCTGACGGCCAAACAGCTCTGCCGAGAATTGCCCAATCAGGTGATTAAGATGGGTCGCCACCACGGTACTGGCTTCAACAACCGTATACCCCTGGATTTGCGCCTGCTCTTTCAGGGCACTTTCAATCCAGATAGCGGCCAGGCCAAAGGCCGGGTCGATAGTTTGCTCGCCCGGAAGCGTGCCTGCGGCGGTACCCGGGTTAATCGCCAGCCAGCGGCCCGGATAGGCATCACCGCTGCCGATTTCGACACCTTTCATCAGAATGCGATAGCGCGCGGGCGGCAGGTCCATATTGTCGCGGATGTGAACAACCGGCGGCAGGAAGCCCATATCCTGCGCGAATTTTTTACGGATACTGCGGATACGGCCAAGCAGCTCGCCATCCTGCTGGAAATCGACCATCGGAATCAGGCGATAGCCCACTTCCATTCCCAGGGAATCTTCCAGCTGAACGTCGTTCCAGGTCGCTTCGACGGCCTGGGTATTCTCCGGCATTTTTACCTGAACAGGCTCCGCTGCCGGTTTGGTTTCACGGCCACGCATCCACCAGGCAAGCCCCAGTAGACCCGCCGTAAACAGCAGGAAGACGAGGTTTGGCATCCCCGGCACCAGGCCGAGCAAACCCAGAACGGCAGCGGCCAGCAGCATCACGCGCGGGTTGCTGAAGAGCTGGCCCACCATCTGCTCGCCAACGTCCTGATCGGTACTCACGCGGGTCACAATCACACCCGCCGCAGTAGAGATAACCAGCGCAGGGATCTGCGCGACCAGACCGTCACCAATGGTCAGCAGCGTATAGCTTTCCGCCGCGTGGCCCATGTCCATCCCGTGCTGCAATACCCCCACCAGCAGGCCGCCGACCACGTTAATCACCATGATCAGAATGCCCGCGATGGCGTCACCGCGCACAAACTTACTTGCACCGTCCATGGAGCCGTAGAAGTCCGCTTCCTGCGTCACTTCCGAACGGCGTTTTTTGGCTTCATCTTCGGCAATGAGCCCGGCGTTCAGGTCGGCATCGATCGCCATCTGTTTGCCCGGCATCCCGTCCAGCACAAAACGCGCGCCCACTTCCGCAATACGCCCTGCACCTTTGGTGATAACCATAAAGTTGATGATAACGAGGATAACGAACACCACGATACCGATAGCGAAATTGCCGCCCACCAGGAAGTGGCCGAACGCTTCAACCACTTTACCTGCCGCTGCCGCACCAGTGTGACCTTCCATCAGGATGATACGCGTGGACGCGACGTTCAGCGCCAGTCGGAGCAAGGTGGTAAACAGCAGAATGGTCGGGAACGCGGCAAACTCCAGGGTACGCTGGGTGAACATCGCCACCAGCAGCACCATAATGGACAGCGCAATATTGAAAGTGAAAAGCAGATCGAGGATGAACGCCGGGAGCGGCAGTACCATCATCGACAGAATTAGCAGGATCAGAATCGGCCCGGCAAGGATTTGCCATTGGGTCGATTTCAGGTTGCCGGGCAGGCGCAACATTGCCACCAGATTAGCCATCAGTGTCCTTCTCGTTCATAAAATCCAGCGCGGCAGGCACCGGAAGGTTTTCAGGTTTTACAGGCCGCTGACCGCCAGCCAGACGCCAGCGCTTCAATTGCCACACCCAGGCCAGCACTTCCGCCACGGCGGCGTAGAGTTGTCCCGGGATCTGTTGTCCAATATCCGCATGGCGGTACAGGGCACGCGCCAGCGGAGGGGCTTCCAGGATCGGCACGCGGTGCTCTGTGCCAATTTCCCGGATACGGAGTGCGATCAGCCCCGCCCCTTTAGCAACGACTTTCGGCGCGCTCATTTTGTTTTCGTCATAGCGCAGCGCAACGGAATAGTGCGTTGGGTTGGTAACAATGACGTTGGCCTTCGGCACATCGTCCATCATGCGGCGACGGGCGGCGGCACGCTGCATCTGGCGGATACGCCCTTTTACGTGCGGGTCACCTTCCATCTGCTTGTATTCGTCACGGATATCCTGACGCGACATGCGCAGCTTTTTGAAGTGGGTATAAAGCTGGAAGATCACGTCAAAACCCACCATCGGGATAATGCTGAGCACCACAAGCAGCGCGCAGAGCCCGACCAGATTCAGCGCGTTGCTCATCGCGGTGAGAGGCGATTCGCTGATAAGACGCATCATTTCCGGCCAGTGGTACCAGAGGTAAAAGCCTGCGGAACTGCCCATCAGCACCGATTTGAGGACGGCTTTGAGCAGCTCAGCCCCGGTCTGCGCAGAGAACATTTTCGCAATACCCGGCAGCGGGTTCAGTTTGGAAAATTTCGGTTGCAGCGATTTGGCACTAAAAACCAGACCGCCGAGCATCACCGGAGAGACCAGCGCGACAAGTACGACCCCGGTAATCAGGGGCAACAGCGCGACCATGGCCCCCTTAATAAGCTGAATAATCTGGCTGAGGATCAGATTCGGATCGTTGACCATGCTGTGGTCAAAACGTAAGCCGGTGGACAACATTCCCGCCAGCTTTCGGGCGAGCGACTCCCCGCCCCACCAGATAATGCACACCCCTACGATAAGGATCAGCAGGGAGGTTAATTCTCGGGATCGGGGGATCTGCCCTTCCTCACGCGCTTTTTCTAGTCGGTGGGGTGTGGGGGCTTCCGTTTTGTCGTCGTTCTCTTCTGCCACAGTGCATGCTCAGCCCATTACGTCACGGGTATCATGCCAGCACCGCCTTTCATCAATGGGCTGATAAACCCCTATAACCGGGTCTTTTTTTCAGTTTAAGACCGCACTCCGTACGTTGGGAGAGCGAAGAGAGGACGCGTAATGTTCGAACAAACATTGTTCCGACTTGTGTGATGCGCTTCATATCACAAAATGAATTAAGCGAAGTTTTAAAAATGCTTATTCAAAAAATATCCCGAAAGAAAATTAACATAGTCGTCGATTTTAACCACTCAATATTTCAGAAATGATATAAGTATGTAAATCCAATAATTCAGAGCAATTGAAACTCTATTTATCCATTACCCTGGAAAATCCAAAAAGGGATTAATCAATATAACATTAGTCCTGAAACTCACTTACCACAAG
>NZ_JADCKW010000057.1:813-17951 GCF_014982155.1 Enterobacter cloacae complex sp. P16RS2 | reverse complement strand
CCATTTTCAGTGGGGGAACCATGTCGCCAATAAACTGCACGTTATCCCGCGCGCTCTTCGACATATTCTCGAGGCGAGAAATAAAACCGCTCAGTCCGTCGGCTGTTTCCTGACCGCCTAACTTGAGCCCTTCTTTAGTTTTATCTAGCTTCGGCTCCAGGTCACGGACAGCCTCATTAATGCGGTCTATAGCCTCGCTAACCTGGTCGCTGGCCACCAGCTCAAAATCAAAAGAATTACTCATCGTCTTCAGGTTTCCTAAGCTTGTTTATCCGGGATGCCTGCGCCACCCACCATTTCAGCCGGGCGCGGGTCATTCCCCACGCCCTGTCCTCAGACCAGCGGAAATAGAAGGTGACGTCAGCGGCCATTTCCTGCCAGGTTGTCAGGGCTTCCAGGTCAAAAAACTGAGCAGATACTCCTCACACTTACGGAAGTCGAGAAAATCCATCGGCTGCAGTACGCTTTCACGCGTACCGGAAACCAGCGCAATAAGCAGGCGCATCGCCGCGAGCGACGTTGACGCAGCCTGTTTCTCGTAAAACTGCTCAGCCTGGCTTAGCGTGGGTGCTTTCAGCTCCAGCTGCGTATAAGTGGTCTTCTCCGCAGCATCATCCAGCGCTACGGTTAATGGAATGGTTTTAACGCGTTCAATCTCAGCCATCTTAGTTCTCCGTTACGTCGCGGCCTTCCCAGCGAACATCAAATACTGCATCTTCGCTTTCCACTTCCTGGACGTTGACCGTCCAGAGTGAACGGCCAATGATAGTTTTCCCGTTAGCCAGCTCGGCGATCACGTTGACGTTCGTCTGCTGGTTAAAGCCCTGCACATTCGTTCCGCCACTGTCACGCAGTCGGGCAGAAATGTATGGCGCCACAGGTTTTTCCTTATATCCGTGCACACCATCCATCCCTGTCAGGGTGGTACGGTTTACGGTGGCAGCCTGGTATTTAAACGAGCCCTCCACCATTACCGTCACACCGTTAACAGTGACATAGGCGGTTCCCGCCAGGCGGTTAGTAGTATCACCTGCCATCGTTTAAGCTCCTGTTGATTCAGCCCGAGTGCGGAACTGATTGAGCAGCGCGAAAATGCGCAACTGGTTCATGAGGGTTCCCGGCCACAGCACATCGACGCGGTTCGGATTTTTGGCGTTCTGCTCGACGATGATATTTTTTGCGAATGCCTCCGCATCCTGCGCATAACCGTTCCATACCAGAGTCTGGTACTCGGCAATCTGATCGGCCTTGATAATGTTTGGCGTGACGATCGCCGCGCCAGGTGCAAATCGGGTTCCATCCGCAGCAAGCTTCATACGGCCAAACTTGCTGGTCACCGCTGTGCGCAGGTAGCGGGTCACAAACATCAGGCTGAACAGCGTCTCCACTTCCAGATAACTGTCATCTGCATCGCCATAGCTGTTTTTCTGGTAGGTGGTGATCAGGTTTTCAATGCGCACCGTGCCATCGTCATCGACCGTAAATGTCGAAATGCCGCTGTACAGCAGATTGTTACGCTCGGTCAGCTCAAAGCGATCCTGCAGTTCTGGCGCAAGCACCCCCTGAACAGCGAGCGACTGTAGCGGGCGGCCGGGGTCATTACGCAGACTCACCGCAGCTGCGCCGGTGTAAGCTGCAGACCATGCCCAGGAAGGGGACGGCGATTTATTTACGCCCAGCAGGGTCTCATGCTGGTTATTGCGCAGCTCACCTTTGGTACCGAGCTGGGCGTAAGTCCCGGTGGTGGTACCAAAGGAATGGCCATAAAGCTGCTTGTCCCATGCCCAGCGACCGCCAGTGTCTGACAGGAACTCCTTCATCACATTCAACGAGGTTGTATCGTCGTAAGGGTTGATGATGAAATCGAATGTCCGATCCTGCAGGTTTGCCAGCTCGCCGGTAATATCCGGAGCCCCGACTCCGTTAGACATAGCAGTAATCGTCAGTTCCAGGCCTGCAGGTGTGGACTCGCCTCCAGGTAAGCCGAGGAAGTTCAGGCGAATGTCGATCCCATTACCCGTAGCACCAAGATTCTTCGCGGTCAGGGTTACGGTATCCGTAGTCGCACTGGCGGTTACAGGTAGCGTGGTTTTTGCGTTAATCGCCGCGGCCAGAGAGGTGGCGATCGCTGCCACCGTATCTGTTGCTACAACGGTCAACTGAATGCGCTCACCAGCAATATAAAGGGAGATCACTCCGGTTGCCGTCGGTGCGCTGCTCACTTTAATGGTGCCGGTTGCAGCCACCATGGAATCGGAGTCTTCCTCCAGCGGCAGGATCCAGACTTCGGCTGCGGTATCATTTTTCTGATACGCCGCCATCATGGCCTGCAGAATTCCCCCTTTTCCTGTCAGCTCACCGACGGTATCCGAAGAGGAAACTCGCTGCGGAATACCAGGGGGGGTTGAGCCGGTACTGAGCATCCCACCGATAAGCAGGGTGCGCTGCGTGGCAGTGGCGTTATTCGCCATTGAGTTATCAAACTCAACGAAGAAAAGCCCTACCCGCAGGTTATCGGGAACACGAGCGAAAGGTACGGTCATTCATTTTCTCCCGCTTTTTTAGGTAATGATTGTTTCTCTGGCGCGCCCTCATCCTTTTTAGAGAGGATCACGTCCCCATCGCTCAGACGGCGACGCCAGAAAATATTGTCAGGTACTTCAGCACCCTCTTTAGGCAATGGGATGCCCTTGACGGGGCAGCGAACGCTGAGCCCGTTGTTCGGCTTAACAAACATGGATTACTCCTGAAGATTGAGGCTGATACCCGGTTTAACTGTGCCGTCTGGCATGTCGACCGCAATATCCATGCCCTCAAGGGGAACCGACTGGACAGGATAAAAATCTTCCGGCCCCTGGTAATGCTCTATGTCGATCTCGAAAAGAAGCTGCCCCATATGGGCCTCTCCTTCTGAATCAACATTGATGGTTGAACGAACTTCCGCGTATTTCTGAATATTCCGCGTCAGTTCGTAGCTGTTGATCACCGCGCGCTCCACCTGCTCGCGAAGGCTTTCAAGCGCCAGCTCTGCCCGCATGGCTCCATCATCCACTGTATCGCCGTCATACTCCTGAACGCGCCCAGTGATCCTGACAGTGGTGAGGGTGGTAAAAGCAGGGGTATTACGCCCCTGTGATTTTTTCTGTTCAAAAGGCGTCTGAACCAACAACACAGGATACATATCTGGTGAAGTTGACCAGTCGCGTGGAGAGAATACGCGGTCGCCCGCGCTGGTTGTCCCGGTTAGTGCAGTGACAACCATTTGCCGTATCGCTGCTGAATTCATCGCGGTTTTACCACATTGAGGACAAGACGAGATCCGCCATGACTGTCGGGTTCGACGTTTGACACAACAAATAACTGATTGATGATGTGACCACCGACCGTCTTTATAAATACCCGGTCAGATACAGCAGGTTGCGATTTACCCAGCTTGCGAAATTCAGCATCGCGCACACCCAACATCGGGCTGGAGGTGTTAATTTCTGAATCGCCATCAAGGTTTTCAGCAACCTGCGCATAACCACGGTCAAAAATCCCGTTAATTGTAAAAGGAGTACCGTTACGTGGACGGTACTCGTGCTCATCGCCAAAGACATCATGCAGCGGACTCAGAAGATGAGAATCCCAGTCCACGCCCATGTCATTACCCTGTCGTAACTGAAACTGATGGCTGAGAAGCAAGAACTCGCTTACGAAGCACATCAACATCAGCAATAACGCCGGACTGCAGAAGACGCTCAGCATCTTTGCCGGTTACAGGGATGCGCATATTTTCGCGGTACATCTCCCCGTCATGACGAATGCAATTCCCTTTCAACACCACATACTCCTGCGATTCAGTGTCTCCGGATTTTTCGTCACCACCATCGTCATCAACAGACAATTCGGCATCATCTGTTTTGCTCAAAGGCTTTTTTTCCTGGGTGTTATCGCCAGCATTCAGGTCGTCAACGCTCAGGCCGTCTTTGGCAGATCCTTCTGCATTCAGATCATCAGCCAGCCCGGTATTAGGTTGTTTTGCCATATCAGACCACCGTTGCGCAGAGGGATGCATTTACCCGGCTCGGAATAACCAGCGGGGAGGATTGCATCAGGATAAGACGCTGGGCTGGATCTTCTTTCACCCAGGATTTTGGCGCATAAGCCAGCGGACCGTAGTTGAAAGCCGGGTCCAGGATAACGCCAAATGCGCGGGTACCCATCAGATCGGCACCACTCATAATGACAGCGCCATCGGGGATCATAGGCTTCTCGACGTTGTCCAGCGGGTCAATAAACCAGTCGTTATATAACCAGAGGTCAAAGTTACCCCAGCGCCCTTTATAAATTGCGCCCTTCATTACCTGTGGGCCGGCGTTAATCTGGTTACCAAACGGGCTCAGCGCCGGGAATGTAATGGCGTTATCCTTGATGGTGGTATCCAGTCGGAATGCACGCCATGACTTATTCGTAAAGACCAGATCCGTGGCGACAGAGCCGGACTCTTTCAGGAAAGTAGTCTGCCAGATTTCAATGTCATCTGATGGCTGGGTATTGGTAGCGCCAGCTGCAACGGTCAGTGGCCATTTATCCGAGCCGCTAAGAGTGATGGTCAGATCCGAAGCACGCCCGAAATCCACCACCTGAGTTTCATAGCCCTCCCCGGCGACGGTTACGGTCCCAGACACCAGCGCACTCGCCGCCATCCATTCCAGACGACGGTTGATCATGTCAATCTGGTCAGTCATTTCAAACTGAAGGTTCAGCATTTCGCGCTCGGCAGCGGTATATTCCCCGCCAATACGCTCACCAATCTGGCGGCGGATAGGTTTGCGCAGGTCCGGCGCGCGCTTATCTTTGATGTATGCCGGTTTGAAGGTATTGGTCTGGTATTTACGGGATTCGACCAGCTTACCTTCCACCAGCGGGGAGACGAACGGCGCCATACGACGCAGGCCGACATCAACATCAATCGCCACTTCTTCAGTCTCGTAAGTCACGACATTCGGGAAGAAGCGATCGAGCAGCCAGTTCTGACTGGTTTTCAGGTTAGGAACAACCTGCACCAGCACGCTGGTATCAAAAATATTTTCCATATTCAGTCTCTTGATAGTGCCAGCCGCAGCTGGCAAAAAATTTAAACGAGCCAGCCCCTGCCGGTTAAAGCATTCGTCAGGAGAGCCGTGGGGGAAATCAGGAGGTGGTTACAGGTGCCTGGTCACTGTCTTTCAGGAAGATAGCCAGCGGTCGGAGCGCTTTTTTCAGGTCAGCGGTCGTCCAGGAGTTATCAAAAATAATTCGGTGCTGGTTGAATTCCCCCATCAGATACAGGCCGCCGTTCTGATCGGAAGACGATGCATCAACATCATCAACCAGAATAGCAACGGGTAACTGACTGCCATCTTCAGCCGTTTTCACACATTGCGTGTATTTCCCGCTGGCAGCCACCAGGCCCAGGACAGTACCACGCTTAAAGGCACCGCCCGTAATGATCCCGGTGTCAGTCACCAGCTGGAGCGTGCCAGCGACAAGCTGATCCGGAACAAACAGCGCGCTCTTCATGCCAGGCGCAAACGCATTCTGACCAAACTGATCCATTATTTCTCTCCTCTTGTGGAGTTGTAGAGGCCGGTCATTTTACTTACCAGCGCAGACTTTCCGGTCTCTTTCTGTCCGCTATCCGGATTAAGCCGGACCTGGTGGCTTTCCTGCATACGCTGATCGAGAGAGCGTTTACGGGATGGCTGAGATGCGGCTGCGGCCGGAGCCGAAGAGGCCAGGACGTTAATTGCTGCCGCAGAACTCATCCCGGTATTGAAAGCCAGTGACGCGGCCAGTGAAGGATTCGCAGCTGCATGCTTACTGCCGAAAATACGGGCGCAGCGTTTACGCTCAGCAGCGCGTGCATTTTTTACCGCCTTACTCTCTTTGCGATCGTCGTCGCCGTCGTCTTCAGAATCATCATCTTCTGACGCATCCGGATCATCGCCGTCATCTTCAGAATCATCGTCGCGTTCGTCTTCTTCCGCGTCGTCGTCGCGCTCATCATCATCGGCATCATCTTCGCGCTCGTCCTCTTCCGCGCGACGGGCTTTCGCTTTTTTGGCTTTTTTATCCTCTTCTTCCTCAGAAGCGGAAGCGCCAAGACCCATAAGGTGAGCAAAACTAAACGGTTTTTTCTTTGCCATTTCAGGCTCCTGTTTTTTCAAGTAAGTTTTTGAACGCAGCGTCAGGAGGACACACCTCATCAGCCAGTCCAATTTCAACGCCATCAGCAGCCATAAAACAGGCGGCCTGGGTACTTTTTATAACCTTTGCGCTAATCCCCCGGTTTCTGGCGACGGTGTTCACAAACAATTCGCCCATGGTGTTAATGTCCTGCTGAATGGCGGCCAGCGCTTCATCTGACAGCTCTCTCAGCGGCGAACCTTCAGCCTTGCGGGATCCATAGGTGATGATCGTAACTTTAAGACCGTCATCTTTAATCCGCTGCGTCCAGTCAAGGTGCATGGTAATCACACCCACAGAACCCACGCCGCCGGTGCGCGGAACAGAAATCCGGTCCGCTGCGCTGGCAATGGCATACGCAGCGGAATAGGCGCTTTCCGTCAGAATGGCATGGATAGGCTTTTTCCCCCGGGAGCCGTAAATGACATCAACCAGATCGAAGCAGCCGGCGACCTCGCCGCCGGGTGAGTCGATATCCAGGCAAATGCCCGAAATGTCGGGATCTTCCATCGCAGTAAGAAAGGCCTGACGAATGCCGTCATATCCTGTCATGCCACTGTACGGACGCAGACTGCCCAGTTTTTGTACCAGCGTTCCGCATATCGGGATTACGGCGACGCCCAGCACATTGTCATAACCCGGATCACGACGGGATTCCCGCCCCTGGTTATCGTCATATCCGTACCAGTCATCCTCCATGGCAAGAGAAGATTCGATTTTACTGATACCAAATCGGTCCATTACGGATGCCATGATGACTTCGGCTTTACTCGGGTGCAGCGCCAGCGGGGTATTAAATAATCGCTGGGCCAGATGGGGTAGATTCACTTTTCCTCCGGGTCGGTAATGGTCTGGCTCGCAAACTGGTCAGCCTGTGCCCAGCTCGGAAGCGGTAATCCGCGTTTAAGACATGACTCAATTTCTCTCTGGCGCTGATCAAGCACTTCTTCCCAGTCTTCACCGACGTTTTCACCCACCTCAATCTCGAGGGTGGAAAGTCCGGCATCCAGACCAAGAATGGCGCCTTTTTTCTCTGCAACCGGATCCACCCAGCCGCGCCCAGGCCCCATCCAGCGCGCACGGGAATACGCGGCTCTGGCGTCAACAAAATCAGGTGCGCCTGCGGGCAGGGGTAAATCCTCATTGTCGTGAACTTCTTCAACAAAGGCGGTGAGAATGGGCTGAGCGAAGCCGGTAGAAAAATCGTCCCGGCGGCGAGTCAGTGTTTTCCATGCCTCCAGCAACGAGGAGCGTGCAGAACTGTAGTTAACGTCAGACCAGTCCTGGGTGACCTGCTGTGGGGACAACCCTGTTCCTGAAGAAAAATTACGGAGAACAGCAGATTCGAAGACTTCAAAATTGCTGTAGGGCCGCGCCGCGTTAACCGTCGTGATTTTCTCACCAGGATAAAGAATGGGCATTCGGGCACCATTCTGAAGTGTCAGACGCCGATCGTTATGGAACTCAACACGCCCGTCCTGATAAGTGCCTAACTCTGATTCGTCATAGGTCTCTCCCAGGGCAGACTGAACCATCGCAGGGTCATAGGGTGACTCAATGTATGCGGCGAATATGGCATTAAGAATTGCTGCCTCAAGCTCGCTCTGGTCATACTTCACCAGCATTTTCAGACGCTGAATAACCGGAGTCAGGATGCCGTTACCGCGGTGCTGCGCGCCACGCTCATGATCAAAATCGTGAACCACATGCGGGCGGCCCCAGTCAGTTTCACGCGGGATGCGCTGCCACGTCATGGTTTTAGCCCCGCTCCACCAGTCACCGATATGGGCCTCCCTGATGTGGTAAGCAACCGGCGCACCGTCCGCATCAATTTCAACGCCACCACGGACATTTGGCATATCGAAATTCTGCTGAGGGTTACTGAGGCGGTCAGGATCGACAATCTGTACCGTGGTGGCGTAACGGCCTCTTCCGGGACCAAGCCTGTCAGTTCTGTACTGGAGAATGGCCAGAGCATCCCCGTCAATAAGCTTGTGACGAAATCCCAGGCGCAACATCTGCGACACGGTGAGTTTTCGTTCAACATCACAATACCGGCCAGGATCGTTACTCCAGGTCCGCCAGTGCCCGTCCAGTGCTTTTCCGTACTCTTCCGCCCAGGACGCATCAAACGCCTTGTTTCCGGTGATCATTCTGAGAACACGGTAATCGGGTTTCATGATGGGGCGGAAGTTGGCACCAACCGCATTATCCAGCAGACGTGTGACCGCACCGTTTGCCCAGCCGTCATTACGGACCAGATCGCGTGCGCGGGACACGATGCGATCCCGGTAAATGTTAATTTCATTGTCCGGGGACCACAGCGCGGGTTGCCAGTTCGCCAGTTGATCGCTGAAAGAGTCAGCTGCGTCATAAGGTACGCGGCTCCCCCCCACCAGCATAGAGGGACGCTGCTGTCGCAACGGCTGCCCATCAGAGCCCAGTATCTGTACTTTATTCATCAGAATCTAAACCTCGCTGGTTTCCGGGGACGAGAGATAATCCCCAGTTGCGCCTGCAGAAGTTGAATCAGGGCCAGCAGATCAGCCAGGGTGCTTTGCTGATAGGACACTGATCGCGTCCCGTCTCCCTGCGTATAGGAAAACGAAACACCGTGGCTCCCGGTTGCTAAATCAATGTACGCCTGCTGAGCTTTCGCAAGCGCATCCCTGAGCTGATCGTCAGTCATTGCGCCGGCAAGCAGGCTGGTGTTCCGGTTGAACATGATTTTCCTTATTTCGGCAGGAGTTGCGATATTCGCTTACGTTTGACCGGCGCTGGTTCTTCAATAACCGCACCCGGCAGCTCGTAATTGATTTTTTCTTCCTGTCCAACTGGCGCTGGCAGGAACTTATCCGGATCGGCTTCGAGGTTGGCGGCCCGGACGTTGAGTTTTAACCCCATATGTTTGAGACCGCACAGCGCGGCATAGCTGTAAACGAGGCAGTCAAGCGCTTCGTTAGCTCGTCCTGGTATTGCTTCCCAGATACTGTACCGCTGCCCGGAAATGACTTTGTAAACCAGTCGCTCCGCCAGCAGCTGATTGAAGTACCCGAGATCGCGATCGTCAGGAAAATGCATATAACCCGCAGCGGCGGCGCCAGGTTTGGGTGGCTCAAGATGCAGGCGACCGCGTATCACGTCTTTCGCTGAGTTAACCCCCAGAATGACAGGGCGGAAACTGGCTTTGCTTTTCGATGATGGTCGTTTGGTCGGCCAGACAGGATTGCGTTTGCCTCCCTGTGCAGACTCCCCCTTAATTGCCCAGACACGACGGCCAAGACGCTCTTTGGCGAATTCGTATACCTTCTGCGTATGGTGGCCGCCGGAGTCCATGCACGTTGCCATGATATTCAGGCCGCGCCCGTCACCACGTCGCCAGATCTGTTTCAGGTATGCATCCAGTCGCTTCCAGGGTTCTTCCGTCTCAAGGTCACCATAAATAACGTCATGCGCGACCGACCACGATTCTTCATCTCTCCCCCAGCCGGTGATCGTAATTTCGAAGCGATCGTCCTGGGTATCAACTCCAGCTGTTAACAATGCCACCCCGTCCGGAACGACGGCCGGAAATATTTCCCGGCGCGCCAGCAGAACATCAACAGGGAGCTGTTTCCCATGATTAGGTCGGTGCGGAAGCCCCATCTGGGTATTCCACCACGCCTGTTCCTTATCCGGATCGCCCTTCGCATCGATATATTTTTTCGCAATATCCGACGGCTTATCTTTTTGCCAGGGGCTGAAAAGCTTGGATGCCTGGTACCCCGCGTGGTGGTTATCGACTGCCTCCTTTCCACAGGAGGGGCAGATTGCGCGATAGACCGCATGCCGTTCCGACTCTGACCATTGCCAGACCTTTTCAACGCTGCCCTCGTCTGCCGCCCGCCAGGCAAGGTCATAATCCATCAGCGGTGAGTGCCGCTCCCCGCAGCACTCAAATGGGCGCGTCTGATGCCATCGAATAGTGTGCAGAGCTCTGAGGCGCTGTCCTTCGGACCAGCCACTACCACAGCATTCGCAATAGAGCATCGCCGATTTAGTCAGGTGTTTATCTCCCTCTTTCGGCCACTGAACGTGTTTGAAAAAGTCGGGGAACTGGCGGTGGCCACAGTGCGGGCAAACCACAGATGCCCGGCGCTGATCGGAGTCGGCGTAGCTGTCAGCAATGCGGCTCTCATCCTCCACCGTCGGCGAACAGGCGCGTACAGACAGCCAGGTCAGGCCAAATGTCGCTGTACGCTCTTCGGCCAGCGCAATTGGATCGCCTTCGCGGGTTATCGGGTACTTGTCCACTTCATCCGCCAGCAGGACACGAATCGGACGACGCGCAAGGTTATCAGGGCTACCAGCACCCGCCAGCGCCAGAAATCCGCCAGTGAATGCCTTGTAAAGAATGGTTTCTTTCGAGCTTTTCTGTTTCGAATCACCGATGATTTTACGCAGTACCGGCGTCACCCTTACCAGCGGGCTAATACGCTCTTTCGAAAACTGTTCAGCGGCTTCTTCTTTCGGCTGCAGCAGCAGTATCGGACAAGGATCGAGGTGGGCAAAATAGCCAAAAAGGTTTTCCAGCAGTGCTGTCTTCATCAACTGGGTACAGCACATTACAGTGATGATATGAACCCCGGACTCCGTCGCGGCAAGCATCGGTCCGCGGGCAATTTCTACCGTCGATGTTTCCCAGTTTCCCGAAGTGCTCCCAGCCTCTTTTGCCAGCTTACGATAGTCATCTGCCCACTGCGGCACACTGATACGCGGCGGGGGTGTCCAGCCTTTGCGGACGCTTAATTCAAGACGCTCAATCTTCTGCCGGGTTAAACTCTGGCTCTCCGAGGACTGAGATGTGTTTGTGGACATGTTCAATCAGCACCTCTGTCATCCTGTCCGCCGGTACATCCAGATCAGCAGCCATTAGCGGCGCCACCCTGGACGGCCAGTTAAGCCAGGCATCACGCTGTTGGCGAAAGGCGTTGAATAAAACCTCCTCGGCTGTTGTCAGCTCAATAAGCTGGCCGCTGTCTTTTTCATACTGCAGCTTTGCCTGCAGGGCCATGTAATTCTCGCGGATACGTCCCGCTTCCTCTCTCGAAAGATCTGCCCCTTCAGTGAGCATTATCTGGCGGACAGTTTTATTGATTTCATCACCGTCATCATCGTTATCGCTGACGACGGGAGTTTTCTTTTTCTTCGCGTTCGAGGCGCGCGGGTCTTTGCCATCGCGGTTTTTCTTCAATGCCGCATCGCTGGCCTCTACGTCAATCAGGTCTCCGTCCATCACAATGAAGCGCCCGGCTTTAATCCACCGGCCAATTGTTTTGCGATCCACACCTGAATGTTGTGCGTACTGACTCTGGTTCATCGTTGTCATGGGACATCACCTGGGACATTTTCTGTGATGGGACATTCGCCTGGGACATTTTTGCCATGCCCCACCAGAATGTCCCACTGGAATAAACTGGAATAGCCAGAGCTGGCGAGGTGTCCGTAATGATCGCCAGAGGTGGGACATGGGACACAAATCTGAAAGTTGTAGCTAGGAAAACACCGCGGCGCGCAATGCCCGTACCTTACAAAAGTCTCAGGAAGGACCCATTTTTTTAATGGCTTCGACCATTCGCTCCGACTATGATTATTCCTATTCAATACAAGGAGAATGTAATGGGTAACAATATAATCAAAATAACTTTCGTAGCCGCAGTGCTGGCATCACCAATTGCTCATGCCCAGTGGGTAACTAATACTGAAGATGACCTTTTCTCTGGTGGTAAGAAAGCAATGATGCTTGGCGAGGTTTCATCCGACAATGGCGCCATTGTGTTTGACTGCACTAAAGAAAAGCTATCGGCGGCATACGTTGAAATGGATAAAAGCACCGAATCACTATCAGAGGTACCAATGGACCTGATAATGAAGGTCGACGGGAATACCGCAGTGAAGCTCGATGCTACCCTTTCAAGACGTAATGTTCAGAGCCTCCAAATTCAATCGGATGACGCGGACCAACTAAAAACAGTGCTTAAGCAGCTTCAGGGGGCGAAATCCAAAGTGTTAGTTGGTGTGCAAACAAAGGATGGCGGAAACCAGCATTCCATGTCAGCCAATGTTTCTGGATCGACAACTGCAGTAAACAGCTTCATAAAAGCTTGCGAAATTAACTTATAAGTTACTGCTTTTATTTTGCCGTCCTGATGGCTTCTGCTATCGCCTGATTTAAAGCAGACGGTAGCAGTGCGTTCGCCATGGTACGGGCCCTATCCATATACCCCAGCACTGGAGTCACAGGTAGCGCATCACCAAACCGGATCAAAAGCTTTGGAGAACGCTGTTTACGTTTCGGTCTTCGCGTCCCATTAGCGGAGCGCTTGGCCCGTCGCTTCTTAGCTTTCATCGGTTTCTTACGCTGCCAGACAGCGTTAACGCCATCCACCTCACCTACGAATACATTTTCCTTTGCTTTGAGCTGAGAGAGCTTATTACGCGGCAGGTTGCCGTATTTATTAAGCTTTATGTCTTTCGGGTTAAGCAAAGCACTACCATTGAGCTTATGCTCTCCGCCGAACTCGAAAGGTTCTAGGTAGCCAGCAGCAGTATCACGAACAAACACCTTTGCACGAAGGCTGTTTTTCCTGGCACCAACTGACCCTACCGATTTAACTGTAAAAGGTGTTGGATTATCCAGATGCCGCTCAAATGCTGTTTTTTGGGCTACCTCTATCTGGCGAACCACTTTAGTCATCGCCTGGGCAGTCGCAAACGGTATCTGCTTCTGCAGCTGTCTTAACTGACTGGAAAGGTCTTTAAGCGTCGCCATAACAGTCTCCGTAAGTATTGCCATTATCAAGCCCACTACTTGATGGGACTGTGATGTACGTATTAGCTCGGGTGTGCCGATCTTTAACCGGATAGCCATCGTAAAGGTGCGCTCGCCTTTTCCTTCTTATTTGACGATTAACACGTACACCACAATTCGTCATTATCGCAGGCACTCAGTGAATGCCTGCTGTAATGCGATGGTGAAGGCAATACAAAAGTTATAGTGGTTCTGAGACGCGTCTATGGTTTGAAATCCAACGGAAACTCCTCACCGATAAGGTCCGGCGTAAGGGGTAATAAACCATCATCACTGGCGGTCTGTATAGCTTTAACTGCCGCTTTACACAATTCCGGGTTCCCTTCTACTACATGCATATTGTTGATTTTATTTGTTCCTTTCGGCTGATGAACACGGATAGTGCATGTATCTCCGACATATCTACTGGCATATGGAAATCTACTTTCAACTGCCTCTTTAAATTTTACAGCCCATTGATTGATTATGGGGAACTCCTGTCTCTGCTTTGGTGTTAATGTTTGTTGTTTTGGCCCCTGACATCCCACCAGGAATAATACGAGGAAACATAAAAACTTACTCATTCTGCGCTCCTTACTAAATGTTTCCGAAGTTATAACATATATACAAACGAAGAATGAACGAGCTATTCTTGCTTTGTATTGCAGGCATCTACACAGGGCCTGATGTAATGCTTAACAGTCGGCAACTAGACGCTCTACAGCACGACATGCCCACCAGCAGGCGAGCTTTGTAATGGCTACGATTCCACCGCGTTATGCAGCACTTCCTGACGGTAAATATGCTCGTAACGAGATACCGTCTTCCCGTTCTGGTTCATCACGTAGGCGACCTCACCGGGTTTAAGGAAAACATTTTTGTCCATTCCAGATACCGCGATGCTCTGCTGTTTGGGATTAAAGCCAACGCTCAGGCCGCAATGAATCTCTTCGCCGCCGCCCGGCGACATCACTTTTACTGTTAACACGCTTCTTCTCCTTCTTCTGCTAATAAAAAGCCCCGCTATTGCGAGGCTATTGGTTACCCTGTTCGATGGGGCAGCGCGGGTTGTCACGAGGTTTATGGCGGAGAGTTCATTTAGGCCAGTTGATGAGAAACAGCAAGCCAATGAAGGCACAGAAAATAGCACCAATACCCGCAATGCCCATTATCAACCAGACCAGAATTGTTCCGATGGTTGCGATCACTTTGACCTCACTTCTTTTTGTTTCTGACAATTCGCCTGCCACGCTTTGTTATGCGCCAGGATGTCTTTCTTCGTCTGGCGGTCCATAACGTTGATGTCGTGATCAGTCAGGTAGACTGGCTTTACCCAGTCACAGCTGGTGTCGATGACTTCAACCTTTGCGGGTCCAGTTTCCGCGCAGCTCGCGATCAACATCGTCATCAGGCATACGGTTAACAGTTTGTTGTACATTGCTGGCCTCTTTGGTGGCTTGTACCCGGCGTTCTGCTGCTGCTTCAGTGGCAGCGGCCTTGTCTTCAGTGCGCTGCTGGTCTGCTTTGGCTTCCGCTTTACTGGCACCGCGTGAATGACCAATGCCAAAAGCTGCGGCGATAGCGCCAAGAATGGCTACTGCTACCGTGATGATTAACTGCACTGTGCTCATGCTTCCACCTTCGGTTCAAAGGATCGAACGTTCATGGGTTCCCCTGACGGGAAAGACCAGTTCAGCCAGGTGAAGGTCTTGAGCTCACACATACCGTCAAACATCTCGCCGGGATCGATATCTTCGTAGCTGCAGACGATATGAAGCTCATTACCTTGTGCCTGAAGAACAACCGTATCTGTCTCCCATCGCGGGAGTAAGATGCGCAGCCACTTTTTCATACCAGCACCGTTTTCGCTTGCCCGAAGCGTGCGCGACGATCTTCAAGTCCGTTCGTGCCGCCGTTAATAATCTTCGTCACCTGTATCAGGTCGCCGGAATACTTCAGGCATCCCTTAGTAGCAAAGAACCACGCTGCGCTTCTGGCTGCATAAATGGGCTCAGCTAACAGCTCAGGCTGTTGAACCAAATCTACCTTCAGGGCATTTCCGCAGTCACGATAGTTATCAAGGAACGTGATGCCGATGAGTCCACGCCCTCGGTATTTCCATCCATCACCAGGCGCATTGTTACCGTAGCGTTTGCTGTAGACCAGGTTTGCAATGGCACGCTGGCGCTCAATCGGTAATGCTCGTTCTTCAGGTCGACGGCCAAGCTCATTAGCCTGGTCTTGTGTGATGCGTCCTGCTCGAATGAAGTTTGCCAACCCCACTACGCTGTAGTTGAAGTTTTCCTGTAGTCGGGTGAAACCTAGCGACTCATGCCCAGCCTGAGCAATGAACATCGCCTGGTCTACCGGCTTGGTGATGCCGAACTCTTTCATCGCATCGCTCACTGGCTGAAACCAGCGCGCAGCTAACTCGGCGCTTAGCCCAGCCGCCTTTTGAAATTGTGATTGGTTCATTAGTGCCTCAGTGCATCAACCAGGCGCGCTATGTTTCCCCGAGCCCAGAGAACGGCGGCGCATATCAGGACGTTCACCAGCACCACAAACCAGTGCGATTCATGGTACAGGCCGAACAGATAACGGAAAGGGACGCTGGCGTATACCAGCACCGTGAAATAAGCCATCAGCGATATCAGAGGGCGATGTCTCGCCCCGCCGCGCTGGTAGAACATCAGTGCAATAACGATCACAGCAGAGATAATTGCGTTTGCCATCGCACTCGGATCACTTGTTACCATTGCTGGCCCCTCCACCACGTAAACGTGAGAGAATTCCAAACAGGCTACCCAAATCCTGACTGTTGACGAACGTCAGCAGCTTAATAGCAATAGCGGCTACGATTACCGCGCCCAGCGCATCAAGTGGCCTGTCGCTATACCCCGTCCATTTGGAGAAGTAAGAGCCAAGCAGTGGAGCGCCGATAACGCCGAAGATGAATGAGGTGATGAAGTAGCCCACCAGCTTAAGGCGGCTGATATTAACCGCCGTGGCGACGTAGAACACCGCACCAGCGAATGCGCCAAACACCACACCGTAATCTATGCCGGTTGCCAGACCGAACATGCTGGCCCCCATCAGACCGCCAGCCGCTACCGTAGTGCCAGAAACAGGATCGGACATCAAGTCCCCCTCTTATTGCTGTGAATCCTCTCAGAAAATTTGAGGGGAGATAAAAAAAGCCCGCTTTTGAAGGCGGGCTAATGAGTGACTATTGTAAGTAAGGTAGGTAGTCGTGAGTATTGCTAACTGACCAGAGTGAGACAGTATCGGGCTGGTTCACAACGGTTCAGGAGAACCATCAGGCAATTACCTTCAACACACATTTCAAGCGTAGCAGCAGTTTGCAAATTCATAAAAAAAGGCCTGCTTTTTACGGCAGGCTCTCAAGGAATTTGAAACTGTATTGTTGTTGTCATGGTGCCGGGTGCCTCCCGGTGACTCTACCCCAGTCAGCAAAGCCGCGCGCATACCTGCAGATAGCAGTTGACTGGAACGCCCTTTCGCTTAGAAAGGATTCACCACAGAAATAAATTACGCCGAACTTATTCCTGCAGTCAATGAGATTAGCCATTGCTTCCTGATGGTTGTCTTACAAATGAAAAAACCTCGCCGAAGCGAGGCTATTTGAATTTGAGGCACCTCACCCAACAAACCACCCGAGGTTAACTGGATTTTAACGAGATGCTTTTGGATGAGCGCTGAACCCAAAGGTCAGTATTTTCACACAGCAATTTTGCAAAAAGCAGCGCCCATTCAAAACTAGGTCGCTTTTCAGTCACTCCGGGGACCCCATCATCGCAGACCGAAAAGCTTAAACTGGAGCGGGCAGCGGGAATCGAACCCGCATCATCAGCTTGGAAGGCTGAGGTAATAGCCATTATACGATGCCCGCATATGGTGCCGACTACCGGAATCGAACTGGTGACCTACTGATTACAAGTCAGTTGCTCTACCTACTGAGCTAAGTCGGCAGTGGTCCGCCACCGGAGCCTCGAACCCCGTACCACAACACCTGGGTTGCCGCTCTTCCCGATGAGCTAGTGGCGGTCTGGTGGCCCTTGCTGGACTTGAACCAGCGACC
>NZ_JADCKW010000057.1:0-761 GCF_014982155.1 Enterobacter cloacae complex sp. P16RS2 | reverse complement strand
GCTCTAACCAACTGAGCTAAAGGGCCGGGAGCAAGAAGATACATAGGTAAAACTACCCTTGCAATAATATGGTTTTATGATGAAAAACAATCAGGGAAATGGTTAAATATCAAGCGGCAGTGCTTTCAATCTAACCAGAGCAAGGGAAGATATGATTTTTATTAAAAACGGCAATAGCTTTGATCGCATTAATGACTGGACAGAAATTCAAGCTCGGGAAAGCTATCATTCCAGGCTGGAACTGACCGATCAACAATTATCCGATGTTTTTGGTTATTATGATGACCTCCCGGAAGAAATCCCGTGTGGCAAGTCGAGCTGTCGAACAGGCCATAAAAAAGGGTTTCTTGTTCTTACTGAGGATGGTCTGGAGACGAACCTGGGTCACGTTTGCGGTACAAAAGTCTTCGGTATAGCATTTGAAAACCTAGCCACTGACCTCGAGAAAAAGGCAAATTTCCACAGATATCTAACAGCCCTCAAGGAAGCCAAGAAAAATATTTTTCTCCATTACCAAGCAAAAGCCAAAATCGAAGCCAGTGAACCATCATTAGAATGGGTCGCACATAAAATTTTAGATTTAAGAGATTCTAAAGTAGTTGGCCGAGCCGGGAGTCAAGCTTTGAAACGTATGGCTGCTTTAGGAGATGGAAAAGTTTTACTTCCCAGAAGGAAAACCAAGGAAGAAATGCAGTTGTCGAATGTTATGTCTCAAAAACCTTCCGATAACGAAGATGAAAATGCTGAGGATAATGTAAAAC
>NZ_JADCKW010000056.1:0-2820 GCF_014982155.1 Enterobacter cloacae complex sp. P16RS2 | reverse complement strand
AACATTTTTTACCCAGATCGATACCAATGAGCGCAATGTTTTCCATGATAGTTCTCCGAATGAAAGCCTGTCCTCAGCATAGTACCGGGAAGGAGGGAGTGACCATCTCATTAAAAATCGTACGTTAAGCGTACGGCCTGTCAGGTTGAGGCCCTAGAGGTTGCCGGCGAGGCGTCAGAAAATGCTGGAATCGGCCCTATCCTGACGCGGCCCAAGGTTCCGGCCTGACGCCTAGTTAGGGCGTACCGATACGGTACAATTAATTTTTGAAATGGCGACAAACGGCTATTTTCTGGCGGTTGTATCACAGACCAATTCGATGCTATATTTACAATTTAACTGGGGGCGCTGGTAAGCGTAATGCAATACTACGCTAAGCGAGGCGAGACGATGATGCACAAGCATGGGATGGGCAGATAGGTTTTTTGAGGCTGTAAAAAAGTTAACACACTCACATGAAGGGGGTGAAATGGATACACGATTATTTGCATTCGTCGGCGGAGACAGCGGTCTTTGGCGGATCGTTGGAACCGAAACCATAGTTGGCAAGTCACTGCCTGAAGCCAAAAGGCTCAACGTAATATCTGCCTCAGAGTTGCAGCCCGAAACCAATGCACCCTGGGTACTTCGCGGAATAACAAGCAATGAACGGTATGTCATGCGCGAAGAGAAGAACGAAATTGTGGTGAAGCAGCAAGGGCTAGCGCGCCCAGAAGCAACTTGCGCTGCGTTGATACCGATCCGAAAAAACGCAGCTTGGTGGGAATTCACGCAAGACGAGCGCCGGAGCGTTTTCGAAAAGTCAAAGCACATCCAAATCGGGCTCAACTACTTGCCTGCAGTAGCGCGCAAGCTCCACCACTGCCGCGACCTCTCTGAAAATGAACCGTTCGATTTTCTCAATTGGTTCGAGTTCGCGCCAACCCATGAGGCTGAGTTCAACGCATTGCTTTCCGAACTGCGTGCAACAGAGGAATGGAAGTACGTTGACAGAGAAGTCGATATCCGTCTCGTGCGAGAGGCGGCGTAGGTCAATCCCCGTCTGACCGCTCAGAGGCGTTAGCGGGCAGCCGGCACTGCATCTATTGATTTTGGATAGCTTGGAACCCGGCATTTCACTTGCAATTAATTCGAGCACGCCGCCATGAAATGCGAGCCGCCGCCGTCGATTGCAAGCTCGTTTGCAGATAGCGTGAGCATCAGCGCGCCGTCAGTTGCAGTTAATTCGAGCCGAAAGCGGCGTCGAATGCGAGCACGCCCGTTTTCAAACGCGAGCCGCTACAACTACCTGGTGCCGCCCGCGAAATTCGCCAGCCTCAAGCAGGCCAGCGAATTGCCGCTGGCCGTGGCCACCGATTGCGACCAGTACCTGCATGACCGGCTGACGCTGCTGGAAACGCAGCTCGCCACCGTCAACCGCATGGCGCTGGCCAACGAGCTGCCGGACGCCATCATCACGGAGTCGGGCCTGAAGATCACGCCGCTCGATGCGGCGGTGCCCGATACCGCACAGGCCCTGATCGACCAGACGGCGATGATCCTACCGCACGTCAAGATCACCGAATTGCTGCTGGAGGTAGACGAATGGACGGGCTTCACCCGGCACTTCGCCCACCTGAAGTCAGGCGACCTGGCCAAGGACAAAAACCTGTTGCTGACCACGATCCTCGCCGACGCGATCAACCTGGGCCTGACCAAGATGGCGGAATCGTGCCCCGGCACGACCTACGCCAAGCTGGCCTGGCTGCAAGCCTGGCACATCCGCGACGAAACCTACGGGGCGGCACTGGCCGAGCTGGTCAACGCGCAGTTCCGACATCCCTTCGCCGAGCATTGGGGCGACGGCACCACGTCATCGTCGGACGGCCAGAACTTCCGCACCGGCAGCAAGGCCGAGAGCACCGGCCACATCAATCCGAAATACGGCAGCAGCCCAGGGCGGACGTTCTACACCCATATCTCCGACCAGTACGCGCCGTTCCACACCAAGGTCGTGAACGTCGGCGTGCGCGACTCGACCTACGTGCTCGACGGCCTGCTGTATCACGAATCCGACCTGCGGATCGAGGAGCACTACACCGACACGGCAGGGTTCACGGACCACGTCTTCGCGTTGATGCACCTGCTGGGCTTCCGCTTCGCCCCGCGCATTCGTGACCTGGGCGACACCAAGCTCTACATCCCGAAGGGCGATGCCACCTACGAGGCGTTGAAACCGATGATCGGCGGCACGCTCAACATCAAGCACGTCCGCGCCCATTGGGATGAAATCCTGCGGATGGCCACCTCGATCAAGCAGGGCACGGCGACGGCCTCGCTGATGCTCAGGAAGCTTGGCAGCTACCCGCGCCAGAACGGCCTGGCCGTCGCCCTGCGTGAGCTGGGACGCATCGAGCGCACACTGTTCATCCTGGACTGGCTGCAAAGCGTCGAGCTGCGCCGCCGCGTGCATGCCGGGCTGAACAAAGGCGAGGCGCGCAACGCGCTGGCCCGCGCCGTGTTCTTCAACCGCCTGGGGGAAATCCGCGACCGCAGCTTCGAGCAGCAGCGCTACCGGGCCAGCGGCCTCAACCTGGTGACGGCGGCCATCGTGCTATGGAACACGGTCTATCTGGAGCGGGCCGCGAACGCCTTGCGTGGCCACGGTCAAGCCGTCGATGACGGCCTGTTGCAGTACCTGTCGCCGCTCGGCTGGGAGCACATCAACCTGACCGGCGATTACCTCTGGCGCAGCAGCGCCAAGATCGGCGCGGGCAAGTTCAGGCCGCTACGGCCGCTGCAACCGGCTTAGCGTGCTTTATTTAATGAGATGGTCACTCC
>NZ_JADCKW010000055.1:0-8789 GCF_014982155.1 Enterobacter cloacae complex sp. P16RS2 | reverse complement strand
CATTCACATATTGTATTATAGGTAGCAGTATTGTTTATTTATTGCTAGTGCTTAAGACGTTTATATTTAATATATACGCAATTATAATGAACTCGATAAGATGGGAATATCATATTAAGGCTCAAGAGATAGCAAAGAAACTTAAAGTAGCAGCTGAGCAACATAGGGAAGAATAAAAGAACTTTTGGCGGAAGATCACAGGAGTCGAACCTGCCCGGGAACGCTGGCGTCCCCAACTGGATTTGAAGTCCAGCCACCTCACCGGAGATGACGATCTTCCGCGCCTCGATTGCTACATGGAGGCGGGGCGCATTATAGCTACTTTCAGGCATTTACCACATCCCCCCGCACACTTTTTTCACCGCTCTTTTGACCTGTACCCCCCTGTTTCAGCTAATTCTTAAGAAAATCCTCAGGTTAGCCTTTCGTGCTCTCCAGTATTTACCGCGATCACAAAAAACAAGAAACGTAATCTGCTAACCAAAAAACGCAATACCCGTCGTTGAAACAATGGTTTAAAACCAATGCAACCGGTCTCAGCGCCCCTATAGCGTGAAGGATAAAAAAGATGAGCGAAGTATTGTCAGTAAAAGAGAAGATCGGCTACGGCATGGGAGACGCCGCCAGCCATATCATTTTTGATAACGTCATGCTTTATATGATGTTTTTCTACACCGATATTTTCGGCATTCCCGCCGGGTTTGTCGGCACCATGTTCCTGCTGGCGCGCGCGCTGGACGCAATCTCGGACCCGTGCATGGGGCTGATTGCCGACCGCACCCGCAGCCGCTGGGGCAAGTTCCGTCCGTGGATTTTGTTCGGCGCGATCCCGTTCGGCATCGTCTGCGTGCTGGCCTACACCACGCCGGACCTCAGCCTCAACGGCAAAATGGTTTACGCCGCCGTTACCTACACCCTGCTGACCCTGCTCTATACCGTAGTGAACATCCCGTACTGCGCGCTGGGCGGCGTGATCACCAGTGACCCGACGCAGCGTATCTCCCTTCAGTCCTGGCGCTTCGTGCTGGCAACGGCAGGCGGCATGCTCTCCACGGTGCTGATGATGCCGCTGGTGAACCTGATTGGTGGCGACGATAAGGCGCTCGGCTTCCAGGGCGGGATCGCCGTGCTGTCGGTGGTCGCGTTCCTGATGCTGGCATTCTGCTTCTTCACCACCAAAGAGCGCATCCAGGTGCCGCCGAGCACCACCTCTATGCGGGAAGACCTGCGCGACATCTGGCACAACGACCAGTGGCGCATCGTCGGCGTGCTCACCATCCTCAACATCCTCGCCGTCTGCGTGCGCGGTGGCGCGATGATGTACTACTGCACCTGGATCATGGGCTCGCCGGAGGTGTTCGTCGCCTTCCTCACCACCTACTGCGTCGGCAACCTGATCGGCTCCGCGCTGGCGAAACCCCTCACCGACTGGAAGTGCAAGGTCAGCATCTTCTGGTGGACCAACGCCGCGCTGGCGGTGGTCAGCGTGGCGATGTTCTTCGTGCCGATGCACGCCACCGTGCTGATGTTCGCCTTTATCTTCGTCATTGGCGTATTGCACCAGCTGGTGACGCCGATTCAGTGGGTGATGATGTCCGATACCGTCGACTACGGCGAATGGACTAACGGCAAACGCCTGACCGGCATCAGCTTTGCGGGCACGCTGTTCGTGCTGAAGCTCGGCCTGGCGCTGGGCGGAGCGATGATCGGCTGGATGCTGGCAGGCGGCGGCTACGACGCGGCAGCCAAAACTCAGAACAGCGCGACCATCAGCATCATTATCGGCCTGTTTACCCTGGCCCCGGCGGTCTGTTACGTGCTGAGCGCCATTATCGCCAAACGCTACTACACGCTGAAAACCCCCTTCCTGACCAAAATCCTGGGCGAGCTGGCGCAGGGCGCGCGCCGCAACCAGCAGGAATTTGAAACACTGCCGGTCAGCAAAGAATTACAGAACTAAGAGGACGAAAGCATGAAAATCAGTGATGGAAACTGGCTTATTCAACCGGGCCTGAACGTGACGTATCCGGTTCAGGTGTTCGACATGGAGCAGCAGGGCAACGACCTGGTGGTGTATGTGGCGCCGCGCGACGTGCGCGAGCGCACCTGGCAGCTCGACACGTTGATGTTCACGGTGCGCCTGTTTGCCCCGCAGGAAGGGATTGTCGGGGTGCGCATTGAGCACTTCCAGGGCGCGCTGAATAACGGCCCGCACTATCCTCTGAACGTTCTGAAAAACGTGAAGGTAGAGATTGAAAACAACGCCGATTTTGCCGAGCTGAAAAGCGGAAGCGTCAGCGCGCGCGTCACCAAAGGCGAGTTGTGGGCGCTGGATTTCCTTCGCAACGGCCAGCGCATTACCGGCAGCCAGCTGAAAAACAACGGCTACGTGCAGGACAGCAATACCAACCGCAATTACGTGTTCGAACGTCTGGATCTGGGCGTGGGGGAAACGGTCTACGGTCTGGGCGAGCGCTTTACCGCGCTGGTGCGCAACGGCCAGACGGTTGAAACCTGGAACCGCGACGGCGGCACCAGCACCGAGCAGTCCTACAAAAACATCCCGTTCTACCTGACCAACCGCGGCTACGGCGTGCTGGTGAATCATCCGGAAAACGTCTCGTTTGAAGTCGGCTCCGAGAAGGTCTCCAAAGTGCAGTTCAGCGTGGAAGGGGAATATCTCGAATACTTCGTGATCGACGGCCCGACGCCGAAAGAGGTGCTGAACCGCTATACGCAGTTTACCGGGCGTCCGGCGCTGCCGCCTGCCTGGTCGTTCGGCCTGTGGCTGACCACCTCGTTCACTACCAACTACGACGAAGCGACGGTCAACAGCTTTATCGACGGCATGGCCGAGCGCGACCTTCCGCTGCACGTCTTCCACTTCGACTGCTTCTGGATGAAGGCCTTCCAGTGGTGCGATTTCGAGTGGGACCCGGTGACCTTCCCGGACCCGGAAGGAATGATCCGCCGCCTGAAAGAGAAAGGGCTGAAGGTCTGCGTGTGGATCAACCCGTACATCGGCCAGAAATCCCCGATCTTCCGGGAGCTGAAAGAGAAGGGCTACCTGCTCAAGCGCCCGGACGGCTCCCTGTGGCAGTGGGACAAATGGCAGCCGGGGCTGGCGATTTATGACTTCACTAATCCGGACGCGTGCCGGTGGTATGCCGACAAGCTGAAAGGCCTGGTGGAGATCGGCGTCGACTGCTTCAAGACCGACTTCGGCGAGCGTATCCCGACCGACGTGCAGTGGTTCGACGGTTCCGATCCGCAGAAAATGCACAACCACTACGCCTACATCTATAACGAGCTGGTGTGGAACGTGCTGAAAGAGACGGTGGGGGAGGAAGAGGCGGTGCTGTTTGCCCGTTCGGCGTCCGTGGGTGCGCAGCAGTTCCCGGTGCACTGGGGCGGCGACTGCTACGCCAACTATGAATCGATGGCCGAAAGCCTGCGCGGCGGGCTGTCGATTGGCCTGTCCGGCTTCGGGTTCTGGAGCCACGATATCGGCGGGTTCGAAAACACCGCTCCGGCGCATGTCTATAAACGCTGGTGCGCGTTCGGGCTGTTCTCCAGCCACAGCCGCCTGCACGGCAGTAAATCCTACCGCGTGCCGTGGGCGTACGATGACGAGTCCTGCGACGTGGTGCGCCACTTCACCCAGCTGAAGTGTCAGCTGATGCCGTATCTGTATCGTCAGGCGGCGCTGGCGCGCGAGTTCGGCACGCCGATGCTGCGCGCGATGATGCTGGAGTTCCCGGACGATCCGGCGTGCGATTACCTCGACCGCCAGTACATGCTGGGGGATGCGGTGATGGTCGCGCCGGTGTTCTCCGAGGCGGGCGACGTGCAGTTCTATCTGCCGGAAGGCCGCTGGACGCACCTGTGGCACAACGACGAAATTCAGGGCAGCCGCTGGCATAAGCAGCAGCACGATTTCATGAGCCTGCCGGTCTACGTGCGCGACAACGCCCTGCTGGCGCTGGGCAACAATAACCAGAAGCCGGACTACGCGTGGAACGCGGGGACGGCCTTCCAGCTGTTTAACCTGGACGATGGCGCAACGGCGGTGAGCGAAGTGCCTGCGGCGGACGGGTCCGTGGCGTTTACGCTGAAGGCGTCACGTCGGGGCGACATCGTGACCTTTACCGGCGCGGGGGACGCGCAAAACTGGTCGGTGTGCTTGCGCAACGTGCAGAAGGTGAGCGGCGTGAAGGGCGGTTCACACTCTGGCAGCGAGTGGGGCGTGGTGGTGAAAGCGGAGGGGAATGAGGTGGTGGTTCACCTTTAATTCCCCTCACCCTAACCCTCTCCCCAAAGGGGCGAGGGAAGGGTTTGCTCCCTCTCCCTTTCAGGGAGAGGGCTGGGGTGAGGGTGGTGTTGAAACCACTCCGCCTGTCATCGTCTGCTGCACCTGCTGTTTATCCATATTCACCGCGTTCAGCTTGCCGTTCACCGTTGGCTTCAGCGGGGCATTTGCCTGCACGCTGCCGCTGGCGGTGAGCTGAATATTGCCGTCGCCCGTAATCGGCAATGCAGGCCAGCCCCACTGCTGCAGCACGTTGAGCGGCACGCCGCGCCCGTTCAGGCTCACAGTGGTCTGCCGCTGCGGCAGCTGTGAAACCGTCGCTGTGGCTTCCAGAATACCTTTCTCGGTAAAGGCGCTCAGGTCGGTAATGTTCACCGTGGCGGCGTTGGCATTCAGCGCCAGCGACGGACGACGCACGTCCACGCGGTTAAAGGTCGCCGCCGCGCCGTTCAGGGTTGCGCTACCGCCCCATATGCCCCACTGGCGATCTTTCACCAGCTGCAGGTTTGCGCCGTAGCCGTCCAGAGAGGTGATCTGCCATGGGAAGGCGGAATCGATGTCGATCACCAGGTTGCGGCTCAGGCCGAATTTTTGCAGCGTGACGCTGTTCAGCCATTCCGGCAGAGGCTCCATCCACAGCGTTTTCCAGTTCTGCGGCAGGGTGTACTCCAGCCCGGCGATGGCAACATCGTCAAGCACCAGCGCTTTACCATCGCGCAGCCAGTTACCGGACGTGCGCACCATGCCGCCTTCCCAGCGGGAGGTGAACTGACGCAGCGCCATGCCCTGCGGGGAAAACTCCGCATTCAGGATCGGGTCAAACAGATGCAGGGAGCCGTAGATAAACTCGCTGGCGTTCATGGACAGGCGGCCTTCCTGGCTCTGCCAGTCGCCTTTGCTGAGAGTCAGGTTGCGCAGGCTTAAGTCGAGATCGGTCACCGCCCAGTCCGGGCCCTGAAGCCGGGCGTCGGTCACGTCCAGACGACCAATTTGCAGAGAAGGGATGGAGGCCAGCGGCGCAAAGAACGCCATCAGCGTTTTATCGCTCTGCAGGCGGATCTCATTCAGGCGCATCGTGTCGATAATCCAGCTCCCGTCGGCGTTGCGCAGGGCGGAGCCGGTAAGCGAGCCACGGGCCATATCGGCGCCAATCGTTTTCAGCACCACTTCCCTGCCGTTAAGCTGGCCCTCGATCAGCACGTTGGTGGCCGGCACGCCGTTCAGGGTCAACGAGCCTGCGCTCATCTGGATCTGCGCGTTGTTCCCCAGCACGTTGCCCGCTTCCGGCTGCCACGGGCTAACGCCGCCCGTGACCTTCTGCGCGCTCAGGTCCCATTCGGTATTCGGGCTGTTAAACGCCATATTGTTCAGCTGCAGGCGATCCGCCTGGAACGGCAGCGGTGCTGTCTGAGGCGAGAGATTCAGCGTGCCGTCGAACAGGGTGATGGTGTCCATATGCAGCGGATCGGTTATCTGGCGGCTGCTCAGGCCGATATCGACTTTTTTGGCAACCAGCGTGGCGGGTTTACCGTCCCGACCGAAGGTGACGTTTTCCAGAATGATGTGGGAAGGCGACGAAAAGCGGTGATTCATCTTGTCGAAACTGAGTTCGTAGTCGGTATTCACCGTCACCCAGCTGCTGACCTGAGACGCGCCCCAGCGGGTCTGGAGCAGAATGTAGAACGCCAGCAGCACAATGAGCAGGGCTACCAGAAGATAGATGAGGAGCTTTCCAATAAATTTCATGGTCTTCCATCCCGCAAAACGCACATAAGGGAGTTATGCACGATTTATGCGCAATCCTCAAGGCGGGAATGGTGTAATTAGATGTCACGGCAGGCATTGACTGCCTGCCGTGGGAGAAATCAATTTTTCTCAGGCGGGAAAACGAGGTTCAGAACGATAGCGGTGATACCGCCCGCGGCAATGCCGGAAGAGAGCAGGTTTTTCACCCAGTCAGGCGCAAACTGCAGGATCAGCGGCTGCTGGGAAACACCCAGACCGACGGCCAGCGACAGCGCGATAATCATGATCGCGCGGCGGTTCAGAGGCTCGCGGGAGACGATACGCACGCCGGAGGCCGCGATAGTGCCGAACATCACCAGCGTTGCGCCGCCCAGCACCGGCTCAGGAATGTGCTGCACAAAGCCGCTTACCGCCGGGAACAGGCCGAGGACGATCAGCATCAGCGCCACCACAAAACCGACGTAGCGGCTGGCAACGCCGGTCAGCTGGATCACGCCGTTGTTCTGACCGAAGCAGGAGTTCGGGAAGGTGTTGAATACCGCAGAGACAAACGAGTTCAGACCGTTCGCCAGCACGCCGCCTTTCAGGCGCTTCATGTACAGCGGGCCGGACACCGGCTGCTCGGAGACGTCCGAGGTGGCGGTGATATCACCGATGGTCTCCAGAGAGGTGATCATAAAGACCAGCATCAGCGGCAGGAGCAGGCCCCAGTCAATGCCCAGTCCGTAGTACAGCGGCGTAGGAACGACAATCAGCGCGCTGCTGGTCGGCGCGGTGTTCTCCGGCAGCATGCCCAGCGCCCACGCCAGCAGGTAGCCCGCCGCCATGGCGATCACCAGCGAGGCGACGCGCAGGTAAGGGTTACGCTGACGGTTAAGCAGAATAATGATCGCCAGCACGACACCCGCCAGCAGCAGGTTTTTCGGCGCGCCGAAGGTGTTGTCGCTCATTGCGGCATAGCCGCCGCCGATGGACGTCAGGCCCACCTGGATCAGCGACAGGCCGATAATCATCACGACCACGCCCGAAACCAGCGGGGTGATGACGCGGCGAGCCAGATGTAGAACGCGGGAGATGACCATCTCCGTGCAGCTGGCCAGCATCAGGGTGCCGAACAGCGCCGCCATCATGGTTGGGACATCCGCACCGCCGGTTTTCAGCGCCGTACCGCCCATGATCAGCGGTGCCACGAAGTTAAAGCTGGTGCCCTGAATCGACAATAATCCCGACCCCACCGGACCCCACGCTTTAATTTGAATGATAGAGGCGACGCCGGAGGCAAAAAGAGACATGCTGATAATGTGCTGCGTGTCCTGCGCCGGTAAACCGAGCGCCTGGCAAATCAGCAGCGCCGGGGTGATCACCGCAACAAACATTGCCAGAAGATGCTGGCAGGCGGCGAAAAGCGTTTGCGGCAGCGGTGGGCGGTCTTCAAGGCGGTAAATCAGTTCGCTATTTTGCTTCTGCGCAATCGGTTGCGCATCTTGTGACTCTACTGCATTAACGGACATCAGCGATCATTCCATTAAGGTGGGGTGGAAAGGCGCTAATTTTATCGGACTGTTTGGTAAAAGCAAACGTTTGCCAGCGTAACATGCATAAAAAAATGTGATGGTTTTACAGCGGGAAGAAAGCAGAGACTGCAAGCAAAAGCTAAAATGCGCAGATTGCCGTTTACTGAATCAGGATAAACAATAAACGGCCATATTAACATCAGGCTGGCATGCTATAACGCCATGGTTGCCTGCTTAGCGAGGATTAGAGGCGCTCAAACTGGATCGTCAACGCGCTTTGCACTTTGCCTGCTGTGACTTCTTTGCCGTTTAACTTAACCATCTGCAACACGATTGTGTTGCCCCAGGATTTAGCGGTTAACACGTCCTGGTTGATCCGTAACGGCTGGAATTTGTTGTTGCCACTGTCACCCACAAATACGCCAACGCCGATGCCTTTTGCCGCGCCAGGCGTCACATCGTTATTGGCAAGCACGGTTCCTTCCGCATCGTCAGCCGTGCCGACAAATTTGTAGGCGAGTTTGCCTTCATCAGCGAGCGTTTTACATTTGTTAGTATAGGAATTGCCGCCAATGGTAATCTGAATGTTAGCGCCGCCAGTGGCGTTGTCATTCTGATTAATTAATCCTTCCGTCTTGCCATTAAGCTGAACGTAGTCCGTATTTAAATAGAGCGAACAGGAGAAAGTGTCATTTTGCGTAACTTGTCCCGTTATGGCCAATGTCGCGGAGACATCTTCCGCCTGTACTGCACAATGAAACAAACCCGCCAGGATTAACGCTGACATATTCATAGAAATAATGCGTTTATTCATAATTGACTCCTTGTGTAATAACTTATCCGTTTAACTCGTCTGCGCCAAATGTAGAGGCGAACAATCTCAACGGTGACATCACTGGGAACTTTTCCTGTTGTCATCGTTTGGTTTTTTAATTTCATCATCTGTAAGCCGAATATACCTCCATTATTTCTATCCATGAATGTCATCACCCGGGTATTCACGCTAATAGGCTGTTTAGCCTGGATCCAGTTGCCAGAATCATCAGTAATACTTAAGGCGATAGGTTCAATAAACGTGGCGTTTTAACTGCCCAACTTGATGCGGTAGCGAACAATGCTGTTTTAGCGGCGATACGAGATGTTTTTTCATACTATGTCCTTGTAATTTTTAGTATTAATACGCTTCCGCCTTTTTATCTGTTGTTATCCCAGATAAAACC
>NZ_JADCKW010000054.1:0-6279 GCF_014982155.1 Enterobacter cloacae complex sp. P16RS2 | reverse complement strand
TGGAGGTTCATCAGGCGCGGAACTCATCAAGGCGCGGGAATAAAATCCCATTCAGACGCCGGATAGATTCAAGCAAGCCAACTTGTCGTCAAAATCGGTGTTGCAAAAACGGGAGTGACCATAGATTCCGTTTTCTGAGACGACCCCTATCTGTTCAACCGCCGGGCGAACGGCATCGATGAAATCTGGTACATCTGCCCGGACAGGCCGACGCTCGTCCGGGTGCAACGGGCAATTTTGGCGGTGGATGAAATCGTGAACCCACAGACCGGCGAGGCCCGAAAAACGGCAGAGCTGGACCGGGAACGGCTGTTTGCCTGCTTCAAATTCATGGTCATGGTCTGAGGTTAATCATTCATTTATGAGGTGTTTTATGACAAACCGGATTGCGGTTGTGGGCCGGGAGGCCCTGCTTATGGTCGGGGCGATGGCCGGAGGGCTGTGTGTGCTGGCCGCGCATCTGCTGAAATTGTTCTGGCGCGTGCTGCCGGTGTTTCTGCTGCTCTACGGGTTCGTGCAGTTTCTGGCGAGGAACCCGGCGATCCGTGACTGGTTGTTCCTGCATTTCGGGCAGGGAGGCACGGCGGCGATCCTGATCGGTGGTACCCTTCTTTGCCTGCGTCGTCTGATGAAATGACGGCAGACAGCACCGGCCGCGTCGGTGCTGTTATTCCTCCCCGAGCTGGTCCCGCATTGCCAGCCAGAGCGTTTCCGCGTCCTCGTGCAGCCGTTCGCACATGTCGGCCGCGGTATCCATATCCAGTTCGTTCAGCTTTTCCAGCAACAGCAGCGACTGATCCCTGATGAATTTTGCCATGTTGAGGGCGGTTTTTTCCTGTTTCGTCATGTTTCTTTCCTTCCGGGCATGGTGTGCGCCTGTCGGGTATACTGTCTCAAAAATAGCGGGGTGAGACAATGGCGTGGGTGACGGTGAGACAGGCCACGGAACTGACGGGAAAAGCCCGAAGTTCCCTGTATCGGGATATGGCTAAAGGCCGCGTATCATACCGGACGGAGGCTGATGGTGGTCGTGTCGTAGATACCAGCGAGCTTATCCGGGTGTACGGTGAGTTAAGACTGATTGAGACTCATGATCGGGACGGGTTGAGACTGCCGGATGAGACTGAAAAAACGGTATCAGAGGCGCTGATTGCGGAGATAAAAGCGCTGCGGGAAGAGGTGGCCGGGCTGCGGCAGGAAATGCAGGCCATGAGACTACTGGAACACAAAACGGAGACAGCAGAGACACCGCGCCGGTGGTGGCAATGGGGGAAGCGCTGACGCGCTGCGCTTGTCCAACCGGCGACGGCCACGCAATGAATTGCGCCCCCGTCACCCGTTATCAGCGGACGGAGTGGGGATTCTGGCGCTGGCCGACTACGGCCAGAACCCGGATTTTCTGCGCCGGGTCATTCACATCATAGAGGACATGCTGTCCCATCAGGCTTATCCGGCGAACGTCCTCGCCATAGCGTGAGTCCACTTCGTAGAGACGCGGAAAGTCTGCCAGCTTGTCTGCGGCCGCAAGAACGCGATCGGTGACGTTCCGCGCATCCCACAGAGATGAATTTTCCGCGATGTAGTCAAACAGTGCCGTTACGTCCTCGATGGCTCCCTGCTTCCATTCCACGTCATACGGCATCACGCAGTTCCTGATAGCGACCATGCAGCCGCTGGCGGAGTTGTTCCGTGGTCATGCCCGGGCGTGTATCAGCGCGGGCTGCAGTCACTTTGGCGCGAACCTGATCTTCATACTCGGCCTGTGCCAGTTCTTCGTTAGCCAGGCGCTGCAACAGTGCTGCCTTGTCCGGGCCACCTTCCGGCAGTATGCGGGGCAGACTTTCGGCCAGTTCCCGCAAGAAGTTGGCGTTTTCGTAGTGTGTGGTATTGCTCATTACAGAGCCTCCGGGGTTGATGCGTCGACATGAAGGAGTTTAGCAGGGACACTCCCTGAAAAATATGCTGAATCCGGTACGCGAAGCGTTACTTCCTTGTACTGGCTGTTCTCTGTTATTCGTGCTGTCTTGCAGGCTTACTGCGGGTTGCTGTCTTTTTTTTCTCGCTGCCTGAGTCCCTCAGCAAAACCGACCATCCAGCCTAATGGATCATGCTGCGCAGCCCCTGACAACAGCGCGTCAGATTCCAGTCCGGCTTGTCGTCCTGCCTCTCTGACATCTTCTCGTACCCATACCGCAATTTGCTTATAACCCGCCTCGCGCATACGTGCTTTATAGGCTGCCTGGCCGCGTGCATTCTTGATCAGATACTTGCGGTTGCTAGTGATATCGCGTGTCTTGTTGTTTGAACCGGTCATTAATTCCTCAGGCATTACAGAGTTGTCGTACACACAGAAAACATTACTAGTAATTATGATTGTTGTGAGTATTCCAGGGAGAAAATGAGAGATTTCCCGCGCAAAAGGGCGCTTTTTGGCGGTTTCAGGTGGTAAACGCACTGAAACGGGCCGCCATGCAGTCCGGTGCATAGCCATTCATGCCATCAGAATTCATCAGGCAAGTTTTGCGGGGTTTTCGCCGGGTAAGCTGTGGTTTTCACCGGCTTCGCGCTGAAATCGCCCTGAGCGCGTTTTAGCGGTGCGTACAATGAAGCCTTTATGTTAAATAGGGGCTTTTGTTGTCCGGAAAAGGCTGAGCAAAAATACGATAAACAGTGTCATACCGGTAACCAGCATGACATAGCCGGCTGTTGGGTTATAAGTCAGACAGAAGGCTGTGCAGGCACTGGGGGCGTGTATGCGAAAAAGCCCGGCAAAACACAGACTGGCCGAGAGTCCGTAAAATAACGATCCTGCGATAACGGTCAGCATAATTCTAAACATTGTCCCTTTGTCCCTTTGACCCTAATCATCCTCATCTTTTTTCTAATATGCCCCTTAAAATCAGGATGTTGATTGTTTTGTATGCAAGAAATGGACTAAAGAAATTTGTTTGTGATCCCATTCTCGTTTCTGCATATGAACAAAAAAGCCCCGCACATGGGCGGGGCTGAATGCTGCGAGTCTGCGACGGTGACTTATCCCGGAAGCGTCCAGTCAGGTCGTTCAAAATGGCAGGTATAGCCGTCGGGATTATGCTGCAGGTAATCCTGATGCTCTGGCTCTGCAGACCAGAACTCACCGGCCTGCTCTACTTCTGTCACCACGACTCCGGGCCAGACTCCTGAATCATCTATTTCACGGATAAGCTGGTTTGCCTGCTGCTTTTGCTCCTCTGTGGTGAAAAAGATGGCTGAGCGGTAGCTTGAGCCGACGTCATTACCCTGACGAAGTATTGTTGTAGGGTTGTGAATACTAAAGAAATATTCCAGTAGTTTTCGGTAGCTCAGTTTATCCGGGGAATACACCACCTTCACCGCCTCCGCATGTCCTGGGTGGTGCTGGTATGTCGGGTTATCATTACGTCCGCCGGTATAGCCCACTTCGGTGCTGACCACGCCATTGAGTTTGCGGATCAGCTCCTGGACACCCCAGAAACAACCACCGGCAAGGATTGCCACATCAGTTTTCATGCTTATCTCCTTTCTCAAACAGGGGAAGAAATTCACCGTATCCTTCTGTTTCCAGAGCGCCTTTCGGGATAAAACGCAGTGAAGCCGAGTTAATGCAGTAACGTAATCCACCGGTATCCTGTGGCCCGTCAGGGAAGACGTGTCCCAGATGGCTGTCACCGTGACGGGAACGCACTTCAGTACGCACCATGCCATGACTGAGGTCGCTCAGGTTGTGGACGTTGTTTTCCACTGGTTTGCTGAATGCCGGCCAGCCACAGCCCGAATCAAATTTGTCCTTCGACGAGAACAGTGGCTCACCGGAGACGATATCCACGTACAGTCCGTCCTCAAAGTGGTCGTCATATTCTCCGGTAAACGGGCGCTCAGTGGCGCTTTTCTGGGTGACGCTGAACTGCAGTTCCGTCAGTGCCTGAATGGTCTGTGGGTCTTTTTTATACGGTTTGTTCATATCGCTCTCCTGACAAATCTCACTCACCGGGACGGGTCCTGCTCATGAATAAGATCCAGATAGTGTTTTTCAAAGTCCGGGTTGGCGGGGAGCGACTTATTTTCCAGGTAGCGCTCTAAAAAGTAGCGGGGAGTGATCCCCGCCCGAAAGGCGGCTTCCATGCCTCTCACCATGAACCCGGGAGTGGTGTCATATTTGCTGGCCAGAAATATCAGGCTGCTGCGTAATTCAGGGTCACCCCATGGCTGACAATGCGTCAGACGAGCGGGGTTTGTGCACGGCGCTGAGTTGCTTCGCCCTCCGGTTAATCAGTGTCCGTCGCAGGTCATGACGCAACAGCACCAGTCCAGCCCCAATCAGAAGAACATCCTTGATAATGAAGCTGTCAATGCGACCCAGCTGCGGCAGAAGGCTCAGGGTGACGATGCCGGTGCCTGCCACCATCAGGGCGCCTGCTGCACCCACTGCCGGCCGGAAAAATCCGGCAATCAGGGCCAGAAGGGTGATATTTTCCACCACGCCGAGTGCGTAGCTGAGCCCCTGAACGCCGAGAGCCGGATACAGCGCACCGAGCCAGGTGCCTGGCAGCAGGTGGTGAAGGGCATTGGCCTCGAAGGCAAACCATTTGTAGGTGCCAAACAGGGCGAAGATGAAAATCACTGACAGCCGCAGAACCATAATGTCCAGGCCTGACGTTTTACGAAGTAACCGGCGCAGTTGTGTCTCGACGTTATTTTTCATGGTGTGTGTCCTTTTATTTTCGTTTTGTGTTTATGCAAACAGCGTGGCGCGGGCATGAACGAAACGGGCCTGCTCAAGCTCAGAAATCAGATAAGCGGCAGCGCCATGTTCAAGGGCTTCGCGGATAACCTCCCGCTCCAGCTCATCCACGGAAGACACCCAGCCAACAGAGAGTGTACGGACCGGTACCAGAGCTGCTTTTTCTTCCTCAGTAAGATCGGATTTGATGATGACCGGTCCATGGGCTTTACGGGTGAAGACAGCGATAACGTCGTTGATAAGTGCTTTCATGATGATGCCCCCTGCATGTCTGTTTTATTGTGTTGTCGTGTTGTTAATATTTATTCTACCTACCAGTAGATAGATTGGCAAGGGGTAACTGGAAATTAAACGCAAGGAAAGTCTTAATGTCTTCTGAGGCCCCCGGAATACAGGCGTTGTCAGCGGTGATTTTTTTGAGTGCTGGCTGCCCCGGTTAAACCGGGGCAGCCACAGGCGTGGCTTTACGGGCGGGAGAGTAGCTGAATAAGCGCGCTCATGGTGCGGGAACAGGCATCATGAGGAGGGATCCGATTGAGCATCAGGGCCCCTTTAATGGCGCTGCCGATGATAATGGCCACGTCAGCCGGCTCAGCAGTAAAAGCCAGTTCACCGCTTTCACGACCCGAAACCAGCACACTGGTCAGGATGCGCAGGTCGGTTTGTGCCAGTCGTGAGGTGGCTTTCTGAAGAGGTTCTTCAAACAGGGCGCTGTCGGACAGCATGGCGTGAATGCCACACATCTGGCCGCTGTCGGCGCATTTGAGAAATGCGTCCATATAACCCTGCAGACGGGCTTTACCCGGTGGCAGCTGTAACAGGGCAGCTTCCAGTTTCAGCAGGCTGGCCTCCTTGTATTCACAATAGGCAAGCCCGAGGTCGGTTTTGGTCTGAAAATGGTAATGGATACTGGCCTTCCGTATTCCCAGACCGTCAGCGAGATCAGCATAGCTGAAGCCCTGGTAGCCGTTCTGCTGGATAAGGGTATCAGTCAGTTCAATCAGACTGTCATGGGTGGACATAATGTTCTCCTGGCACCTGCGGGTGCCTGTTATTCAGACACAACTGCGCCCGGAAACCAGAAGGGTTCCGGGCGCAGTTGCGAGGGTAACGGGTATTCAACGATACAGGACAGCGGTACCGGAAAGTTTATTCATACCGGTGGCACTGGTGATGCGGTAGTGTGTGGCCCCGGCATCAGCGGCTTTCATATCCAGTGAGGCCACCAGGTCATCCAGGGTGGTGAAGCCACCGGAAGAGACCACCCCAATTTTTTGCAGCGATGCTGCTTCGCTGCGGGAAACCATTTGCGGGCTGGCGGCATAGCTCAGTGCGCTGGCGGACAGGGCGATGATGGCAAGGGTGGTTTTGATGATGTTTTTCATGATGACGCTCCTGATGTTCTGTTGTGTGTTTTTGTTTGTGTGTCGTGTTGTTAAAATCAAATCTACCAACCAGTAGATAGGTTGGCAAGTGTTAATTGGGGTCCGCTTGGAAAACGAATCTATGGTCACTCCCGT
>NZ_JADCKW010000053.1:0-7311 GCF_014982155.1 Enterobacter cloacae complex sp. P16RS2 | reverse complement strand
TTAGTCTTGAAGTTATGCGTCAGTTAAGGCTAAACTGAAAGAACAAGTTTTGGTGACTAAGCTCCTCCAAGCCAGTTACCTTGGTTCAGAAACTTGCCGGTTACTGAACCTTCGAAAAAACCACCTTGCCGGGTGGTTTTTTCGTTTGTGGTTTAAAGATACTCTGCACCAACATCAATCTCAAGAAATTATCCTCACCAAGCCATTGACTTAATAAAAAAAACGCATATAATAGACCTCACGGTCTTGGTTCGGATAACCGAACCAAGACCGTGACCTAAGTCGTTGATTTTATTGATTAATGTGGGTCATCGTAATCCACATTATTAACATTTGCCCCATCCCACTCAAAGAAAATACGATAGTTTGCTGACACCTTCAGTGACCAGCGAACTGGAGTGAACTCAGCATACGAGTGAAGATCTAAACCAGGAAGGTCGAGATCAAGAATGGAAGTAGCTGTATCTAACGCGTTTAAGATAATCTCTATTTTCTTTTTATGCGCTTGTGCTACCTTACTTGTATCGCCTTTACTGAACTGCTTTAGCTTCTTGGATTTAAAACTTTTAATCATTGAACTTCTCCATATAGTTTTTTTTAGAAGTTCTTCATGCAAGGTAAATGTTCTTGACTCAGTCTTATTTATAGGTAGTATTCTACGCCTGCGAAGCTTTAGAACTATCAAATAGACACATCAAGAACACAACTGAAGAACCGTGTGTGTTGCCGCTAAGAAAAAAACACTTCCCTTAACTAAATCATTTTACCACAAATGATTTTAAAAGTAAATAGATTTGCGCTTTGCGCAAGGCGCAAACAGCAAAAAACCAGGAGGTTGCATGTTTACATTGCAAAAACCTATGCACCCCGGCGAGTTCATCCGCGAAGTATATTTAGAACCTTTAGAGATTCAGATAAGCACTTTTGCAGAGAAGATCGGGGTTGATACATCAACAATCAGTCGGTTGGTTAACCAAAAAGCAGACCTGTCCTACGAGATGGCTATTCGCCTATCAAAAGCTTTCGGTCGTTCCGCCGAGTCATGGATGAAAATGCAGATAGCGTACGGCTTATACCGCGCTCAGGATAAAGTAAACCTTGACGAAGTTGAAACCATTTACACTCCGCGGAACCTAGATGCCGCTGAAATGCAAGATCATGAACCTTATATAAATCTGTAAGCAACGCATGGTTTTGCATAGACAGAAAAGCCCTCTATAGGGCTTTTCTGTCTTCGTTATACCCTCTCTATTTATCATGCCCACACTTTCAATTCTCTCCATTCAGTCCACCTGGAACCAAAGAATCATACTTAGCTTTTATATGCTCACTTTTTATTCTATTTTTTTGAATGACATTCGCAAATTGTTTCGATTTTAATTAGTTCATGGTCGTCCTATCATTTATCACATCAGGGCAACAACGCCCCATACAGAACAAAATGACTTAAGGAATACGACCATGAAATCCATCAAAACTTTCGTTGCAGTTTCCGCTCTATCCATGATGTCTTTCGGTGCCTTTGCTCAGAGCGTCAGCGCTACCGCCTCCACCCTGGATCGTGCTGAAGCAAAAATTGCCGCACAGGCCGCTGAACAAGGTGCGTCATACAAAATCACCAGCGCTCAGTTCAATAACCGTGTCCACATGACGGCTGAACTGACCAAATAAGATGGTCGCAGAGGGAGCTGCCGAACAGGTCGCCGGGAGGGGGGTCGGTTCCGGCTGAGGGCGAAATGACACCCTAAGCTTTCGGTTCCTTGGGCCAAAGATATTCGCCAGTCAGTAGAATGTGCGCCCAGCCCAATGGGGATATGTGGGGAAGAAATTCAGGGGGAACATCCAACCCTTCGTTCCGCCGCTCCGTGACGGCATGACCAAGATGGACGGTATTCCAGTAAATGATCACCGCAGTCAATAAATTGAGCCCAGCGATTCGGTAGTGCTGCCCCTCTGTCGTGCGATCGCGAATTTCCCCCTGCCTCCCGATACGGAGCGCATTTTTGAGCGCATGGTGGGCCTCTCCCTTGTTAAGACCGATCTGAGCACGCCGCTGCATGTCCGTATCCAGGATCCACTCAATAATGAAAAGGGTCCGTTCAATACGACCAACTTCACGAAGCGCAACTGCAAGGTTGTTTTGTCGTGGGTAAGAAGCGAGCTTGCGCAGGAGTTGGCTGGGCCTGATTTTGCCAGCGGTCATCGTCGCGGCACAACGGAAAATATCAGGCCAGTTCGCAACGATAAGATCCTCCCGGGCTTTTCCACCTACCAACTTGCGTAACTCCCTGGGGGTCGTATCGGGATTAAATACGTACAACCGCTTCGATGGCAGATCCCTGATTCGCAGAACGAGATTGTAGCCGAGCAGGCTACTGGCTCCGAACAAATGGTCGGTGAATCCTGCTGTATCGGCATACTGTTCGCGAACATGGCGACCGACCTCGTTCATCAGTAGTCCATCGAGAATATACGGTGCCTCGCTCACGGTCGCCGGGATCGACTGACAAGCGAATGGCGCGAACTGGTCGCTTACGTGAGTATACGCTTTGAGGCCGGGAACAGAACCATATTTGGCATTGACCATGTTCATGGCTTCGCCATGCCGCGCTGTCGGGAAAAACTGACCATCGCTCGATGCTGACGTGCCCATCCCCCAGACGCGTGACATCGGCAGTTTACCCTGCGCGGCCACCACAATTGCCAATGCCTGGTTCATGGCTTCGCTTTCAACATGCCAGCGGGCAAGGCGTGAGAGCTGCCAGTAATCATGCGTGTTTGTAGCTTCCGCCATCTTACGCAGGCCCAGATTGAGCCCTTCAGCGAGCAGGACGTTGAGCAGACCGATCCGGTCGCGACATGGAGCCCCGGTTCTCAGATGGGTAAACGCATCTGTGAAACCAAGGGCTGCATCAACTTCAAGCAGCATGTCGGTAATCCGAACGGACGGCATTCGGCGATACAGATCCAGTATGAGTGCCTCGGCACCATCCGGCACGTCTGCTGTCAACCTGTCGATCCGCAACGTTCCATCTTCTATGCTACCGTGCGGAATAGTGCCGTTACGGGCAGCCCGGGCCAGCCGCTTAAGAGCGATCGTGAGTCGCGCCTTTCTGTCTGCCAGCCAATCCTGTGGGTTGGAAGGCACGGCCAGTTTTGCATTTTCCTGCGCCGCGATCATCGGCACCAGTACCTGCTTGAGGTCACCATAGCGGCGCGAATGAGCGAGCCAGACATCTCCGGAACGAAAAGCATCCCGGAGGTGAAAGAGTACCGCCACTTCCCAAAGACGGGTATCTCCTTTTTCCTGAGCTCGTAAATGACGGTTCCATTTGGAGCTGGGCCGCAGGAAACGCCTTTCTGGCGATGCAACACCTTTCATCTCTCCGATCGACAAAGCTGCTGCTACCAATGGTCCGGCGACCGGCGCGGCTTCGAGCTTCAGACAGCGCAACATGCGGGGCGCATAACGACGAAAGCGATGGTATCCCTGCCCGACATATGCAAGAGGCTCATCGGCTAGCGTGTTGCTGAGTTGAGTCCCTGTCGCTACCAGTTGAGCGAGCCGGTCCCATGCAACCGAACTGGCGACAGCCATCTCCAGCGGGGTTCCGTCACTGCGGGCCTCAAGCAACGAAGCTCCCAGCGCGGTGAAGGTACGGATCGTATCCGTGAGTGTGGCTTTAGAGCCGGAAATTGTTTCGTCATGCTGGCGCTTCGCTTCCCGCCAGGTTTTTCCTACGATCCTGTCATGGGTTTCGACTATGGCATCAGCAATCGCCGCTTCCCACTCCACAACACAGACGGCAAGGATCGCCCAGCGGCGGTCCGAAGTGATGTCACGCAAACCGTCGGTGAAGTAGCGTTCACCCTGCCGACGCAGCCGGGCAATGCGATGGGCAGGTATGCTGGCCAAAGCACTATGATTGATATTCAGGGTACGCAGAAATTCGAGCCTGTCGAGCAAACGGTTAGCAGCAGCCGAGTTGTTACCAACCTCGAAGTTGCGAAGCCAGATGAAACGACTGATATTGCCGGCGAGCATTTCACTCAGAAGTTTGTCCAGGTGATCGCGAACATCCGCTGTTAAATTTTCCGCAATCCGCGTTTCAATCCGCCGCTCAGCGGCGACCAGAGCATCCGCGCACAAGCGCTCGATTGTCGATACTGCGGGCAGAATGGTGGAAGTTTCCCGACACCGCACAATAAAACGATGAGCAAGATCCTCGTTTGATCTGGCATCTTCGGCCTGGCCGAAAGTCCACTCCCGCAGATCACGGGCACCACGGCCCGTGAAGGTCTTGTAGCCGTAAATTTCGCGCAGCGTGTCCATGTGCTGCTGACGGGTTTGGCGCCGTGTGGCATAAGTGAGAAGCGCATCAGCCGGAACTCCAAGCTGAGCACCGACGAAGGAAAGGACTTCACGCGGGATCATCTCACCAGGAGCCAGTGCACGGCCCGGATATCGTAAGGCACAAAGTTGCAGGGCAAAGCCAATCCTGTTTTCCGGTCTGCGGCGCTGCCTAATGTTTTCCAGGTCATCATCGCCCAGCGTGTAGAACTTCAGTAGCGACAGTTCGTCCGTGGGCAGATCGAACAGCGCTGCTCGCTGCCGTTCGGTGAAAATATGGCGTCGTGACATACAAATTCGTCCCTTTTGAAGTATAGTCTGTTTTGGACAACAGCCAGCCCATATAAATCAGGGCGTTCCGATACAAAAATCCAGGAGGGTTCAATTGGGACATCGTGCCGCCATTTACTGCCGGGTTTCAACAGCGGATCAGTCTTGTGAACGCCAGGAATTTGATCTGCGAGCCTTCGCCGGCCGTGCCGGCTACGACGTGGTGGGAATATTTAAGGAAACAGGTTCAGGAACTAAACTCGACCGGGCCGAGCGAAAGAAAGTCCTGGCGCTTGCCCAGTCCAGACAAATTGATGCAATCCTGGTCACTGAGCTTTCCCGGTGGGGGCGCTCGACGCTCGATCTGCTCAATACGCTACGTGAACTGGAGAACTGGAAGGTTTCCGTGATAGCCATGAATGGAATGGCGTTCGATCTTTCGTCGCCGTATGGACGAATGCTGGCGACGTTTCTTTCCGGCATTGCGGAGTTTGAGCGGGATCTCATCAGCGAGCGGGTCAAGTCAGGCCTTGCTGTTGCGAAGGCACGTGGTAAGAGGCTTGGTCGTCAGGCCGGAGTGCGACCAAAATCAGACCGACTTTTGCCTAAGGTGGTTGCGATGAGGGCCGAGGGACGCAGCTATCGCTGGATCGCACGCGAGCTCGGTATCAGCAAGAATACCGTCGCTGACATCGTGCAACGACACAGAGCTAACGCTTAGGGTGTCATTTCGCCCTCAGCCGGAACCGACCCCGGAGGCGGCCCGTTTCGTCCCTTAGCAGGAAAACCTTCAGGCCCCTTCGGGGGCTTTTTTGCACCTGTCATTTAACATAAAGGCATGATTGTACGCACCGCTAAAACGGCCTCAGGGCGTTTCTGACGGGAAACCGGCAAAACAGGCAACAAACCACCCGAAAACCCGCCAGAAACGCGCAGGCTCTGTTTTTACGGCATGCATGAGTATGCACGCAAGTGCATAGCGCGAAAATTCACGCCATTCAGCCAGGGTAAGTCCTGTTTCCGGCGTTCTTCCTATCCGAAAACGGTGAACGGGGACGCAATTTATTGCGTGGCCGTGAAGCGTTGCCGGCGCAGCCGGAAAACCGGTTTTCAGCACGATCAGGAATCGGGTTCGTCGACGGCCGGCAATCACGTTATGGCAAGTCGCCGGACGACTCACCAGACAATTCACCGGCGATTCGACTCGTGACTTGACTCTAGAGTCGTCAAGGTCAAAAAAACACCAAAATGACGATTCGACTCTAGAGTCAAGTCGTCATAAGTTACTGATAGTCTTAAGTGAGTCGTCGATGACTCTATGACGAGTCGTCGGCAAGTCGTACACGAATCGCCGACGACTTGGATTCACCTTACAGAAAGTAATACTGCGTAATTTAATAACCCACAACTAACTGATATTAATGAGTTATCTTCAAAATTTTAATTTTGCGTGGGGTGTGGGTATTTTTAGTGGTGAGGAGCGTTCAGAGATCTGACGATTTTTGGGAAGGTTCAGGAACTCCCCGGGATGGCCGGAGAGGAAAACTGAAGCATGACGGGGTCAGGATTTTTTCCAGAATTTCCACCATGGCGCCGGGGATTCAGTTAATTTTGCCTGGTGATTTTCAAGAAGGAGCATGGCCTGTTTCAGGCTGTCAATGTGCGAATCCTTGGACAAAAGTAAGGTGTTCAGGTGTTCAATCTCCTGTTTCAGATGACGAATCACCTGTTCACTCTGGTCAGCAGAGGCTGTATCACGCTGTTCAGAGACCTGTCCAGAATGGTGTTCACCCTTCGGTTGTTCAAAGGGACCAAAGACACGTAAAAGCTCTGAAGTATCTACCATTTTTGCATTGCGTTCACCGCTACAGGTGGACAGGTCACCTGCTTTAATTAACCTGTGCAGTGTTGTTCTACTCTTACCCGTCAGTCGGGCAGCCTCACTAATAGACACTCTGGCCATCAGTTACCATCCTGTAATGCATCCAGTCTCGAGGACAGTGTACGGAAAAGATGCTCCGCATCATCGTGGAGTTTCTCACAAAGGTCGGCTTCGACATCGAGATCAAGCTCGTTAAGCTTCTCCAACAGGAGCAGAGACTGGTTCTGGATGAATTTAGCCATATTCAGCGCTGTTTTCTGTTGTTTCGTCATAAGAAGCCTCAGAGCGTCAGTGCCCAGTGTAGGGATGTTCTCTTTTCCGCTTCCTCGCTCACTCAGTCGCTACGCTCCTGCCGTTCGGCTGCGGCGAGCGGCAGGAACATGCGTATAAAGCTCGAGAAAACCGAGCGATCGCGTAAGGGGAAAAGGAAAGGCCGCATGGCGGCCGTTTTTCCATAGGCTCCGCCCCCCTGACAAGCATCACAAAATCTGACGCTCAAATCAGTGGTGGCGAAACCCGACAGGACTATAAAGATCCCAGGCGTTTCCCCCTGGTAGCTCCCTCGTGCGCTCTCCTGTTCCTGCCTTTCGGTTTATCGGTGTCATTCCGCAGTTATGGCCGCGGTTTCTCATACCACGCCAGACACTCGATTCCGGGTAGGCAGTTCGCTCCAAGCTGGACTGTATGCACGAACCCCCCGTTCAGTCCGACTGCTGCGCCTTATCCGGTAACTATCGTCTTGAGTCCAACCCGAAAAAGCACGACAAAGCGCCACTGGCAGCAGCCACTGGTAACTGATTTAGAGGAG